>JAJDYL010000087.1 GCA_022825195.1 Alphaproteobacteria bacterium
GCCGGCGCGGCGCGGGCGAGCGTGCGGGCCGCGCTCTCCACCGCCGCCGCATCGCGCGAGGCCAGCACCAGCGCCGCCAGCCTGCCGTATGGCGGCATGCCGGCCGCGCGGCGCCCCTCCCGCTCCGCCGCCAGGAACGCCTGCCGGTTACCCGAGGCCAGCGCCTGCATCACCGGGTTCTCCGGCTGCCAGGTCTGCACCAGCACGCGGCCCGGCCGCTCCGCCCGCCCGGCGCGGCCGGCGACCTGCGTGAGCAGCTGGTGGGTGCGCTCCGAGGCGCGCAAGTCGCCGCCGGCGAGGCCGAGATCGCCGTCCACGACGCCGACGGCCGTCAGCCACGGAAAGTGGTGCCCCTTGGCGGCAAGCTGCGTGCCGACGATCAGGTCGATCTCGCGCGCCTCCACCCTCGCGACGAATTCCGCGGCGGCGCGCGGCCCGCGCACGCTGTCGCTCGAAAACACGCCGAGCCGCGCCTCGGGGAAGAGCGCCGCCGCCTCCTCCGCAATCCGCTCCACGCCGGGCCCGCAGGCGGCGAGGCTCTCTTCCGCCCCGCAGGCCGGGCATTTTGCGGGCGGCGGGCCCGCGAAGCCGCAATGGTGGCATTGCAGCCGCCCCGCGAGGCGGTGCTCCACCAGCCAGGCGCTGCAATGGCGGCATTCGATGCGGTGTCCGCAGGCGCGGCAGAGCGTGAGCGGCGCATAGCCCCGCCGGTTGAGGAACAGCAGCGCCTGCTCGCCGGCGTCGAGGGCCGTGCGGAGCGCGGCTTCCAGGGGCGCCGCCAGCCACTGCCCGCGCGCAGGCGGATTCCGGCGCAGGTCGATCAGCGACACCTCCGGCAGCGCCGCGCGCCGGTAGCGCTCCGCCAGCCCGAGGCGGCGGTAGCGCCCGGCATCGGCGTTCTCCTCGCTTTCGAGCGACGGCGTGGCGGAGGCGAGCACGACCGGCACATCCTCCAGCCGGGCGCGCAGCACGGCCATGTCGCGGGCGTGGTAGGCGACGCCGTCCTCCTGCTTGAAGGCCGGCTCATGCTCCTCGTCCACCACGATGGCGCCGAGCGCCGGGAAGGGCAGGAACAGCGCCGAGCGCGCGCCGACGACCACCCGCGCCGCGCCCTCCGCGACCGCCCGCCAGCCGGTGCGGCGCTCGCCCGCCGGCAGGTCGGAATGCCAGGCGAGCGGCCGCACCCCGAAACGCGCCTCGAAGCGCTGCATCCATTGCGCCGTCAAGGCGATCTCCGGCAGCAGGATCAGCGCCTGCCGGCCCTGCCGGAGCGCGGAGGCGACCGCCTCGAAATAGACCTCCGTCTTGCCCGACCCCGCGACGCCCTCCAGCAGACAGACGCCGAACCCCGTCCCGCCCAGTTCCGCCGCCGCTGCCGCCTGTTCGCCCGTCAGCGCAACGCGCGCGCCGTCCGGGTCCGGCGGGGCGAAGAGGGGCCTGGGCGGCAGCGCCACAGGCTCGACCGCGCCCAGCGCCGCAAGGCCCTTGAGCACGCCCGGCCCGACGCCTGTCTCACCGGCGATTTCAGCCGCCGTGAGCGCGCCGCCGCCCTGCAGCAATTCCAGCACCAGCCGGCGCTGCGGCGTTGCGCGCATGGCCGGCGGCGGGATATCCGCCAGCCGCCAGGCGCGGCGCGGTTTCGGCGGCTCCAGCGCCGCCGGCACGCTCAGCGCCATGCGCAGCACCGAGCCCGGCGGCGACAGCGTGTAGTTCGCGACCCGCGCGACGAAGCGGCGGAGCGCCGGGCGCATCGGCGGGACCCGGAATCCGCGCTCGATCGGCTTCAGGCGGCCCGGATCGACGCCGCCCGGTCCGCCGTCCCAGACCACGCCCGCCACGAACCGGCGCCCCAGCGGCACTTCCACGATGTCGCCCGGAGCGAATCCCTCGCCCCGGTAATCGTAGGGGCCGGGCAGCGGCAGGGGCAGGAGCACCGGCACGGTTATGGCGCGGGCGGGGACGGACATGTATAGAGTCATAGCGGTTCGAGCTGACGATAAGGGCGCGTTGCCATGAAATTCTTTGTCGATACCGCCGATCTGGCGGAAATCCGCGACATGGCCGGGGCCGGCATGGTCGACGGCGTCACCACCAACCCCTCGCTGATCGCGAAGAGCGGGCGCCCGCTGCTGGAGGCGATCGCCGACATCTGCGCCCTGGTGGACGGGCCGGTGAGCGCGGAAGTCACCGCGACCGACCACGACACCATGCTGGCGGAGGGCCGGCGGCTTGCCGCCATCGCGCCCAATGTGGCGGTCAAGGTGCCGCTCACCGTGGACGGGCTGCGCACATGCCGGGCGCTTGCGGACGAGGGCCGCGTTGTCAATGTCACGCTCTGCTTCACGCCCCAGCAGGCGCTGCTGGCGGCGCGCGCCGGAGCCGGCTTCATATCCCCCTTCGTCGGGCGGCTCGACGATCTGGGGCTGGACGGCATCGGCCTCGTGCGCGACATCTGCGAGATCTACCGCGCCTATGACGGCATCCGCACCGAGGTGCTGGCCGCCTCGGTGCGCGGTCCGCTGCACATCGTCGAGGCCGCGCGCTGCGGCGCCCATGCGGCCACGGTGCCGCCGCAGATCCTCCGTCAGCTCTACCGCCATCCGCTGACCGATGCGGGGCTCGAAGCCTTCCTCGCGGACTGGCGCAAGACCGGACAGTCGATCCTCGACCTGGCCGACGCCGCGGACTAGGGCGCGCCCCCGTGTCCGATCCCCTGCCGGACGATGTCGCGGACTATCTCCGCCGCAACCCCGATTTCCTGCGCCGCAACCCGGACCTGCTGACGGTGCTCGCGCCGCCGGGGCGCGACGAAGGCGGCGTGGTGGACCTGCAGCGCGCCATGGTCGAGCGCGAGCGGCAGAACAACAGCGAACTGCGCCACGCGCTGCACCAATTGCTCGATATCGGGGCGAACAACCAGACCAGCATGTCGAGGGTCCACGATGCGGCGCTGGCCGCGATCGGCGTGCGCCGGTTCGGCCGTCTCGCCGCCGTCGTCGCCGCAGAGTGGCCCGAACGGCTCGGCTGCGACGGGGCGGTGCTCGCATTCGAGACCCGCGCCGAGGCGCTTCCGGCCGGGCCGGGGTTCGCCGCGCTTGCGCCGGGCCGCGTGGACGGGCTGATCGGCGTCGGCATCGCGCGGCTCGAAGGCGGGCTGGAAGAGGGACCGCCGGACGTCTTCGGCGCGGAGGCGGACAGGGTCGCCAGCCAGGCGCTGCTGCGCCTCACGCCGCGAATGCGCTGCCCGGCCGGCCTGCTGGCGCTCTCTTCGCACGACGCCGGGCACTTCGAGGACGGACAGGGGACCGAACTGCTGGTGTTCCTCGCGCGCACGATCTCCGCCCAGCTCCCGGCGCTTCTGGACCCGCCGGAAGTGCTGTGACACCCGAGACCGAGAAATTGCTGGAGGACTGGCGCGGCTGGCTCGCGCATGAACGCGGTTTCTCCGGGCACACCGTCTCGGGCTACCGGCGGGACGCCGGGGACTTCGTCGCCTTCCTGGAAGGCTATACGGCCGAGCCCGTCTCGCCGACGGGGCTGGGGAAGATCGAGCCGCGCGAAATTCGCGCCTGGCTCGCGAAGCGCGCCCGCGGGGGCATGGGCGCCGCGTCGCGCGCCCGCGGCCTGTCGGCGCTGCGGAACTGGCTGCGCTGGCTGGCCCGCCGGGGCGTGGGCGACGCGGCGGCGCTCACCGGCATCCGCACGCCCAAACTGCCGCGCCCGGTGCCGAAGGCGCTCGCCCAGGACGAGACCGACCGCCTGCTCGCCGCAGCCGGCGAGGACTGGCAGAACCGCCGCGACCTGGCGCTGTTCTCCCTGCTTTACGGGGCGGGCCTGCGGATCGGCGAGGCATTGGCGCTCGACGGACGGGCGTTCCAGGCCGGCGACACGCTGCGCGTCACCGGCAAGGGGCGCAAGGAGCGGGTCGTGCCGCTGCTGCCGGCGGTCCGCGAGGCGGCCGACGACTACCGCAGGAACTGTCCCTATCCGCTGCCTTCCAGCGGTCCGTTCTTCGTGGGCGCGCGCGGCGGGCGCCTGCAGGCCGGCGTCGCGCAACTCCGCATGCGGCGGCTGCGCGCCCGGCTGGACCTGCCGGAAAGCACGACCCCGCACGCGCTGCGGCACAGCTTCGCCACCCATCTGCTGGGCGCCGGGGCCGACCTGCGCAGCATCCAGGAGCTACTCGGCCACGCCTCGCTCGCCACGACGCAGCGCTACACCGCCGTGGATGTGGCCCACCTGGAGAAGGTCTTCCGCGCCGCCCATCCGAGGGCGCGATAGTCCCCGGCTGTGGATTCCTTCTGTTATAGTCCCGCGATTCGCCGCTGCTGGAGCACGATGCCGTGACGATGCCTCTGGTCGGAATTTCGGCCTGCACGAAGACTTTCCATGCCTTTCCGGTCCATTCGGTCCATTCCCGTTTCGCCGAGGTCATGGTGGAGGTGGTCGGCGCCGCGCCGCTGCTCGTTCCGCCGGTCGGCGAGCATATCGACATTCCGGACCTCGTCTCGCGCTTCGACGGCATCGTCACCACCGGCAGCCCCTCCAATGTCCAGCCGCATCTCTACGGCCAGGAGCCGGACCCCGAGAACACCAATTTCGATCCCGGACGCGACGCCACCACCCTGCCCATGCTCCGGGAAGCCGCGCGCCAGGGCGTGCCGGTGCTCGCGATCTGCCGCGGCATCCAGGAGCTGAATGTCGCGTTCGGCGGCACGCTCCACCAGTTCGTGCACAAGGTGCCGGGCTGCCAGGACCACCGCTCGGTCAAGACCCGTCCGATGGGCGGGCGCGCCGCGCTGCGCCACGCCGTCATGCTGGCGGAAGGAGGCCTGCTGCGGCGCATCGCCGGAGGCCGCGCCATCGAGATGGTGAACTCGCTCCATGCCGAAGGGCTGGACCGGGTGGCCGACGGGTTCATGGTCGAGGCCCTTGCGCCGGACGGGGCGATCGAGGGTATTTCGCGACCGGGCGGCGCCTTCTGTCTCGGCGTGCAGTGGCACCCGGAGACGCTCTACCAGCACAACGCGTTCGCGCGCGCCATCTTCGCCGCCTTCGGAGAGGCGGTGAAGGCCCATGCGATGGGCATCGGCGCCGTGCGGGCGGCATGAAGCCGGGCGCTGCGCGGCCGCCTTCCCTTCCCTCTCCGTTCGCCGACAGGCTGGTCGTCGCCGCGGATGACGGCCTGGAACTGAGCCTCTACCGCCTGCGCGAGGGAAAGGCCGGCGCGCCGGCCCTGCTCTGGGGCCACGCGAACGGATTCCCGGCGGGCGGCTATGCACCCATGCTCCGCCTGCTCGCGAGCCGCTTCCGGGTCTATGCCTACGATGCGCGCGGGCATGGCGGATCCGGCCTGCCGGAGGACATGCCCGGTTTCGACCGCTATGCCGCCGATCTCGACCGGGTCTGCCGGGCGGTGCGGGCGGATGCATCCGGCGCGCGCTTCTTCTATGCCTCGCACAGCTTTTGCGGCGTGGCCGGGCTCAGGCTCGCCGGCGTGTTCGGGCGCGAGCCCTGGGAGGCGTTCACGGCCTTCGAGCCGCCTGTCTCGCCGCCGCTCGACCATGCGGCGCGGGCGCTTTCGGTCGCGGCGTCGCGCGAACTCTCCGCGATGGCGCTCAGGCGCCGGCCGCGCTGGGCCGACCCGGAGGCCTTCCGGCTGGCGCTCGCCGGGCGGGACGCCTATCGCGGCTTCGACCCCGAGGCGCTGACCGGCCATTGCCGGGGCTCGCTGCACCCCGCGGCCGACGGCGGCTGGCAACTGGCCTGCCCCGGGCCGCTGGAAGCGCACAATTACGAAGCCGCGCTCGACCCCTCCACATTCGAGGGTCTCGCCCGCATCGCCCGGCCCGTGACCTTCGTGGCGAGCGTGGACGGCGGCACCGCCGGCAACCCCAGCTGGGCGGCGACGGTGCAGGCCGACTGCGCCCGCCGGGTCCCGAAAGGAAAGCTGGCGACATTCTCCGGCGCCGGCCACCTCGTCCCTTTCGAGGACCCGCGGCGCTGCGCCGCGCTCATCTGCGGAATGCTCGCTGAAAGTTGACCTTTTTGCAGAAATTCGTCTATCCGGGCTTGTCAAGCGCGACAATCCGTCCTATATCATGGTCACAAAGGCTGCATGCGGCTATCTCGCCGTGTTGGGACTCCCCCTCTCGTCCCGCAGTCTTCGACGCCCTGAAGCGCCCGGTCTCCCCCCGACCGGGCGCTTCTCCTAATTCGCGGGACAGGCGACCCGGATCCGGAACAAGGTAACGCCATGACTGAGATTCTCGTCGTCAATCCCAACAGCACCGAGGCCGTGACCGAGGCCATCGACCGGGCGGCCGCGCCCTTCCGGATGGCGGACGGGCCCGAAATCCGCGCCGCGACCAACCGCTCGGGGCCGCCCGGCATCCAGAGCCAGGGAGACGCTGACGGCGTCGTGCCGCATTTGCGCGAAATGGCGGCGGAGGGCGGTGCGGACGCGCTGGTGCTCGCCTGCTTTTCCGACCCCGGCCTGCATGTGCTCCGCGAGGACACCGGAAAGCCGGTCGTCGGCATTGCCGAGGCCGGGCTGCTGACGGCGCTCACGCTCGGCGAGCGGGTCGGCGTGCTCGCGATACTCGCGCGCTCCGTGCCGCGGCACCTGCGCTATGTCCGCCAGATGGGCCTGGGCGCGCGATTCGCCGGGGACCGGCCGGTGGACCTCGAAGTGGTCGAGCTCTCGGACCCGGTGCGCACCCGCGCCCGCCTGCTGGAGACCGGGCGGGACCTTCGCGACCGCGACGGCGCGGACGTACTGGTGCTCGGCTGCGCCGGCATGGCCGACCAGCGCGCCGCCCTGTCGCAGGCCCTCGGCATGCCCGTCGTCGAACCGGTCCAGGCCGCCATCGGCATGGCCGTGGCCTCCGTGATGCGGGGCTGGTGAGGGAACACCCGACGAGGAAATCCGTTCGCCCCGCAGGACACATCGGCGTAAACGAACCTCCGTGTACCCGTACGGTCCGGCCCCCGGGGGTACCGGGTTCGCACATCCGCCTGCGGCTGTTTCGCCTCATGTGATACGGGCGGCCGTTGACCGGAACCCATGACGGCTTTGGCGCCCGGCGCGCCCCAACCACCCTCCTTCGACAGGCTCTTCCGTCATGCCCGGACTTGTTCCGGGCATGACGAGAAGAAGACATGGGTCCCGAATCGGGGTCGCTGGTATTATCCTGCCGATCCAATGGGTTGTAAGAAAGCTGTCCAATGTTTTCATTTTTGTTCCAGAAATTGCTTGACTTACGGCGAAATGGTGTAGAATAGGCATGAGAGAAAGGCGGCTCCCGGGGCCGCCGTTCCGCTTTTCTGCAGAAAGCATGGCTGGAGGGCCGCAATCCCCCCGGCGTGAGCGGACGGGAAGGGTGCGCCCTCTGCCCGGCCTGTCGCCGCGCGCCCGTGCGCGCGGGCAATCAGGCGCACGAACCGCGCCGCCGCGATACGCCCGCCCGCGCACGCACCGGCGCACGATATGCGCGAAACAGGGACCGCCCGTCCCGCCCTTTGCCCCCAAGGAGGCACGAATGACCATGAACGACCCCGACCCCGACCGGCGGCGGCGTTGGCCGCAAGGCCCGCCCCCGCCGCCTCGCGCGCGCGGGCGCACGGGCGCGCCGCCGCGAAACGCGCGCGCATCATGCGCGGGGAAGGGACGCGCCTCCGGCAACCGGGCATCCGGGACCGGGGACCGGCGAGGAGGCCGCGATGCCTTGCGAACGACCGGCGCTATGCCGGAACGGGCCGGCGAATATGCGCTCCGCGCATGGAGAACATGACAAAACATGACATCTCATGACATATCCTGACACTTTCGCCGGTCTCTCCGCAGCCGCCCCGGCATTGGCGGAGGGCGCCGCAGGCATACCGGATGCAAACCGGGGCGGGATGCGCGCATGCGGCAGCCGGGGGAACGGGGAACCGCCCCGCTTGCCAAGCGGGGCCGGACGGGGTATCCCGCCCGCCTTGGCGAGACCCCATCGTCTAGAGGTTAGGACACCACCCTTTCAAGGTGGAGACACGGGTTCGATCCCCGTTGGGGTCACCATGCCGGCATATCCTTCGCGAGGAGGCGCAACCCCGATGTCCGAGCGGACCCTGTCCATCGAATATTGCGTGGCTTGAAACTACGAGCCGCGCGCCCTCCGTGCGAGGGACATATTGCAGGCGAACACCGGCCTTGCCGTGGAACTGGTCAAGGGCGGGGGCGGCGTCTTCGAAATCCGGCGCGGCGGCGAAATGCTGTTCTCCAAGAAGGCGGCCGGGCGCTTCCCCACCGACGAGGAACTGCACGCGCTGCAATAGCCCGCATGCGCCGCCCGACGATCCTGCGATGGCTGCTGGCGGCGATGCTGCTGGCCTTCCAGCCGGCGGCGGCGCACGAGACCCGCATCGCCCCGGACTCGGCCGGGCAGCTGCAGCTCTCCTTCGCCCCGGTGGTGCGCGCCGTCCGGCCCGCGGTCGTCAACATCTTCGCATCGGGGCGCCGGGTCGAGCGCAGGCAGCCGTTTTCCAGCTTCCCCTTTCTCAACGATCCCTTCTTCCGCCGCTTCTTCGATTTCGGCGACCGGCGGCGGCAGCGGGCGCAGAACTCGCTCGGTTCCGGCGTGGTCGTCGGCGCGGACGGGCTGATCGTGACCAATCACCATGTCATCGGGAATGCAGGCGCGATCAAGGTCGTGCTGGCCGACCGGCGGGAATATCCGGCGCAGCTCGTGGTCTCCGACGAGCGCAGCGACCTGGCGCTGCTCCGGGCCGAACTCGACGGCGGGACGCTCCAGCCGGCCGTGCTGGGCGATTCCGACGACCTCGAAGTCGGCGACCTCGTGCTGGCCATCGGCAACCCCTTCGGCGTCGGCCAGACCGTCACTTCCGGCATCGTCTCGGCGCTCGCGCGCACGGGCCCCGCGGTGCGCGGCCCCGGCTACTTCATCCAGACGGACGCCGCGATCAATCCGGGCAATTCCGGCGGCGCGCTGGTCAATCTCGCCGGCGAGGTCATCGGCGTGAACACGGCGATCTTCTCGCGCAGCGGCGGTTCGCACGGCGTCGGCTTCGCCATCCCGTCCAACCTGGTGCGCGTCATGGTCGAAAGCGCGCGGCGGGGCGGGCGCGTCGTCCGTCCCTGGCTCGGCATCGAGAGCCAGCCCGTGACGACCGACCTCGCCGAGGCGCTCGGCCTCCCCCGGCCGGGCGGGCTGCTGGTCAACGCGGCGCGCGCCGACGGGCCGTTTGCGCGGGCGGGCGGCGCCCGGGGCGACGTGATCCTGTCCATCGACGGGCATCCGGTGCTCGACCGGGCGGCGCTGCGGTTCCGCATGACGACGCTCCCGCCGGGCGGAACGGCCGCGTTCGGAATCCTCCGGCGCGGCAGGGAGGCGGTTCTCTCCGTTCCGGTCGAGCTGCCGCCCGAGAACCCGCCGCGCGACCCGAGGCGGCTGACCGGCCGGCACCCGCTCGCCGGAGCCGAGATCGTCAACCTCTCGCCGGCGGTGATCGAGGAATTCGGCTTCAACGGGCCCGATGCCGGCGTGCTCATCGCCGATGTCGCCCGCAATGCGCCGGCCGCGCGCCACGGCTTCCGGCCGGGAGACCTGCTGCGCAGCATCGACGGGCAGGAGCCCGACGATACAGCCGATGCGGAGGCCATTCTGGGGGCCGGCGACCGCCCGTGGCGCATTTCGATCTGGCGCGGCGGGCGTTCGCTGACGACAATCTTCCGATGACCGGTTCGCTGTTCCAGGCCGCGGGACTTTCCGACGAAGCGCCGCGCCCGCTGGCCGACCGCCTCCGCCCGGCGACGCTGGCCGAGGTGGTCGGGCAGGACCATGTGCTGGGGCCGGACGGGCCGGTCGGGCGGATGCTGGCGGGCGGGCGGCTCGCCTCGCTCGTGTTCTGGGGGCCGCCCGGATGCGGCAAGACCACGATCGCGCGCCTGCTGGCCGGCGCGGCGAACCTGCATTTCACCGCGCTGTCGGCCGTCTTCTCGGGCGTGGCGGACCTGCGCAAGGTCTTCGCCGAGGCCGAGCAAAGGCGCGAGGCGGGCCGCGGCACCATGCTGTTCGTGGACGAAATCCACCGCTTCAACCGCGCCCAGCAGGACGGTTTCCTGCCCTGGGTCGAGACCGGCACGGTGGTGCTGGTCGGCGCGACCACGGAGAACCCGTCCTTCGAGCTGAATGCGGCGCTGCTCTCGCGCGCCCAGGTGATGGTGCTGCGCCGGCTCGACGAGGACGGGCTGGAGACCCTGTTGCAGCGGGCCGAGGCGAGCCTGGGCGCGCCGCTGCCGCTGGACGAGGGCGCGCGCACGGCGCTCAAGGCGCTGGCGGACGGCGACGGGCGCTACCTGCTCAACCTCGCCGAGGAGGTCGCCGGCGGGCCGGTGCTCGACGCCGCCGGCCTCGCCCGCGTCGCCCAGCGCCGCGCGCCGGTCTACGACAAGGACCGCGAAGGCCACTACAACCTCATCAGCGCGCTGCACAAATCGCTGCGGGGATCGGATGCGGACGCCGCCCTCTACTGGCTCGCGCGGATGCTCGACGGCGGCGAGGACCCGCGCTACATCGCCCGCCGGCTGGCGCGCTTCGCATCGGAGGATGTGGGGCTCGCGGACCCGAGCGCACTGCCTGCCGCGCTTGCCGGCTGGGAGGCCTATGAACGGCTCGGCAGCCCCGAAGGCGAACTCGCGCTCGCGCAGACGGTGCTGCACCTGGCGACCGCGCCCAAGTCCAACGCCGCCTACGCGGCCTTCGGCGAGGCCATGCGCTCGGCGCGCGAGACCGGCTCGCTCATGCCGCCGATGCACAGCCTGAACGCGCCTACCCGGCTGATGAAGGACCTCGGCTACGGCGAGGGCTATGCCTACGACCACAACGAACCGGACGCCTTCGCCGGCGTGAACTACTTCCCGGACGGCATGGAGCGCCAACGGTTCTACCGCCCGGACGGCCGCGGCGCCGAGGCCGGCATCGCCGAACGCCTGGCCGCCTGGGCCCGGAAGCGGGACGGATGAGCCTCTGGATCGCGGTCGCCGCCGGCGGGGCGCTCGGCGCGCTTGCGCGCTGGCTCATGGTCGTGCAGGCGGCGAGGATTCTCGGACCGGAGTTTCCCGCGGGCACCATGGCTGTGAACGTGCTGGGCTCGCTTGCCATGGGGCTGGTGGCGGCCCTGCTGGCGCAGGGGCTTTCGCTTTCGGCGGAGCTGCGCACCTTCCTCACCGTCGGCTTCCTCGGCGGCTTCACCACCTTCTCCGCCTATTCGCTCGACGCGGTCGGGCTGGCCGGACGAGGCGAGTGGGCGAGCGCGGCCTTCTACACGGCAGGCTCCGTCGCGCTCGGCATCCTCGCCTTTCTCGCCGGCGCCCGGCTCGCGCGCCTGCTGCTATGACGGGCGTGCAGATGGAGACGGTGGCGGTCCACGAAGCCGGGCAGCGGCTCGACCGCTGGGTTGCGCGCCGCCTTCCCGGCCTGCCGCAGGGCCGTCTTCACAAGCTGCTGCGCACGGGCCAAGTGCGCGTGGACGGGCGGCGCGCCCGCGCCGGCGACCGGCTGGAGGCCGGCGCCGTCGTGCGCCTGCCGCCGTCCGGCCCGCCGCCGGAGCCCCGGCCCATGGCGCTGCCGGAAAGCGTGGTGGAAGAGGTGCGCGGCTGGGTGCTGCATCTCGACGAGGCGGTGATCGCGCTCGACAAGCCGGCCGGCCTCGCCGTCCAGGGCGGCAAGGGCACCGGGCGCCACCTCGACGGCATGCTGGAGGCGCTGCGCTTCGATGCGCCCGAGCGCCCGCGCCTCGTCCACCGGCTCGACAGGGACACGAGCGGCGTGCTGCTGCTGGCGCGGAGCGCGGCCGATGCGGCGCGGCTGACGGCGGCCTTCCGGGCGCGGGAGGCCGAGAAGCTCTACTGGGCGGTGACTGCCGGCGCGCCGGAGCCGCCTTCCGGGCGCATCGCGCTGGCGCTGGCGAAGCGCGGACGCCCCGGCGGCGAGCGGGTCGGTGTCGATGAGGACGGCAAGCGGGCCGTCACCGACTATGAGACCCTCGCCCGCGCCGGCAGGCGCGCCGCCCGGCTGGCGCTCCGGCCGCTGACCGGGCGCACGCACCAGCTTCGCGCGCATATGGCGGCCGTCGGCTGCCCGATCCTGGGCGACGGGAAATACGGGGGCAGGGCGGCTTTCCTGGAAGGCATCGGCCTCGAACGGCGCCTGCATCTCCACGCCCGCGCGATCGCCCTGGACCATCCGCGCGGCCGGGTCAGGCTCGAAGTCGAGGCCCCGGCCCCGCCCCTGCTTCGGACCGCCTTCCGGTTGCTGGGACTGGACGTGTAGCCCGGCCGCGGGGACTGCGCTTCCTGTCGCGCGGGGGTGCGCCGTGCTATCTTCGCCGCCCTGCCCGCCCGCAAGGCCGATGACATGAGCCGGCAACAGGCTGCCACCCTCCGTTCCCGACGCCGGGCGACCTACCGCGACGTGCTGGAGGCCCCGCCGCACAAGGTGGCCGAGGTCGTCGCCGGTACGCTCCATACCAATCCGCGGCCGGCCCCGCGTCATGCGCACGCCAGTTCGGCGCTCGGCGCCAAGATCGGCGATCCCTTCGGCTATGGCGGCGGACCCGGCGGCTGGTGGATCCTCGACGAACCGGAACTGCATCCCGGCGAAGACATCCTCGTGCCCGACATCGCCGGCTGGCGGCGGGAGCGGATGCCGGAACTGCCCGATACGCCCTATTTCACCCTCGCCCCCGACTGGGTCTGCGAGGTGCTTTCGCCTTCGACCCGCGACCTCGACCGCCACGGCAAGCGCCCGGTCTATGCGCGCGAGGGCGTCAGCCACCTCTGGTTCGTCGATCCGGCGGCGCGCGACCTGGAGGTCTTCGAACTGCGCGAGGGCGCCTGGGCGCTCATCGCCGCGCTGCGCGACGACGACGCGGTCTCCGCGCCGCCCTTCGAGGCGGTCTCCTTCCCGCTCGACGCCCTCTGGCCCTGACGAGGCTCAGGCGGCCAGTTCCCGGCGGTAGAGCGCTTCCGTCGCCGCGTCGAAGCAGGTGAAGACAATGCGCGCGAAGCCCGCGCCATGGGCCCGCGCGCCGGCAACCGCGATGCCGGCCGCGCGGTCCGCCGGGAAGCCGTAAACGCCCGTCGAGATGGCCGGGAAGGCGATGGAGCCGAGGCCGTGCTCCCGCGCGAGCGTGAAGCAATTGCGGTAGCAGGCGGCGAGCAGCGCGTCCTCGGTCCCGGCTTCGCGCCAGACGGGCCCGACCGTGTGGATGACATGGCGGGCCGGCAGCCGGTAGCCGGCGGTGATGCGCGCCTCGCCGGTGGGGCATCCGCCGAGCGTCCGGCATTCGGCCAGAAGGTCGGGACCTGCGGCCCGGTGGATGGCGCCGTCCACGCCGCCGCCGCCGAGCAGGGTTTCGTTGGCGGCATTGACGATGGCGTCTACCGCAAGCGCCGTGATGTCGCCCCGGAACAGCTCGATCATCGCCGGGCCTCCTATTCCTGCTGCCGCCCGCGTCAGGCCGGCGGGGGGATGTCGCCGCCATCCACCACGGGATAGACGCGGAGCGGGCGCTCGCGGCCGCGTATCTCGACGAGGCGCGACGGGAACCCGGAGAAATCGGCCCCGGCGAGGCGCACGACGCGCTGCGAGATCACGGCCTGGCAGGCGAACTCCTTGGTCATCGGCTCCAACCGGCTCGCGACATTTACCGCATCGCCGATGGCGGTGACCGAGGTGGCGCGGCTGTAGCCCATCTCGCCGACGATGACCGGGCCGGCATGGAGTCCGACCCCGATGCGGAGCGGCTCCGCCAGCTCCTCGCCGAGCGCCTCGTTGAGCTCGTCCAGGGCCGCCGCCATAGCGCGCACCGCCTGCAGCGCGCTGCGGCAGCCGGCGCCGGGGTCGCCGTCGATCCCGAACAGGGCCATCACGCCGTCGCCGATGAACTTGTCCACATGGCCGCCTTCCTCCTCGACCGCACGCCCCATGGCGAGGAAATACCGGTTCAGCAGGAACACCACGTCATAGGGCAGCTTGTCCTCGGACAGCCGGGTGAAGGCGCGGAGGTCGGCGAACAGGATCGCGATCTCGCGCTCCGCCCCCTGTTGCGTGCCCGTCCGCGCCCGCGCCTCGACCGGACCGGCGGACGCAGGCAATAGCGGCGTGAGCGTCACGTCCCCTTCCGGCACCGTGCGGCAGGCGAGCCTCACCCGCTCCGGCGCCCCGATGCGCTTGAGCAGGGCGCTCTCGCCCTCATCGGGGGGCGGCAGCCTGTCGAAGCCGCGCGAGACATGCACCCGGCAGGTGGAGCACCGCCCGCGCCCGCCGCAGACGGAGGCGTGGGGAATGCCGGCGGCGCGGCTCACTTCCAGCAGGGTGGCGCCCGGCTCGGCCCGCACCATGCGGCCGTCCGGATAGGTGATCCGGACCGGCCGGCGCCGCCGGGCCCGGAGCGCGCGGACCAGCCGCCAGGCGACCAGGGCCGCCACGGCCATGCCGGTCATGGCGCTCATCCGCGCCTCGATGCTCTGGACCCACTCGACCCCGGCGGGGCCGGGGAAACGGATCTGTTCCAGCATCGCGCCGACCCAGCCAGACTCCGCCGCCGCCAGCGCCAGCACGTCGCGCCCGCCGACCGCGAAGCCCGCCAGCGCCAGCGCCGGCAGCAGCAGCGCCGCCGCGAAGAAGAACGGCAGGCCCGTCCGGTACCAGGCCTGGAGACGCAGCCAGAAATGCATGCCGATGCATCCATGCGTCCAGGCAGCGGCCATGAGCGCGATCTGCTGCAGCGGGTCGCTCCAGGTCGCCCAGAGGACGAAGGGATAGCTCGGGTCCATACCGAACTGCAGCGAGAGCCCCAGCGTGCCCAGCATGTGCAGGCAGAGCAGGAAGGGGATCGTGAGGCCCAGAAGCTGCTGCGCTGCTTCCCATGCCGGCATCCTCAGGTCGCGCTTGCGGAAGAGCCGCGCGACCGAAAGCGCGCCGTGGACGGCGAAGCTGCCGACGAGCAGCGCCGTGCCCGGCGGGCTGCGCCAGATGCCGGCGAAGACGCGCCGCCCGGCCTCCATCGCCTCCACGGAGGCGAGGCCGAAAGTGTGGTTCAGCAGATGGCCCGCGACATAGGCGAACAGGACGACGCCGCTCCAGAGCCGGAGCTGCGGTATCACGCGGCCGCGCATGGGTTCCCGACGCCCGCGGAAGCGATGGCGGGCAGGCCGGCGAGCGAACCGGCGGAGCGCGCGCCCATCTGCTCGATGATCCGGGCGGCGGCGAGCCCGCCAAGCCAGGCGCACTCGGCAAGCGGGCGGGACCGGGTATAGGCATGCAGGAAGCCGGCGGCGTAGAGGTCGCCCGCCCCGGTGGTATCCACGAGCCGCTGGACGCGGGCCGCCGGCACCTCGTGCCGCTCGCTGCCGGAGACGATCAGCGAGCCCTCCGCGCTGCGCGTAAGCGCCGCCGTTTCCACCATCCCGGACACGGCTTCGGCCGCGTCTCGGAGCCCGGCCGCCCCCGTGAGCGACACGGCCTCCTCCTCGTTCGCGAACAGTATGTCCACCCGTTCGGCGATCAGTTCGAGGAAGGTCTCCCGGTGCCGCGCGACGCAGAACGGGTCCGAGAGGGTGAGCGCGACCTTGCGTCCGGCGGCGCGCGCGGCGTCCGCCAGCTTCACCATCGCCGCCTTGGCCTTGGGCGCATCCCACAGATAGCCTTCGAGATAGGTGACGGCCGCGCGCGCCGCCGCCGCCTCGTCGATGTCCGCGGGTTCGATCTCGGCGGCGGCGCCCAGCATGGTGAGCATGCTGCGCTCGGCGTCGGGCGTGACGAAGACGAGGCAGCGCCCGGTGGCGGCGCCCGAGGTCGCGGCCGGCGTGTCGAAGCGCACGCCGGCCTTGCGGATGTCGCGGCGGAAGGCCTCGCCCGCATCGTCGTTCCGCACCCGCCCGATATAGCCGGTCCGGGCCCCGAGGGAGGCGAGGCCGGCGGCCGTGTTGCCGGCAGACCCGCCGGACGCCACCGCTGCCGGCTCGACCTTGCCGTGCAGCGCGGCCGCCGTCGGCTCGTCGACCAGGGTCATGACTCCCTTTTCGACGCCGTGCCCGGCCAGCCAGCCATCGTCCACATGGACCAGCACGTCCAGCATGGCGTTACCGACGGCAAGGACATCGAGAGGGGCATCGCGCATGACGGCTCCGGCGTTGGGGATGGCGGCAAGTATAGGGAGGTCGGCGCGAGAAGGCCCACTCCACGGTCGCGGTAGGGACGCCGGTTTCCCGGCGCCCCCCGCACAGATCCGGACGTGCGCGCTAACGCATCCGGCTCCTACCTCGGGTAGTGACGGCGAAGCGCACGCTTGGCCACGGGTGCCGGGTCCGGGGTTTGGGCCAG
>JAJDYL010000047.1 GCA_022825195.1 Alphaproteobacteria bacterium
AGGCCGCCGTCCATGTCCACCACCTTGTTGAGCGGGCAGGTCTTCATGCAGCGCCCGCAGGCCGAGCCGCGCATGTTGGTCAGCCGGTAGCGGGTGCAGCGCTCCACGTCCGGCTTCCACATCTCGTAGCCGTTGAACATCACCTTGTCCCCGTGCGGAATCGCGTCGCAGGGGCACTCCCGGTCGCATTTGTGGCAATGGTCGCAGAAATACTGGAGGCCGAAATCTATCGGCCGGTCCACCTCCATCGGCATGTCGGTGGTCAGCACGACGGACTTGAAGCGCGGGCCGACGAAGGGGTTGAGCACCAGCTCGCCGATGCGGCTGAGTTCGCCGAGCCCCGCCCAGAGCAGCAGCGGAATGTGCAGCACGTCGCTGTCGGCATTGGTCTGCGCGCGGGAGGGGAATCCCAGCCCTCGCAGCGTCTCGCCCATGATGCCGGCTATCTCCGCGCCGCGCAGATAGCCGCGCATGGACTGCGCGCCGGAAATCCAGTCGTCGCCGCTCGCCCCCTCCATGGTGTCGTAGCCCTGGTCGATCAGCATGACGACGGCGTAGCGGTGGTACATCTCGACCGGCGCGCCGTCCTCCCGGTGCGAGAACCAGGCGTAGCGCGGGATCTCGCAGATGCCCGTCAGGTCCGAGCCGAGGAAATAGGAGAGCGCCTTGACCGCGCGGGCATTGGCGGCCGGGTCGCCGTAGCGGTCCCCGTCGCTCTCCGGGGCGGCCTCGCCGTCCTGGTGGGGCACCATCGCGCGGATGAGTTGGAGTTGCGAGAAGGAGAGCGGGTGCTTGAAGGCGAAGCGGGCGCGCTCGCGCCGGGACTTCTCGCCGAGATCGCCCTTGGCTGCGCGGGTGAAGAAGGCCGCGCGCTGCGGCACGCGCGGCACCTCCTCGTCGATGATGAGGGTGGTCGGCCGGTCCACCCGGCGGACCTGCTCCATCGGGTAGCGGCTCCAGTGCGACTTGCGCCGGGCGCGGCGCGCGCGCTCCCGGCCGGAGACGGCGCCGGCGATGCCCTTGCGGTACGCCCGGTTGCGCGCGCGGGCCGCGCCGGGGCCGAGCGGGCTGTCGCATTCCAGCTCGTAGTTCGTGGAGATGGCGGCGAGCGCGAAGCCGCCCTCGATATAGGGGTTGCGCAGCCCGTCGCCCTCCGCGCGCAGGCAGAGCCCGGCCAGCACGGCGAGCCGCTCGCGGTCGAGGCCCTCGCCGCCGGCATGGTGGATGCGGGCCTCGAAGCCCATCTGGCGGATATGCCCGGCAGTGCAGCCGGCGATCTCCAGCACGCGCATTTCGGCCGTCGCGGCCACGGCCTCCTCCACCCAGGCGCGGGCGAGGTTGTCCCGGTCGGGCAGGGCGGGGCAGGCGACCAGGATGACGACCGCATGGCTGTGGCCTTCCAGCGGTCTTTGGCCCTCCAGCCAGGCGCTCTCCGGTATCCGGCAGATGCCGACCTGGTCCGCATCCATGAAATAGGAGCAGCCCTTGATGTCCTCCGCGCGCCGGTCGAGCCGGGCCGGCACGGGCGCCGTCTCCGCGGCCGGGCCGCCCTCGGCGAAGCCGGCGAACAGCTCGCGGTAGCGCAGCACGGCCGGGCCGAGCGCGCCGCCGGCGTCCGCGGCCGCGGAGGGCCGGGCCCGCGGCCGCGCCGCCTCGGCCGCGGCCACCGCCTCGTCGCGCGGCAGCACCTCCATCGGATAGGTGCCGAGATGGAACGGCCGGTTCTTCGATGCGTGGTGGAACAGCATGGCCCTCCCCGCCGGCGCCGCCTGTGCGCGCAACCCGGACTCCAGCCCGCCGCCCGCCGCCCTGTCAACCGCGGACTGCGCGCCGCCGCCACACGCAGACCGGTCTTGCGCGGACGGCCGCATGCACATCTCGCCCCGGCCCGCCGCCGGATGCGCCGTGCGCGCGCCGCCCGGCCTTGCAGTCTTTCCCGACTTGTCAAACAGCGATGCCGCGCCGTTCCCGGCGCGGGCCCGGATCGTCCCGAGCGTCCCGGACGGCCGTTCCCGGCCGCCGGCGTCGATTTCAGCCGGCCGTCCGCCGGCGCTCTTGTGTCGTTCTACCTGTGCGCCCGGCCCCTCGCGCCGGGCGCACCTCGCCTGTCCATGGACAAGCGATTTTCGAATCGGCCGCGGCGCAGGAGGGCGCGGCCGCCTCCGTCACCCGAACCTGTCCCTCGCCGCCCGCATGGCCTCTCTCCTCCGGGCCGCCGCGGCCCCGTCTGGAGGACAGATATAGCTCTATTTTCCTAGCGTGCAAGCCCATTGCAGAACATTTTTTGAATATCCAGCAAATCCAGCGGTTTGTAGGAGCGCATTCCGGACTTTCCTTGCAATCCCCTGCCGCGCCCGCCATATGCGCTGCGAATTCCCGCATCGAAGGCCGGCATGAGCGACGCCAAGCTGAACAATGACGCCCCCATAACCAAGCGCAAGCAGGACAGGCTGGGCTTCCGCAAACTCGCCCGCCATCTGGCGGACGCCTTCCTTCGCAACGACCTTTCGGGCGGCCTGGTCGTCGGCATAGAGGGTGAATGGGGGTCCGGGAAATCTTCGCTCGCCAATCTGGCATTCAGGAGGCTCAAGAAAAAAAGCAAAAACCACAGGCTGCGAATTGTCCGTTTCTCTCCCTGGATTATCGGAAACCGGGAGGAGCTTCTCGGACAACTGTTTGCTGAGTTGGATTCCGCCCTGTCGGACCTGCTTTCGATTAAACGCCGCAAGCACGTCCGCACGGCACTGCGAAAATATGCACAGGCCTCCTCGTTCCTTGCCGCACCGCTCAAAATCGTCGGCGATTCGGGCATTCCCGCCGCTGGTACCGCTGGCCGAGTCCTCGACTCGACCGCAGGCGCAATCTCCGGTTTGGCAACGCCGTCTCTTCGTAAAATTAACGAGGAACTCCGAGTCGATCTGGTTGGCCTCGACGGGAAGGTCGTAGTTTTCATCGATGATATAGACCGGTTGGAGCCGGAGGAAGCCGTTGAGGTTCTGCGCCTGATTCGTGTCGTCGCCGATTTTCCGAATGTCGGATACCTTCTCGCCTACGATCCCGATAACTTGGCCAAATGCCTGCGAAAAGCAATCGGCGTCAAGAATGGTAAGGCATATATCGATAAGATCGTTCAGGCTTCATTCGCAATTCCTGAGCCTATGGGTTTTGATTTACGGTCTTTGCTTGCTGAGGAAACCAGGGCGATCTTCGACCGCGTGGACCTGACCTCCGAAGCCAGTGACCGCCTCGAACGCGCGCTAAGCTGCTGGTGCTCGGAATATGTCTCGACTCCGCGCGATGTCGTCAGGACCGTCAACGCCTTGAAGCTCCACATTGCACCTTTGGCGGATCGGCTGGACCCAGCCGACGGATTGTTCATCCAGATGATACGAATTCACCATCCGGAGCTGCACGGCTGGGTCCAACATTACCTCATGAAGAATTTCGGCTCGGACCCCAACGACTATCATCTCGCTTGGAAGGATGCGGTAGAAGACAGCGACGCCGTAGAAGAATCCAAACTTGATGAGATTATAGGGAAGCAGGACAACGCGCGGCTTCAATTTCTCCACGACTTGCGGCAGCACCTGCCGCGAGCCTCTGTCCCTGATAGCCGACCGCCAAAGCACTACGATGCTGACGCGTGGCGCCAATTCTCTATTGAGTGCCGGCTATACAGTCGCAGCTATTTTCGCTTGTATTTCGCCTTGTCTCTGCCTGCCGACTTTTTGAGCGACGAGGAGGTGTCAGGTTTTCTCGAAACGTGCTCGCGGGATCGGGAAGAAGCTGTCCACCAATTTCGGAACCGCTGCGCGGAGACCCGATCACAAGACAGCAACATGGCCCAAGTGCTCCTCTTCCGCATCATTGAGCTTGGACCAAGCATGTCTCCATCACAAATACTGGACCTGTTCTCTGTATTGGGAGAAGGGGCCGACGAATTCATAAGAAATTCCCAGTCACTTTCTGGCAGTACTGTCCGGTTGCGCAACGTACTCATTGAGGTCTTCCACCTAGTAAAGTGGCTACCGATGAACGAAAGGATGGCAATACTTGAGAAGCTGTTTGAGAATGCATTATCGCTTGCTTGGCTGAATGGCATAGTGTGGGAGGCGGCGGGAGAACATGGCTTGACACATGATATATCGAAACCGGTTGAAAAACGGCTCCTGACACCGAAGGAATTCGGCGGTATCCGGGCTCAATTCCTCGAACGTCTGAAGCGGACAGATCCAATTCAGCTGATGGAGACACCGCTGTTTCCGGGACTCATGGAGGTATGGTGCCTAGCCGGCGGAGAGGAGGACGCCAAGGCGTGGGTTACGAGACAAGCTTCCGGGGATGAGGGATTAGTCGATTTGCTTGACCGGCTGAGTTTTGGGCATTACGTCCAGATGCCGGACGATTATCGTCACGCGCCGAGAAGGGGGATGTTAGAAATTCTTTTTGGGTCTGTGGAACGGGTGGAAGGGCGGCTTAATGCGATTGCCTCCAAGGCTGGCGTCACCACGGACTTGCGCGAGAACGCCAAGCGTCTTGTATCGGCCATAGTGGCGAATCAACAGAATGACGAGGAGGCGGGTTAGCGGAATAGCGTATTCGCGATTTACGCCTTGCTACGGGCCTTCATCCCGAATCTCGCGCAGGAACTCGGCTGTGGAGTGCTTCGACCGGACCATGGAGGGATGAAACTCGGCGAGTTCGCGAAGCGGCAGCGGCTTTGTCTGGCGGCCGGGTTCCGGCCTGCCCGGAAGGGCGCCGCGCCCGGTTTCCTCTTCCGGCGAATCGTCTGCCATCGCGATAATCCCGCGCCGCCGTCCGGCCGGGCGTAATGATCGCCTTGCCGCTCGAACGGGCGGCGGTTTTTTCGGGAAACCGGCGGTGAATAACTGCCCCTTCTCCTGCTACTCCCTCGCCCCCTGCCACCGCAGCACCGGCTTGCGCGCCGCCTGGGTTTCGTCCAGCCGGCGCCTGGGCGCGTGGAAGGGCGCTTCCGTCAGCGGGGCGCCGCTCTTCGCGCGTTCGGCGAGGCCGCGCATGATGGCGATGAAGCGGTCGAGGCTGGCGCGGGTCTCGGTCTCGGTCGGCTCGACCAGCATGGCGCCGTGGACCACCAGCGGGAAATAGACCGTCATCGGGTGCAACCCCTCGTCGATCATCGCCTTGGCGATGTCGAGCGTCGAGACGCCGGTGTCCCGGAGCGCGCGGTCGTCGAACAGCGCCTCGTGCATGGCCGGGCCGGAATGGGCGAAGGGCGCGGAATAGACGTCCTCCAGCCGGCGCAGCAGGTAGTTCGCGTTCAGCACGGCGTCGCCCGAGACCTGCCGGAGCCCGTCCGCCCCGTGGCTCATCATGTAGGCGAGCGCGCGCACGAACATGCCCATCTGGCCGTGGAAGGCCTTCATCCGCCCGAAGGCCCGGCCGTTCGCCTCCTCCAGCCGCAGAACGCCGTCTTCCTCGACGATGCGCGGCACCGGCGCGTAGGGTGCCAGCGCTTCGGAGAACACCACCGGCCCGGAGCCCGGCCCGCCGCCGCCATGCGGGGTCGAGAAGGTCTTGTGCAGGTTGATATGCATGGCGTCGACGCCGAGGTCGCCCGGCCTGACCCGCCCGACGATGGCGTTGAAATTGGCCCCGTCGCAGTAGAAATAGCCGCCCGCTTCGTGCACCGCGTCGGCGATGCGGCGGATGTCGTTCTCGAACACGCCGCAGGTGTTGGGGTTGGTGAGCATGACCGCCGCCACGCCGCCCTCGCCCGCCAATGCCTCGAAGCGGCCCGGATCGACCCGGCCGCGTTCGTCCTCCGGGATCGAGACGACCTCGAAGCCGAGCGCGGCGGCCGTGGCGGGGTTGGTGCCGTGCGCGGAATCCGGCACCAGCACGCGCCGCCGGTCGGCGCTCGCCTCGCCGCCCGCATCGAGCGCGGCGCGGATCGCCATCATGCCGCAAAGCTCGCCATGCGCGCCGGCGCCGGGCGTCAGCGCCACGCCGGGCATGCCGGTCAGCACCGAGAGCCAGCGCTGCACCTCCCGGCAGAGCGCGAGCGCCCCCTGCACCGTGCTCTCCGGCTGGAGGGGGTGGATGTCCGCGAAGCCCGGCAGCCGCGCCATGCGCTCGTTCAGGCGCGGATTGTGCTTCATGGTGCAGGAGCCGAGCGGGAAGAGGCCGGTGTCGATGCCGTAATTCTTCTGCGAGAGCCGCGTGTAGTGGCGCACCACCGTCGGCTCGGCAAGGCTCGGCAGGCCGACGGGGCCGGACCGCGCGAGGCCGCCCAGCCGGTCGGCGCCGGCTTCCGCTTCCGGCCAGTCCACGCCCACCGCGCCGGGGCTGTCCTGTTCGAAGATCAGCGGCTCCTCGATGCTGAGCCCGAGATCGCCGGAGACCGTGTCGTGGGAATTGCCGGTCATTGGAGCGCCTCCGCGAGCGCGTCGATATCGTCCGCGCCCGCCGTCTCGGTCACCGCGACGAGCAGCAGGTCGTCGAGGCCCGCGCCCGGATGGAGGCGCGAGACCGGCACGCCCGCAAGGACGCCCCCGCCCGCAAGGCGTTCGACCGCGTCCGCCGCATCGCCGTCGAGGCGCACGGTGAACTCGTTGAAGAAATGCGGCGTCACGACCCGGTCGCCCAGCCGGTCCGCCAGCGAGACGGCGCCCGCATGGTTGAGCGCGGCGAGGCGCTTCAGGCCCGTCTCGCCCAGCAAGGTCAGGTGGATGGTGAAGGCGAGCGAGCAGAGGCCCGAATTGGTGCAGATGTTGCTGGTCGCGCGTTCGCGGCGGATATGCTGCTCGCGCGTCGCGAGCGTCAGCACGTAGCCGCGCCGCCCGTCGGCGTCCACGGTCTCGCCGCAGAGCCGGCCCGGCATCTGGCGCATGTGCCGCGTGCGGGCCGCGAACAGGCCGAGATGCGGGCCGCCGAAGCTCATCGCATTGCCGAGCGACTGGCCTTCGGCCGCCACGATGTCGGCGCCCATCCCGCCCGGCGGCCGGAGCGCGCCGAGCGCCACGATTTCGGTGACGACGACCACCAGCAGCGCGCCCTTCGCATGGGCGGCTTCGGCCAGTTCCGAGAAGTCCCGGATATTGCCGAACAGGTCCGGATACTGGACGACGACGCAGGAGGTGTCGCCGTCGATGCGCGACGCCAGGTCCTCGCCGCCGGCCGGCGCGGGCGGGCCGGCTTCCAGCGCGAAGCCCTGGAAGCGCGCGAGCGTCGCCGCCGTGTCGCGGTAATGCGGGTGGAGATTGCCGGAGACCACCGCCTTGGAGCGCCGGGTCACGCGGTTCGCCATCATCACGGCCTCGGCCGCGGCGGTCGCGCCGTCATACATGGAGGCGTTGGCGACCTCCATCCCGGTCAGCAGGCAGACCTGCGTCTGGAACTCGAACAGGTATTGCAGCGTGCCCTGGGCGATTTCCGGCTGGTAGGGCGTGTAGGAGGTGAGGAACTCGCCGCGCTGGATGAGATAGTCCACGGACGCCGGGATATGGTGGCGGTAGCTGCCGGCCCCGCAGAAGAAGGGGCCCGCGCCGGCCGCCCGGTTCCGCCCCGCAAGGCGCGAGAGGCGCTGCTCGACCTCGAACTCGCCGGCATGATGCGGCAGGTCAACCGGCCCCGCCAGCAGCGCATCCTCCGGCACGTCGGAGAACAGCGCGTCGACCGACGGCGCGCCGATCGCCCGGAGCATTTCGCTGCGGTCGGCGCCGGTAATCGGCAGGTAGCGCATCAGTCGAGTTCCTCGACAAAGGCCTGATAGCCCTCTTCGTCCATCAGCTCGTCGAGTTCGCCCTCGTCGTCCAGCTCCATGCGGAAGAACCAGCCTGCATCCTCCGCCGCCTCGTTGACGAGGTCGGGCGATTCTTCGAGCCGCTCATTGACCGCGACGATGGTGCCGGTCAGCGGCGCATAGACGTCGCTCGCCGCCTTGGTGCTCTCGACCACCGCGGCTTCGCCGTCGCGCGCGACCTGCGCGCCCACCTCCGGCAGTTCGACATAGACGACATCGCCCAGTTGCGTCTGGGCATAGTCAGTGATGCCGCAGACCGCGACACCGTCCTCGATACGCACCCATTCATGCTCGCGCGTGTAGTAGGTCCTGACTGCCATCGGACTTCTCAGCCTCGGAAATAGTTGTGGGGAACGAAGGGAAGGCGGACGACCCGCCCGGGCCGCGGTCTCCCGCGGATATCGAAGGCGACCTCCGTGCCGGGCGCGACAAGTGCGACCGGCAGGTAGCCCATGGCGACCGGGCCGCCGAGCACCGGCGAGAAACCGCCGCTGGCGACCCAGCCGACCGGCTCTCCGGAACTGTCGAGCAGGTCGGAGCCCTCGCGCGCGATGACGCGGCCCTCGGGCCTCATGCCGACGCGGCGCCGGGCGGGAGGATTGTCGAGAATGCGCGCCGCGCCGGGGAAGTTCCGCTCCTCCCGCCGGCGCTTCGGCAGCGTCCAGCCGAGGCCGGCTTCCAGCGGCGTGGTATCCTCGTCGAGGTCCCGCCCATAGAGGCAGAGGCCGGCTTCCAGCCTGAGCGAGTTGCGCGCATCGAGCCCCGCCCAGGCGACGGCTTCATGGGCGAGCAGCCGCCCGGCGAGCGCTTCGGCGTCGGCCCCGGCGACCGACAGCTCGAACCCGTCCTCGCCCGTATAGCCCGACCGCGAGACGCGGGCCGGCACGCCGCAGGCCTCGCCCTCGCGCCAGCCCATGAACGGCAGATCCGCGAAATCCGGCAGCACCGCCGCCGCCGCCGGCCCCTGCAGGGCCAGCAGGGCGCGGTCCGGCTCCGGCACCACATCCACCCTGCCGCCGAGATGGCGGCGAAGATGCTCCGTGTCGTGTTTCCGGCGCGCGGCGTTGACCACCAGTCCGAGGCCGCCGGGCACGCGGGAGACGATCAGATCGTCCAGGATGCCGCCGTTCTCGCGGGTGAAGAGGGTGTAGCGCATGGCGCCGTCGCCGAGGCCCTGGATATCGCCCGGCACGAGCGTCTCCAGCGCCGCGTCCGCGGCCTCGCCCATCAGCCGCAGCTGGCCCATATGGCTGACATCGAACAGCGCCGCGCGGTTGCGGGCCTGGTTGTGCTCGGCGACGCTGCCCTCGGGATAGCGCAGCGGCATGTCGTAGCCCACGAAGGGCTCCATGCGCGCGCCGGCGGCGAGGTGCATCGCGTGAAGCGGCGTCTTGATCAATTCGGTCATCGGCGGACCCTCCGGCTTCCGGGCCTGCCCCGTGGCCTGCCCGTCTGCCCCCTCTGTCCGTCCGACCTGAAAGATTCCGGCGTCGCCGTTACATCTTCGGTGGGGCGTATGCGCCCGCTTTCCAGAGTTGCCTCCCCGCACGGTCCGGGTGCCTGAGAGTTTCCGGGGCGGTTGCTCCTTCGGCGCCGGCCTGGATAGCCGGACTCTCCCGCGCAGATCGACGGCAGGCGGATGGTCGCAGACGCCGGACCGGCTTGTCAATGCGCCATGAACACCGGGAGGTCCGCATTGAAGAGGATGTAGTTGGTCGGCCCGCCGAACAGCGCCTGGCGCAGCCGGCCGCGGGTATAGCCGCCCTTGATGAGGAGGTCGGCGCCCCGCTCTTCCGCGATCTCGAGGGTCTTGTGGCCGCTCTCCCCGAGCCCGGCCTCGACGACCAGCGAGCCCGCCTCGATGCCCTCGCGGCGGAGCTGGCGCGCAACCGCCTCCCCGGTCGGCCCGGGCACCGTCATGCCGGTCACGGTCAGCACGGTCACCCGATCGGCGCGGCGCAGCAGGTCCAGCGCCGCGCGGATCGTGCGGGCGGTCTCCGAGGAGCCGTTCCAGGCGATCAGGATGTTGCGGCCGAACTCGGCGGAAACCCGGGGCGGCACCGCCAGAATCGCCTGGCCGCTGTCGAACAGCGCCGTTTCGAGCGTGCCGAGCGACGGCCCGCTGGATCCTTTCACCGGCCGGCCCACCACCACCACGTCGTATACGCGGGCATGGTTGCCGAGATGGTCGAGGCCGGTCTCGCTCTCCGACCAGACCGCCCGGTCGCCGAGTCCGGCGGCCTCGGCGAAGGCCTCGAACCGGCGGCGTGCTTCGGCCGCGCGCCGGTCGTCCTCGCGCTCGAAGCGCTCGACGAGCGCCGGGAGCGCGGCGCCGCTGTCGTCCGTCGCCATGATGGCGGACGGGTCGGTGTGGAAATGGGCGGCTTCGAGCCAGCCGTCGACGCAGGCGCGGAGCTGCTCGGCGGCGGCGAGCACGCTTTCCAGGGAATCCAGGTCGTTGGTCGGCACCAGAATCGATTTCATCGTCTCGTCCTCGCTACGCCGGAATCGGCGGCCGGCGGGGTGACAAACCGCTCGCCATGGGCCAGTCTCGCAACCGGACCGGCGGGCGGCGCGCGCCCGCAGTATCGCAGCAAAGAGGAAGATGCGCATGACGGACTTGCAGGACCGCCGGGCCGCCCTCGCGGCCCGGCATGCCGCCCTCGACGACGAAATCCGCGCTCTTGAAAACGACCCCTCCGCCGACGACCTGAAAGTGCAGGCGCTCAAGAAGCGCAAACTGGCGCTGAAGGACGAAATCGCGGCCCTGGAGCGTTCCGGCTGACCGCCGCTCCGGCGATGCGCGGCCGAGCCTGCCGGCAGCCGACTTGCCCGGCCGGCGTCGGGAAAGGCCGGAATGGACCATCCGAGCTATCTCGCTGACGTCCTGATCTTCCTGCTGGCGGCTGTCGTGGCCGTGCCCCTGTTCCGCCGCCTCGGGCTTGCGGCGGTGCTGGGATATATCGGCGCCGGCGCCGTCATCGGGCCGCATGCGCTCGGCCTGGTCGAACGGATCGACAGCGCACGGGCGCTCGCCGAATTCGGCGTTGTCTTCCTGCTGTTCACGGTCGGGCTCGAATTGCCGCTCGACCGGCTGCGGGCGCTCGGCGGCGGCAAGTTCCTGCTGGGCCTGCTGCAGATCCTGGTCACCATGGCGGTGTTTTCCGGCGCGGGCGTCGCGCTCGGGGTGCCGCCGCAGGCCGCCTTCGTCATAGCGGCGGCCCTCACGCTGTCCTCAACCGCCATGGTGCTGCAATTGCTTGCCGAACGGGGCGAGCTGACGAGCCAGGCGGGCCGGTCCGCCTTCGCCGTGCTGCTGGTCCAGGACATCGCCGTCGGCCCGCTCCTCGTGGTGACGCTGGTGCTCGGCGGCGCGCCCGAGGCAGTGGCGGAAGCGCTGTTCTGGTCGGTGCTGAAGGCGCTGGTGGCCGTGGTGGGCATCCTCGCGGTGGGCCGCTGGGTGGTGCGCCCCGTTTACGGGCCGATCTCCGAAGGCGGCCAGATCGAGACGTTCACCGCGCTGACCCTGCTGATCGTGCTGGCGACCGGCCTCGCCACCGAACTCGCCGGGCTGTCGATGGCGTTCGGCGCCTTCCTCGCCGGCATGCTGCTGGCCGACACCCGCCACCGCCACCAGGTCGCGGCCGTCATCCAGCCCTTCCGCGGCCTGCTGCTCGGGCTCTTCTTCATGACGGTCGGCATGGCCATCGATGCGGGCGGCGTCATTGCGCGCGCCGGCGCGCTTGCCGCGATCGTGGTCGGGCTGCTGGTCGTCAAGACCGCCGTTGCGGCGGCCATCGGCGCGGCGCTCGGAATGCCGCGCGGGCGGGCCGTCTATGTCGGGCTGCTGCTCGCGGGCAGCGGCGAGTTCGGCTTCGTGCTGCTGGGCGCCGCGGTCGGCCGCTCGCTGCTCGACGGGCCCGACGCGCAGCTTCTCGGCATGGCGGTCACGCTGTCCATGGCGGCGACGCCGTTGCTGGCGTTCGCGGGCCGCCGCGCCCTGCCCGACATCGCGCAGGCGTCGGGCGAGCGCGTGGAGACTGCGGGGCCGCATGCGGGCCATGTCGTCGTCGCCGGGTTCGGGCGCGCCGGGCGGGAATGCGCGGCGCAATTGCGGGAGGCGGGCAGGGTGCCTGTCGGCATCGATATCCATGCGGACAATATCGCCGCCGGCCGCCGGCTGGGCTTCGAGGTGTTCCACGGCGACGCCGCGCGCCCCGAAGTCCTGGAGGCCGCCGGCGTCGGGGACGCCAGCGCCGTCGTCGTGGCGTTCAACGACCCGAAGCGCGCGGTGACCATTGTCGGCCGGCTGCGCTACATATTCCCGCGTCTGCGCATCGTGGCGCGGGCCCATGACGACCGCTGGGCCGAGGAGCTGCGCCGGGTCGGCGCGGACACGGTCGCCGTGGAAATGCAGGGCGTCGCGGACCGGCTGGTCGGGGCCGTCGAAGGCGCTCCGCAGGATGCGGCGACGGAATGAAGGCTTTCGGCGGCGGCGGTTGCCGCCCCGGCGGCTTTGGTATAGACAACGCGGCTGCCAGATATCCGGAAGAGGATGCCCGATGGCTGTTCCGAAGAAGAAGGTGAGCCGGTCGCGCCGCGACAAGCGGCGTTCGCATCACCGCCTCGGCGCCGAAACGCATATCGAATGCCCGAATTGCGGCGAACGGACGCGCCCGCACCATGTTTGCGCGGAATGCGGCCATTACCGCGGCCGCGAAGTCGTCGTAGCCAGAGACGACGCCGCCTAAGGCTCCTTCCTGTGCCCGACCCCATTGTCATTGCGCTCGACGGCATGGGCGGAGACCGGGCGCCCGATATCGTGCTCCGGGGCGCGGCCATCGCCGGCAAACGCTGGCCGGAGGCGCGGTTCCTGATCCACGGCGACCCCGCGCGGATGGAGCGCGGCCTGGCCGGCCTGAAGGCGTTGGGCGACCGGATCGAGCTGCATCCCGCCGAGAAGGCGATCGCCGACGACGCCAGGCCCTCCTCGGCACTGCGCGGCGGCGAAGGCTCGTCGATGTGGAACGCCGTGCAGAAAGTGCGGGACGGCGAGGCGGCAGGCGTCGTGTCGGCGGGCAATACCGGCGCCCTGATGGCCATCTCCAAGTTCCTGCTGCGCACGCCTCCGGGCGTCGGCCGTCCGGCGATCTGCTCGATCATGCCCACATTGCGGGCCGAGATCGCCATGCTGGACCTCGGCGCGAACATCGAGTGCGACGGCGAGAACCTGTTCCAGTTCGCGGTCATGGGCGCGGCATTCGCATCGGCCGCCATGGGCCGGCGCCCGACGGTCGGGCTGCTGAATGTCGGGCAGGAGGAGCTGAAAGGCAGCACGGCGCTGCGCGACGCCGCGGCCAGGCTGCGCGCCGTCGATGACCCGTCCTTCGATTTCAAGGGTTTCATCGAGGGGGACGACATTACCGGCGGCGCCGTCGATGTGGTGGTCACGGACGGGTTCACCGGCAATGTCGCGCTGAAGGCGCTCGAGGGTTCGGCGCGCCTCTACGGCGCAGCGCTGCGGCGCGCGGTGAAGAGCTCCGTTGCCGGCATGGCGGGATTCTGGCTGGCGCGCCGGGCGCTGGACAAGGTGCGGGACCGTTTCGACCCGCGCCGCTACAACGGCGCCGTGTTCGTCGGGCTGAACGGCGTGGTGGTCAAGGCCCATGGCGGCTCGGACGCCTTCGCGTTCGCCAATGCCATCGGCTTCGCCGTCGATATGGTGCGCCACGGTTTCCTCGACGATGTCCGCTCCGCTTTCGAGCGCATGGCGCCGCCGGTGGCGGCGACGGCCTCTTGACCGGTCCGAGGGCGCAGTTCCGGGGCGTCGGCGCCTACCTGCCGGAACGCATCGTTACCAATGACGAACTCGCGGCCTGCATGGACACGTCGGACGCCTGGATCCGCGAGCGCACCGGCATCCGGGAGCGACGGATCGCCGCGCCCGGCGAAAAGACCTCGGACCTCGCGCTGGAGGCGTCGCGGCGGGCCCTTGCGGCCGCCGGCAGGGAGGCGCGGGAGCTGGACCTGATCGTGCTCGCCACGGCCACGCCCGACCGCACATTTCCTTCGACCGCAACGGCGGTCCAGGCCGGGCTCGGCATGACGCGGGGCGTGGCGTTCGACGTTCAGGCGGTCTGCTCGGGATTCATCTACGCGCTTGCCGTTGCGAACAATTTCATCCGGGCGGGCCAGGCCCGGAGCGCGCTGGTGATCGGGGCGGAGACCTTTTCGCGCATCCTGGACTGGAACGAGCGCGAGACCAGCGTGCTGTTCGGGGACGGCGCAGGCGCCGTGGTGCTCGAAGCCTGCGGGAACGACCCCCGCCATCTGCTGTCGACCCATCTGCACTCGGACGGGCGCCATGGCGGGCTGCTCTATGTGGATGGCGGCCCCTCATCGACCGGAACGGTCGGGCATCTCAGGATGAAGGGGCGGGAAGTCTTCAAGCACGCGGTCACGAACCTCACCCAGGTGGTGGACGAGGCGCTGGCGGCCAACGGCCTCGGGCCGGAGGCCATCGACTGGATCGTGCCGCACCAGGCCAATCTGCGCATATTGCGCGCCACCGGGCGCAAGCTCGGCATCGGCGACGACCGGGTCATCGTCACCGTGGACCGCCACGCCAACACCTCGGCCGCATCTGTGCCCCTGGCGCTGGCGGCCGGCGTCGAGGACGGGCGCATCGCGGAAGGCGACATGCTGCTGCTCGAGGCCATGGGCGGCGGCTTTACCTGGGGCGCGGCGCTTGCCCGATGGTGAGCCCGAAACCCGGCTCCGTCTGCGTTGACCGGACCGGCGCGTCCGGGTTAGCGTCCTGTGCATGACTGGCAGGACCCTGACGCGCGCCGACCTCTGCGAGGCGGTCTATCGCAATATCGGCCTCTCGCGAAGCGATTCGGCGATGCTCGTGGAAGCCGTTCTGGAAGAACTCTCCGAGGCGCTGGAGACGGAGGGAACGGTCAAGATTTCCTCCTTCGGCACCTTCGCCCTGCGAACCAAGGGCGAGCGGACAGGACGCAATCCGCGCACCGGCCAGGAGGTCGCCATTCCGCCGCGCCGCGTGGTCGCGTTCCGGGCTTCGCAGGTGCTGAAACAGCGCGTCAATGCGAGCCGGGCGGCGGCGGAGTAGGCGCCGGCTTCCATGGAAAAGCACCCGACCGCCTATCGCACGATATCGGAAGTCGCGCGGGAAGTCGGTCTCGAGCCCCATGTGTTGCGTTTCTGGGAAAGTAAATTCCCGCAATTGCAGCCGTTGAAGCGGGCCGGCGGGCGGCGCTACTACCGGCCCGAGGATGTGGAGACGATTGTCGCCATTCGAGAACTGCTGCACGAACGGCGCTTCACGATCGAAGGCGCGCGCCGGGCTTTGTCGGGGCAGGACGTGCCGGAATCGGAACTGCGCAGCATTCTGGAAGAACTGCGGGATATCCGCGCGCTGATGGACACAAACGTGGTATAGTCCGCTATTGTGAAAAGGCGGATTGCGTCGCGAGCACGTCGCGTGACGTTGAACAAATACCCCGAGAAAGAAACGACGTGACGCGACTGAGGAGTGACTATTCGTATGGCTACCGGTACCGTGAAATGGTTCAACACGACCAAGGGCTATGGGTTCATCGAGCCGGACGAGGGCGGGGCCGATGTCTTCGTCCATATTTCGGCCGTGCAGCGCGCGGGCCTGTCCGCGCCCGCCGAAGGGCAGCGGATCAGCTATGAGTTGCGCCGGGACCCGCGCAAGGGGAAATTCGCCGCCGACAACATCCAGTTCGTCTGACCCGATCCCCCGCAACCCGCTGCCGCCGAGGCCGTTCCGTTGACAGCAGCGGGCTGCGTTTCTACATCTTGGCCGAAGGGCGGGACGCCTCAGGGCCGGCCTGCGATCTTTCGGGGAACGCATCATGCTCGGCGTAGTCGCCAAGCGCCTGTTCGGCACCCATAACGACCGCTTCCTGAAACGCCTGCGGCCCGAGGTCGCAGCTATCAATGCGCTCGAACCGGAACTGGAGGCGCTGTCGGACAGCGCTCTCCGGGCCCGCACCGACGAGTTCCGCGAGCGGGTCCGGGGCGGGGCCGGCCTGGACGACCTGCTCGTCGAGGCCTTCGCCACCGTGCGCGAAGCCTCCAAGCGCACGCTCGGCCAGCGCCATTTCGACGTCCAGCTCATGGGCGGCATGGTCCTCCACCAGGGCACGATCTCGGAAATGAAGACCGGCGAGGGCAAGACGCTCGCGGCCACCCTGCCGGTCTATCTGAACGCGCTCGCCGGCGGGGGCGTTCATGTCGTCACGGTGAACGACTATCTCGCCCGGCGCGACGCCGACTGGATGGGCCGGATCTACGAGTTCCTCGGCCTTACCGTCGGCTGCATCACGCACGGCCTGCCGGACAGCGAACGGCGCCGGCAATATGCCGCCGACGTCACTTACGGGACGAACAACGAGCTCGGCTTCGACTATCTGCGCGACAACATGAAGTTCGCGCTCGACGAGATGGTCCAGCGCCGCTTCGCCTACGCCATCGTCGACGAGGTGGACTCGATCCTGATCGACGAGGCGCGCACGCCGCTCATCATTTCGGGCGCCGCCGAGCAGTCGTCGGAACTCTATGTGAGCTGCGACCGGCTGATGGCGGAGATCCTGCCCGAGCATTACGAGAAGGACGAGAAGCAGCGCAGCGTCACGCTGAACGAGACCGGCCAGGAGCACGCCGAGGCGCTGCTGCGCAAGCACGGGCTCCTCACGGAAGGCAGCCTCTACGACATCCACAACATCTCCCTGCTCCACCATCTGAACCAGTCGCTGCGCGCCCATGTGTTGTTCGAGCGCGACGTGGACTACATGGTCCGCGACAGCAAGGTCGTGATCATCGACGAATTCACCGGCCGCGCGATGGAGGGCCGCCGCTACTCGGAGGGGCTGCACCAGGCGCTGGAGGCCAAGGAGGGGGTTCCCGTCCAGCTCGAGAACCAGACGCTCGCCCAGATCACCTTCCAGAATTATTTCCGCCTCTATGACAAGCTCGCCGGCATGACCGGCACGGCGCTCACCGAGGCAGGCGAGTTTGCCGAGATCTACGGCCTCGAGGCCGTCGAAATCCCCACCAACCTGCCGACCGTGCGCGCGGACCATGACGATGAGGTCTACCGCACGGCGCGGGAAAAGAACGACGCCATCCTGGCCCAGATCCGCGAGTGCGTGGCGCGCCGCCAGCCCGTGCTGGTCGGCACGGTCTCGATCGAGAAGTCGGAGGAGCTGGGCGCGCGGCTGAAGCGCGAGAAGATCGCCCACCAGATCCTGAATGCGCGCTACCACGAACAGGAAGCCGCCATCATCGCGCAGGCGGGCAAGCCCGGCGCGGTGACCATCGCCACCAACATGGCGGGGCGCGGCACGGACATCCAGCTCGGCGGCAATGCGGAGATGCTGATCCGCGCCGAGGGCGAGGAGCGCACCGCCGCCATCGAGGAACAGGTGGCGCGGGACAGGAATGTGGTGATCGAGGCCGGCGGCCTCTTCGTGCTGGCCACCGAGCGCCATGAGAGCCGCCGGATCGACAACCAGCTTCGCGGACGCTCCGGGCGGCAGGGCGACCCCGGCGCCTCCAAGTTCTTCGTCTCGCTGGAAGACGACCTGATGCGCATTTTCGGCTCGGAGCGCATGGACGGCATGCTGCGCCGGCTCGGCCTCGAGGAAGGCGAGGCCATCGTCCATCCCTGGATCAACAAGGCGCTCGAAAAGGCGCAGCAGAAGGTCGAGGCGCGCAATTTCGAGATTCGCAAGAACCTGCTGAAGTTCGACGATGTGATGAACGACCAGCGCAAGGTCGTCTACGAACAGCGCCGCGACCTGATGCAGGTCGACGATGTCCATGACGAGGTCGTGGACATGCGCCACCAGGTCGTCGAGGACATCGTCGAGCGTTACATTCCGGAGAAGGCGCTGCCGGAGCAGTGGGACGCGCCGGGCCTTCAGAACGAGCTGCGCCGCGTGCTCTCCATCGACTTCCCGGCCCGCGAATGGGCGGACGAGGAGGGCATCGCGGACGAGGAGATCCGCCGGCGCATTCTCACCGCGCTCGACCGGCGCATGGCGGAGAAGGCGGCCAACTGGGGCGCCGACATCATGCGCCAGGCGGAGAAAAGCGTCCTGCTCCAGCTGCTCGACCAGATCTGGAAGGAGCACCTGCTCCAGCTCGACCATCTGCGCCAGGGCATCGGGCTGCGGGCCTATGCGCAGAAGGATCCGCTGAACGAATACAAGCAGGAGGCCTTCGAGCTCTTCGACACCATGCTGGCGCGGCTGCGCGAGGCGGTGACCGGAACGCTCGCCCATCTCGAAGTGCAGTTGAACGCGCCCAGCAGCGACCTGATGCCGCGCTCGGAAGAGAGCGAGGACTGGCGCCAGGTGCATGACGAGCCGGAACCTGCGTTCGCCGGCAACGGCGCCGCGGCGCCGGCGCCGCGTCCGTTGCGCCGGCCGAGCGGCCCGCCCGATCCGGGCGACCCGTCGAGCTGGGGCAAGGTGGCGCGCAACGCGCCCTGCCCGTGCGGGTCAGGCAAGAAATACAAGCATTGCCACGGCCGGCTCGCCTGAGCCCGACCCCGCCTCCCGCCCGCCGGCCCGGCCCACCCTCCAGCGAAGGAAACGCTCGCCCTTGCCGCTCTCCCCGCCCGCGCCCCGGCGCCATCTTCACAGCCGCCAGGTCCGCTGCGAGGGCTTCCTGCGCGAGGACGGGCTCTGGGACCTCGAGGCCGAACTCGTCGACACCAAGACCTATGCGTTCGGGAACCACTGGCGCGGGGAGGTCGCGCCCGGCGTTCCGGTGCACCGGATGCGGGTGCGGCTCACGCTCGACGATCGCCTGACCATCCTCGCCGCCGAGGCCGAGACGCTCGAAAGCCCTTATGCGGTGTGCGGGGATGCGGCGGAAGCGTTCTCCGGCATCGTCGGGCTTCGCATCGGCCCGGGCTGGATGCGCCGGGTCAAGGAGCGCTACGGGCGGACCGCCGGCTGCACGCATATCCTGGAACTGCTCTATCCGCTCGGCACCAGCGCCTACCAGACGCTCGGCCCCTGGCGGGAGCATCAGCGCCGCCAGGCCGGCATGAGCGAAGCGGAGAGCATGAAGGGCGGTCCCGGCCTCGACTCCTGCATGGCGTTCGCCCGGTCGAGCCCGGTGGTCAGGACGCTCTGGCCGGAGGAATACCGCGAGGCGGAGCCGGCCTAGCCCGCACGCGGGCTATCCGTCCGTCGCCCGGATCGACAGCGCATGAACCGGTCCCGCCAGCTCCTCGGCGAGCACGCCATAGACGGCCTTCTGCCGGGCCACGCGGCTCATGCCCCGGAACGCGCCGGCCGCGATTTCCACGCGGAAATGCGTCTCTCCGCCCGGCCGGGCGCCGACATGGCCGACATGCAGGTGCGACTCGTCGATCACTTCAAGCCGGCTCGGCAGGAAGGCCTCGCGGAGCTTGCGGGCGATATCGTCGCGGACAGGCATGGCCCGGCCCCCTTGTTCCCTCGGTGCGGTGTTTCCATACTCCCGCCGTCATGGTCTATCACACCCGACAGCGTCCCGCCCCGGGCACACGCTGCGACTGGCCGGACTGCATGGCGGCGGCATCCTACCCGGCGCCGCGCGCGCCCGACCGGTTGCAGGACTATGTCTGGTTCTGCCTGGAGCATGTCCGCGCCTACAACCGCGACTGGAGCTACTGCCCGGACATGGATCCGGCGGATATCGACGAGGCGGTGCGCGGCAGCATGGAGTTCGGCAGGCGGCGCGGGGGCGGGCGCTTCAGCGTCTCGCCGGACTTCGACGACCCTCTCGGCCTGTTCGCCGGCGCCGGCGCCTGCGCGCGGGCTTCGCGGCGCTGGCCGCCGGGGAGCCCGGAAGCGGAGGCCGCGGCCGCCATGTCGCTTTCCGACGACATGACTCTCCCCGCGCTGAAATCGCGCTATAAGGAACTGGTCAAGCACCACCATCCCGACGCCAATGGCGGCTGCCCGGCGTCGGAGGAACGAATGAAATCCATAACCCGTGCCTACCGGGTCCTGCACGAGGCGCTTTCGGCGGCGCCGGCCCGGTAGCCTGTCACCAAGCCGGTTGGAAAATCGCATGAGCACGATGCACGGCATCCAGAGCGACGCGCATACCCGCGAGCCCGACAAGACAATTTCCGTGCGCGAGGTCTTCGGGATCGACACGGACATGGTCGCGCCCGCCTTCTCGGAGGCGAACGCCTACGTGCCCGAGATCGACACCGCCTACCATTTCGACGAACAGACCACGCTCGTGATCCTGGCCGGCTTCGCCCACAACCGCCGGGTGATGATCCAGGGCTATCACGGCACCGGCAAGTCGACCCATATCGAGCAGGTGGCGGCGCGGCTCAACTGGCCGTGCATCCGCATCAACCTCGACAGCCATGTGAGCCGCATCGACCTTGTCGGCCGCGATGCCATCGTGGTGCGCGACGGCAAGCAGGTCACCGAGTTCCGCGAGGGCATGCTGCCCTGGGCGCTCCAGCACGCGACCGCCATTGTCTTCGACGAATACGATGCCGGCCGCCCGGACGTGATGTTCGTCATCCAGCGCGTGCTGGAGGTCGAGGGCAAGATGACGCTGCTCGACCAGAACCGGGTCATCCGCCCGCACCCGTCCTTCCGGCTGTTCGCGACCTCCAACACGGTCGGCCTCGGCGACACCACCGGCCTCTATCACGGCACCCAGCAGATCAACCAGGGCCAGATGGACCGCTGGAACGTGGTCGCGACCTTGAACTACCTGCCCGAGGACGAGGAACTGAAGATCATCCTCGCCAAGGTGCCGGAACTGTCCGACAAGAAGGGGCTGGAACGCGGCAAGCAGATGATCCAGCTTGCCGAGCTCACCCGCCGGGGCTTCATGAACGGCGACATCTCGACCGTCATGTCGCCGCGCACCGTCATCACCTGGGCGGAGAACACGCGCATCTTCAACGATCTCGGCTTCGCGTTCCGCGTCACCTTCCTCAACAAGTGCGACGAAGCGGAGCGGCCCGTCGTGGCGGAGTATTTCCAGCGCTGCTTCGACAGCGAGCTGCCCGAATCGGTGGTGGCGTCGGGGATCGGCCGCGGCGCATGAGCCTCGCCGGCGACAAGGAGACGCCGCTCGACGCATTCAAGCGGGTGACGGGCGCCACGATGCGCGCCATGGGCGATATCGACGAGCTGGAAGTCTCCTTCGGTCCGGACAGGGCGTCGCTGGAGCGCGGCCACGCCAAGCTGCCGATGCCGGGCCGCGACCTGCCCGCCGAGGAAGCCGCCTTCGTGCGCGGCGAGGCCGATTCGCTCGCGCTCCGCGAACGTCATCACGATGCGGCGATGCATGCCCGGCTCGCGCGCGGCGGCCCGCAGGCGCGCGCCGTCTTCGACGCGCTGGAGCAGGCGCGGGTGGAAGCCTGGGGCTCCCGCCACATGACCGGGGCCGCGCGCAACCTCTCGGCGGCGGTCGATGAGCGCTGCCGCCGGCAGGGTTTCACGCGCGCCGCCTCCGCCGACGATGTGCCGCTGGCGGAAGCAGTCGGGCTCTACGCCCGCGAAACCCTGAGCGGGAACGAGGCCTCGCCCGTGGCGGCGGGGGTGCTGGACCTGTGGCGGGACTGGTTCGACGAACGCGCCGCCGACGCCTTCTCTCGCATGGCGGGCCAGATTCACGACCAGGAGGCGTTTGCGACGCTCGCCGGGCGCCTGATGGAAGACCTGGAGCTGCTGGACGATTCGGCTTCGGGCGAGGAAGAAGGCTCGGAGGACGACGCCGACGATGCGTCCGAGGACGGCGACGGCGAGGGAGCGGAGGGCGAGAGCGACGGGACGCTGATGTCCGATGCCTCGGACATGTCCGACGTGGAGGGGGAAGACACCGGCGAGGCCGGTTCCGACGACGCGGACGCGGAAATCATGCCGGGCATGGGCGACGAGGAGCCCGGACGCTCTTCGCCGCAGGAACACCCGATGCACGGGCGCAACGACAATGCCGGGCCGGCCTACCTGCCCTGGACCGGCGAGTTCGACGAGATCGTCCATGCGGACGAGTTGTGCGACGCCGACGAGCTCGCCCGGCTGCGCCACCATCTCGACCAGCAGCTTGCGAGCCTGCAGGGCGTCGTCAGCCGGCTCGCCAACCGCCTGCAGCGCCGCCTGATGGCCCAGCAGGTGCGGGCCTGGCAGTTCGACCTGGAGGAGGGCCTGCTCGACGCCGCCCGCCTCGCCCGCGTGGTGGCCGACCCGATCCATTCGCTATCCTACAAGATGGAGAAGCAGACGGATTTCCGGGACACGGTGGTCTCGCTGCTGATCGACAATTCCGGCTCGATGCGGGGCCGGCCGATCTCGGTCGCCGCCATGAGCGCCGACATCCTTGCGCGCACCCTGGAGCGGTGCGGCGTGAAGACGGAGGTGCTCGGATTCACCACCCGCGCCTGGAAGGGCGGACAGTCGCGCGAGAAATGGCTTGCGGCCGGCAAGCCCGCCAATCCGGGCCGGCTGAACGACCTCCGCCACATCGTCTACAAGGAAGCCGATTCGCCGTTGCGCCGGGCGCGCAAGAATCTGGGCCTGATGCTCCGCGAAGGCATATTGAAGGAGAATATCGACGGCGAGGCCCTGCTCTGGGCGCATCACCGCCTGCTCGGGCGGCTCGAGGACAGGCGCATCCTCATGGTGATCTCGGACGGCGCGCCGGTGGACGACTCCACGCTTTCGGTCAATCCGGGCAACTATCTCGAGCGCCATCTGCGCGAGGTCATCGAGTGGATCGAGACGCGCTCGCCGGTGGAGCTGATCGCCATCGGCATCGGCCATGACGTGACGCGCTATTACCGCCATGCGGTGACGATCTTCGACGCCGACCAGCTCGGCGGCGCGATGATGGAGCAGCTTGCCGGGCTGTTCGACGAGGAGAGCCGGCGCCGCCAGCCGCGCAGCGCCGGCAGGCAGGCGCGGTGACGGTGCCGCTCAGGCCGCGCGCGGCGCTGGCAACGCATGAAGTCTTCAACATGCCGCCCCACCTGGGCGATCAGGACCTCTGGGAGCAGGACGCGGCGCTGCGCGAGGGCGTGCGCCGCGAGGGCGCGGCCTGGGCGGAGGCGCAGATCGCCGCGTTCGGCCGCCTGATCGGCCGGGCGGAGGTGGCGGACAAGGCCGAACAGGCCAATCGGCACGGCCCGGAGCTGAAGCCGTTCGACCGCTACGGCATGCGGATCGACCGGGTCGAATACCATCCCGCCTACCATGACCTGATGGCGCTGGCGGTCGAGAACGAGGTCGCGAGCTTCGCCTGGAACCGTGCCGGGCCGGGCGCGCATGTCGGCCACATGGCGCTCACCTATCTCATCAGCCAGATGGAAGGCGGCGTGATGTGCCCGCTGGCGATGACCTATGCGGCGATTCCCGCGCTCAGGGCCTCGCCGTCCGTCGCCGAAGCCTGGATCCCCCGCCTGCTGGCGAACCGCTATGACGGACGCGATATCCCGGTCGAAGGCAAGCCCGGCGCCACCGTCGGCATGTTCATGACCGAGAAGCAGGGCGGGTCCGACGTCCGGTCCAACTCGACCCGCGCATGGCCGGCCGACGGCGGCGCGGACGGTGGCTGGCGGCTCGCCGGGCACAAATATTTCTGCTCGGCGCCCATGTCGGACGCCTTCCTGACGCTCGCGCGGACGGAGGCGGGCATTTCCTGCTTCCTGCTGCCGCGCTGGACCCCGGACGGCGAGCGCAACGCCATCTCGATCCAGCATCTGAAGGACAAGCTCGGCAACCGCTCCAACGCCTCGGTCGAGATCGAGTTCGAGAATGCCCGGGCCGTCATGGTCGGCGAGGACGGGCGCGGCATCCGCACGATCATCGACATGGTGCAGGGCAACCGTCTCTATTGCGCCGTGAGTTCGGCGGCGATCATGCGCCAGAGCGTCGTGCAGGCCGTCCACCATACCCGCCACCGCAGCGCCTTCCAGCGCCGGCTCGCCGACCAGCCGCTGATGCGCAATGTGCTGGCCGACCTTGCGCTGGAAGCCGAGGCGGCGCTGGCGCTCGGCCTCAGGACCGCCCGCGCCGTGGACGAGGCCGGCGACAGTCCGGAAGCGCGGGCGTTCGCGCGCATCGGCACGGCGATTGCGAAATACTGGGTCTGCAAGCGCGCGCCGGGCCACGCGTTCGAGGCGCTGGAGTGCCATGGCGGCCCCGGCTACATCGAGGACGGGCCGATGGCACGGCTCTACCGGGAAGCGCCGCTCAACAGCATCTGGGAAGGCTCGGGCAACGTGCTCTGCCTCGACGTGCTGCGCGCCATGGCCCGCGACGAGGGAGCGGTGCCGGCCGTGCTCGCCGAACTCGACGCCGCGCGCGGCGGCCACCCGGCGCTGGACCGGGCAACCGACGCGCTGAGGGACGACCTTTCGAGGCCCGAAGAGTTCGAGGCCGGCGCCCGCGCGCTCACCGAGCGGATGGCGCTCGCGCTGCAGGCCTCCCTGCTCGTCCGCCACGCGCCGCAGGCGGTCGCCGACGCCTTCTGCGCCGCCCGGCTGGGCGAACGCTGGACCGGCGCCTACGGCACCCTGCCGCCGGGCACGGACACAGACGCCATCCTCGCCCGCGCCCTGCCGGCGGCCTGACCCCGAAAGCGCGGACCGGTAGCCGTCAACGGCCCTTGAAGACGGGTTCGCGCTTTTCGATGAAGGCGGCCATGCCTTCCTTCTGGTCCTCGGTCGCGAAGGTCGAGTGGAACATGCGCCGCTCGAATTTCACCCCCTCGGAAAGCGGCATCTCGTAGGCGCGATTGACGCATTCCTTGGTAATCATCGCGGCGGGGCGCGACTTGGCCGCGATCGACGCCGCGACCTCGACCGCCGTGTCGATCAGCTTGTCGGCCGGCACCACCCGGCTCACCAGCCCGGAGCGCTCCGCCTCCTCGGCGTCCATCATCCGGCCCGTCAGGCACATGTCCATGGTCTTGGACTTGCCGATGAAGCGCGCGAGGCGCTGCGTGCCGCCGCCGCCGGGGAGCGCGCCGAGGTTGATCTCGGGCTGGCCGAACCGCGCCGTGTCGGCGGCGATGATGAAGTCGCACATCATGGCCATCTCGCAGCCGCCGCCGAGCGCATAGCCCGCCACCGCGGCGATTACCGGCTTGCGGCAGCTCGTCACCCGCTCCCACCCCACGGTGATGAAATCTTCCAGATAGGCGTCCATATAGGTCTTGGGCTGCATCTCCTTGATGTCGGCCCCGGCCGCGAAGGCCCTTTCGGAGCCGGTCACCACGACGCAGCCGATGGCGTCGTTGGCCTCGAAGCCGTCGAGGGCGCCTGCCAGTTCCTCAATCAGCTTGGCGCAAAGCGCATTCAGCGCCGCCGGGCGGTTCAGGGTGACGATGCCGACCGCCCCCCGGGTTTCGACCAGGATGTGTTCGTAGCTCATCGGGTGCGCTTCAGCCTCCATTCCCGCGACATTCGAGGAGGCGCGAATCTGGCGGCCGGCTCCCCCAGGGTCAACCGCCACCGCATGCACACATCTCCGGCGTTGGCTTCGCACCGAGATATGTGGATTCGGCAGGGATCAACGGGCGCTGCGGCGAGACGGGCGGCAACGCCGCCGGGACCATGACCGTGGCGGGAATTCCGGGCTAGAATGGCCGCAATGCAGCGCTACTCGATCTTTTCGCTTCTCCGGGGTGCGCTCTCCGGACATCGGGGCTGGCAACCGGCCTGGCGCGCGCCGGAGCCGAAATCCTCCTACGATGTCGTCATCGTCGGCGGCGGCGGGCACGGGCTTGCCACGGCCTACTATCTCGCCCGCAATCACGGCATCGCGAATGTCGCCGTGCTGGAACGCGGCTGGATCGGCGGCGGCAATACCGGGCGCAACACCACCATCGTGCGCTCCAACTACCTGCTGCCGGAGAACCAGCGCTTCTACGAGCACTCGCTGAAGCTCTGGGAGGGGCTCAGCCGCGACCTCAACTACAATGTGATGTTCTCGCCGCGCGGCGTCATCAACGTCTTCCACACCGACGCTCAGCGCGACTACTGGATCCGCCGGCACAACGGCATGCGGTATGCCGGCATCGATGCCGAACTGCTGACCCGGTCGGACCTCGCCCGGCTCGTCCCGGCGCTCGACCTCTCGCCCGCAATCCGCCACCCGATCGTCGGCGGAGTCATCCAGCCGCGCGGCGGCGTCGCCCGCCACGACGCCGTCGCCTGGGGCTATGCGCGCGCCGCCGATGCGCTGGGGGTGGACATCATCCAGGATTGCGAGGTGACCGGCATCGACATCCAGGCCGGCAGGGTCACCGGGCTGCAGACCAGCCGCGGTCCCATCGGGGCCGGCCGGGTCGGCCTCGCCGTCGCCGGCCATTCCTCGCGGCTGGTCGAAATGGCCGGCATCCGCCTGCCCATCGAGACGCACCTGCTCACGGCAACGGTGTCGGAGCCGGTCAAACCCTTCATGGACAAGGTCGTGTCGGTGGCGGCGGCGCATGTCTATGTCAGCCAGACGGACAAGGGCGAAGTGCTGATCGGCGGCACCCTGGACGGCTACAATTCCTGGTCGCAGCGCGGCAGCCCCGCGCGGCTGGAGGACATCCTGTCGGCAGCCTGCGAGTATTTCCCCCGCGTCTCGCGCCTGCGCCAGCTCCGGCACTGGGCCGGCGTCATGGACATGAGCATGGACGGCAGCCCGATCATCGCCAGGCTGCCGGTCGAGGGCCTCGCCATGACCGGCGGCTGGTGTTACGGCGGCTTCAAGGCGACGCCCGCCTCGGGCTGGTGCCTTGCCTGGACGCTCGCCAACGACGCGCCGCACGCGCTGAACGCGCCCTTCTCGCTGGAGCGCTTCCGCACCGGCGCCGTGCTGGACGAAAACGGCGCCGGACCGGTGGCGTGGGGACATTGAGGGGAGCGGACGCATGCTCCTGATTCCCTGCCCCTTCTGCGGCGACCGCGACGAGACCGAGTTTGCCTATGGCGGCGATGCCGGCACGGAGCGTCCGGCGGACCCCGGAGCCGCAACCGACGAAGCCTGGACCGACTATCTCTGTTTCCACGACAACCCGAAGGGGCCGCATCGGGAGTTCTGGTTCCATCGCGACGGCTGCCGGCGCTGGCTGACGGTCGAGCGCGACACCCACACCCATGAACTGGGTGCGGTCCGGTTGAGCCGGCCATGAGACGCCAGCCCTTCCGAGCGGCAGAGGGCGGCCATCTGATCGACCGCTCGGAGCCGCTGCGCTTCGATTTCGACGGCCACCGCCAGGAAGGATACCGGGGCGACAGCCTGGCCTCCGGGCTGCTGGCGGCGGGTGTGCGCATCGTCGCGCGGAGCTTCAAATACCACCGCCCGCGCGGCGTCTGGGGATTCGGCTCGGAAGAGCCCGGCGCCATGGTCGCGACGGGCGTCCGCGAAGAGGTCCGGCCGAACCTGAAGGCAACCGAGATCGAGCTTGCCGACGGCCTCATGGCTTTCGGGCAGAACGCCTGGCCTTCGGTCGCCTGGGACCTCGGCGCGGCCGTCGGCATGGCCGGCAATGTCCTGCCGGCGGGTTTCTACTACAAGACCTTCATGTGGCCGCCGCGCTGGTGGCTCGCGCTCTACGAACCGGTGCTTCGCCGCATGGCGGGTTTCGGGCCGGCGCCGTCTGCGCCGGACGGCGCCTTCTACGCCAAGCGGCGCATGCATGCCGACGTGCTGGTGGCGGGCGGCGGGCCGGCAGGCGTGGCGGCGGCGCTCGCGGCGGCGCGCGCCGGGGCGAAGGTCGTGCTTGCCGACGAGAATGTGCGCTTCGGCGGCGGCCTGCTGCGCGCGCCGGGGGAGATCGGGGAGTCCGACGGGCTTGCCTGGATCGATGCCGCCATCGGCGAATTGGAGGCGATGGCGAATGTCCGCCTGCTCCGGCGGGCCACCGTTACCGGTTATTACGACCACAACCTGCTCCTCGTGGCCGAGCGGGCCGGCGGGGACGCAGCGCCCGGCACGCCGGAAACCCGCCTCTGGTTCGTGCGTGCGAGGGAAGCGGTGATCGCGGCCGGCGCGCATGAGCGGCCGCTGCTCTTCGCCGGGAACGACCGGCCCGGCGTCATGTCGGCGTCGGCGGCCGGCGGCTATGCCCACGCCTATGGCGTGCTGGCCGGACAGCGCGCCGTGATCGCGGGCAACAATGACAGCATCTACGCGGTGGCGCGGCTGTTGCGGGGCGCGGGCGTCTCCATCGCCGCCGTCGCCGACGCGCGCGCCGAAAGCGGGGCGCGGGACCTGCCCTGCCGCCCGGGCCGGACCGTCGAGCGGGCGCTCGGAAGCCGCCGGGTGCGCGGCGCGCTGCTTCGGCGGACCGACGGCAGGGCGGGGGACCGGAGCGAGCGCATCGCCTGCGATCTGGTCGCCGTTGCCGGAGGCTGGAGCCCGGCCGTGCATCTGCACACCCAGGCGCGCGGCAGCCTCAGCTACGACGAGGAGCGCGGGCTGGTCCTGCCCGACCGGCCGGGCGGCGCCAACCGGAGCGCGGGCGCGGCGGCCGGGCGCTTCGACCTCGACGGCTGCCTCGCGGAAGGCTGGGCCGCTGGCGTCGCGGCGGCCGCGGCCTCGGGGCACGAGCGCCCCGCCGGGGAGCCGCCGCGCTCGCCGGACCGCGTTGCCGGGGACGCGCCCGTGTTCTGGCGGATCGGCGCCGGCAAGCAGTTCGTCGATCTGCAATACGACGTGACCGCGGCGGATGTGGAGCTGGCCGCGCGCGAGGGCTACCGCTCGGTCGAGCATGTGAAGCGCTATACCGCGCTCGGCATGGGCACCGACCAGGGCAAGACCTCCGGCATGGCGGGCCTCGTCCTGCTGTCCGAGGCGATCGGCCGGCCCGTCGCGCGGACCGGGACGACGACCTTCCGCCCGCCCTACACGCCCGTGCCGATGGCGGCCATGGCGGCCGGCCTCATCGGCGAGGGCCGGGACGCGCTGCGCCGGACGGCGGCCGACGACTGGCACGAGGCCCGGGGCGCCGTCTTCACCGCCGCCGGCCTCTGGCGCCGGCCCAGCTACTATCCGCGCGAGGGCATGGACGAGGAGGAGGCGATTTCGGCCGAGGTGCGCGAGGTCCGCGCGGGCGTCGGCATCGTGGATGTCGGCACGCTCGGCAAGGTCGATGTCCAGGGACGGGACGCCGCCGCCTTCCTCGACCTCGTCTATGCGAACCGGATTTCGACCCTGAAGGCCGGGCGGGGCCGCTACGGGCTCATGCTGCGCGAGGACGGGCGCGTGTTCGACGACGGCGTCGTCATGCGGCTCGGCGAAAACCATTTCTACCTGACGACCACGACCGCGCAGCACCACGCCGCGATGCAGCATATGGAATTCCTGCTCCAGACCGTCTGGCCGGAACTGGAGGTCTATGCGACGGATGTCTCCGAGCACTGGTTCGCCGCCGCGCTTGCGGGCCCCGGCTCGCGGGCGCTGCTGGGCGAGGTCGCGCCCGGACTCGACGTGTCCGACGAGGCCTTCCCGATGATGGCGGTGCGCGCGGCGACGGTCGCCGGCCTCTCGGCGCTCGTCTTCCGGATGAGCTATTCGGGCGAGCTTTCCTACGAGATCGCCGCGCCTGCGGATCACGGCCTGGCGCTCTGGACGCGGCTGCTGACGGCCGGGCGCGAACACGGCCTCACGCCTTACGGCACCGAGGCGATGGGCGTCATGCGCATCGAGAAGGGCCATGTGACCCACGCCGAGGCGGACGGGCGCACGACGCCGGACGATCTCGGCCTCGGGCGCATGGTCAACGCCGGCAGGCGCAGCATCGGCAGGCGCTCGCTCGACCTGCCGGCGCTCTGCCGGAAGGGCCGCCAGCAGCTTGTCGGCCTCGCCGTCATCGACCCGGAGGCCCGGATCCCGCCCGGCTGCCAGGTGGCGGAGCGCGACGACATGCGCCCGGCGGCGCCGCTCGGCCATGTCACCTCCTTCTGCTACAGCCCGACGCTCGGCCGCGCCATTGCGCTGGCGCTGGTCGAGAACGGGCGGTCCCGGATCGGCCAGACCGTCTATGTCGCCTCGCCGGTGACCGGCCTCGCCATGGCGGCGGAGATCGTGCCGCCGGTCTTCTACGACGCGGAAGGGACGCGGCTCCGTGGCTGACGGTGCAACCGAAGCGCGGCGCAGCGCGCTCGCCGGGCTGGACCTCGGCTCGCGCGCCGGCGGGGCGGGGGGCGTGCTGCTGGGCGAGGGGCCGCCCCGGGAGAGCTTCGCGCTGCGCGGCCCGGCGGACGACCCGGCCTTCGCACGGGCCGTCGAGACCGGGCTGGGGGCGGGCCTGCCGCAGCAGCCGGGCGCGGTTGCGGAAATCGGGGCCGACGCGCTGCTGATCCGCCTCGGCCCCGACGAATGGCGCCTCACCGCGCCGCTTTCGGACGACGGCCGGATCGCCGCCCGCCTCGCCTCCGCACTCGCCGGCGGGCGGGGCGCGCTGGTCAACGTCTCGTCGGCCACCACTGTCATCGCGGTTTCGGGCGCGCATGCAGCCGACCTGCTGGCGACCGGGACCGGCATCGACCTCGACCCGGCGGCCTTCCCTCCGGGCCGGGCGGCGCGCACCCGCATCGGCAACGCCCAGGCGCTCGTGCACCGCAAGGCGGAAGACGCCTTCGAGCTCCACGTCCCGCGCAGCTACGCCCGCTCCTTCTGGGACTGGCTGGAAGCGCGCGGCCGCGAGTTCGACGCCGCCGTCGCGCTCTGAGGCGGAGGACAGCCGCTTATGGGCAAACTCGTAGCTATCGCGAAGCTTGAGAACACTTTCGACAGATGCATCGTCGAACAGGGCTACGGCGATGCAGGCGCTATTCGCACAACCAGTGTAGAAGTCGTCGTGAACACTGCCACCGCGATGTTGATGTTGCCCGAAACCGTGGTTGAACGCCTCGGACTTGAGACCCGGCGGCGCGCAATAGTCGTCGATGCAGACGGCAGCAGGGAAATACGGCCGGTTGCCGGACCCGTCACCGTAGAGATCTGCGGACGGTCGGCATGCACCTCCTGCATCGTTGGTCCGCCGATGAGCGTGGCATCGGTTGGCCGTTCCGTGCTTCTGGAGCTCGACCTGATTTCCGGCGGGCTTAGGCCCGGCCTTTATCCACGACATCCCGATTACCCGATACTGAGGCTCTGATGGGCACAAACCTCCCGGTCGAGCCGCTGACGCGCGCCGCCTTCACGCCCTTCGGCGATGTGATCGAGGCCGATGGCGCGCAGCACTTCGAGATCAATAACGGCTCGACGACCCGCTTCCACGACCTCGCCCGCGTCGATGTGGCGGCGGAAGGCGGGCATGTGCTGGTCAACATCTTCCGTGCCCGCCCGCTGCCCATGCCGCTGACAATCGAGATGGTGGAGAAGCACCCGCTCGGCTCGCAGGCCTTCGTTCCGCTCGGGGCCGCGCCCTTTCTGGTCGTCGTCGCGCCGCCGGGAGAGACGGCGGCCCCGGCGGACCTGCGCGCCTTCCTCGCAAGGGCCGGCCAGGGCGTCAACTACGCCCCCGGCGTCTGGCACCATCCGGTCATCGCGCTCGGCCGCGAGGCCGACTTCCTCGTCATCGACCGCGGCGGCCCGGGAGACAATCTGGCGGAGTTCTTCTTCGGCGAGGACGAGTGCCGTGTCGTCGAGATCAATCGGCCGGCGGAGACGGCAACGCCCTGAGCGCCTCCAGGAACGCCTCGCCGTAGCGCCGCAGCTTCGTTGCGCCGACGCCGGGGACTTCGGCCATCTCCTCCAGGCTGGCGGGGCGGCGCTCCAGCATGGCGTGGAGCGCGTTGTCCTGGAACACCACATACGCCGGCACGCCCTGTTCCTGCGCCAGCCTGTGGCGGAGCGCGCGGAGCGCCTCGAAGCCTGTCCTGTCGGAGGAGGCCGCCGGCGCGCCCCGCTCCCTGCGCTCCCCCGGCTGCCGGCGCGCGCGGGCCTCCCGCTTCTCCAGCCGCAATTGCACCTGCCGCTCGCCGCGCAGCACCGCGCGCGCCTCCGGGCCGAGGCGGAGCACGGTGAAGCCTTCCAGATTCTCCGCCGCGACCAGTTCCGCCGCCGTCAGCTGGCGCAGGATCGAGCGCCATTCGCCCACCCGCCGGTCCTTGCCGACGCCGAAGGTCGGCAGGCCGTCGTGCCGGAGCCTGAGCACGCGCTCGGTCTCGCGCCCGCGCAGCACGTCGATAATGTGGCCGCCGCCGAAGCGCTGGCCGGTGCGGTAGATCGCCGAGAGCGCCATCTGCGCCGCCTCCGTGCCGTCAAACAGCTCCGGCGGGTCGAGGCAGGCATCGCAATTGCCGCAGGGCTCGCAACCGTCGCCGAAATAGCCGAGCAGGATCTGCCGCCGGCAGGTCGCCGCCTCGGCATAGCGCATGAGCGCCTCCAGCTTGCCCCGCTCGACGCGCTTCTGCTCCTCCGAAGCCTCCGACTGCTCGATGAACCGGCCCAGCTGCGCCGCATCGCCCGGCCCGTAGAGCATCCAGGCTTCCGCCGGCAGGCCGTCGCGCCCGGCCCGGCCCGTCTCCTGGTAGTAGGCTTCGAGGCTCTTCGGCAGGTCGAGATGGGCGACGAAGCGCACATCCGGCTTGTCGATGCCCATGCCGAAGGCGACGGTCGCCACCATCACGGCGTCGTCCGAGGCGACGAAGCGCGCCTGCGCGGCGGCCCGCTCCCCGGCCTCCATGCCGGCATGGTAGGCGAGCGCGGGCACGCCGGCCCGGTTCAGCGCATCCGCCACATCGTCGACCCGCTTCCGGGTCATGCAATAGACGATGCCGGCCTCGCCCCGCCGCCCGGCGAGGAAGGCCAGAAGCTGGCGCACCCGCTCCCGGCGCGGCCGGACGGTGTAGCGGATGTTCGGCCGGTCGAAGCCGGAGACGAAGCGCTCCGCCCCCTCCAGCCGGAGCTCGCGCAATATGTCGGCGCGGGTCGCCTCGTCGGCGGTTGCGGTGAGCGCGATCCGGGGCACGGCCGGGAACCGCTCGGCCAGCACCGCAAGCTGGCGGTAGTCGGGGCGGAAATCGTGGCCCCACTGGCTGACGCAATGCGCCTCGTCGATGGCGAACAGCGCGAGCGGCGCCCGCTCCAGCAGCTCCAGGAAGCCCGGCGCAGCGAAGCGCTCCGGCGAGACATAGACGAGGTCGAGCCGGCCCTCGCGCACCGCCCGCTCGACGCCGGCCCGCTCCCGCCCGTCGAGCGCCGAGTTGAGGGCCGCCGCCTTCACCCCGTTCTGGGCGAGCGCCGCCACCTGGTCCTGCATCAGCGCGATCAGCGGCGAGACAACGACCGCCACACCCGGCCGGACCAGCGCCGGCACCTGGTAGCAGAGCGACTTGCCGGCGCCCGTCGGCATCAGCACCAGCGCGTCCCGGCCCGCGACCACGGCGTCGATGGCCGCGCGCTGGTGGCCGCGGAACGCCTCGTAGCCGAACACCCGCCGCAGCACCTCCAGCGGGTCCTGCATGGTCCTCGGGCCGTCCGGTGGAGCCGTCAGCCTTTCAGCGCCCGCTCGAACAGCGCGGCCGTGCGCCCGTTGGCGAGCGCGGCGTTCTCCTCATCGTAGGGCTGGCCGCCGATGCGCGCGAAGGCGTGGTCCATGCCCGGATAGGAGTGGACCTGCGCCTGGGCGTTGCCGGCGAGCCCGTCGCGGACCGCCGCCTGCGCCTCCTTCGGCACGAAGCCGTCCTCCTCCGCGATATGCAGCATGAGCGGGGCGGAGATGTTGGCCGCCTCGTCCAGCATCTCCTCGATGCCGACGCCGTAATAGCCGACATTGGCGTCGAGGTCGGCCCGGCAGGCCAGCATGTAGGCGAGCTTGCCGCCGAGGCAGAAGCCGACCGTGCCGACCTTGCCGCTGCAGCCCGCCATGGCGCGCATGTGCGCGGCGGTCGCCTTCAGGTCGTCGATGCCCTTGTCCACGTCGAAGCCCTGGTAGAGCTCGAACGCCTTCTTCCACTCCTCTTCCGTCCGGTCGGTGATATCGACCCCCGGCTCCTGGCGCCAGAACAGGTCCGGCGCGACGGCGACATAGCCCTGGCCTGCCCAGTATTCGGCGATGTCGCGCATGGCGTGGTTGACGCCGAAAATCTCCTGGATGCAGA
>JAJDYL010000120.1 GCA_022825195.1 Alphaproteobacteria bacterium
GCGTCTTCCAGAACTACGACGATATCCTCGATCACTGCTGCAATGCCTGGAACAATCTCGTTTCACAGCCAGAACGGATCGCCTCTATCGGTACACGAAAATGGGCCAATGGGTTCTAAACAGTGACCCTTGGTATCAGCCACTCCAGCGGCGCCAGGCCGAAAAACTTCCAGAGATGCGCAAACAGCCCGTTCACGGGGTCCATGAACATGTTCTTCCAGACCAACGCGGAAACCGTCGGCATCACAAAAAAGGGTGCAATCACCAGAATCCGGACGATTCCCTGCCCCCACATGGGCTGGTCCAGCAGAAGCGCCAGAAGCACTCCCAGGACCACCGTGACCAGAAGCACGCCGCCCACGATGACGAGCGTGGTCTGCACGCTCGGCCAGAACGAACTCGATGTGACGAAGCGGATGTAGTTGTCGAAGCCGACCCATCCCAGGTCGCCGCCGCGAAGCGGCAGGTAGCGCTTGAACGAGAAGTAGAGCGTCATGGTAAGCGGCACGAGCATCCAGACGAGAAGCAGGAAGACCGCGGGCGCCATCATCGCTCGGGCAGCGGATCTGGAATGCCTGGTAGCCATGACGCCTCTCCTTCCGGACCGGACCGGGACGAACCGGAGACGATTGCCGCGCCGGAAGGAGACCGGAGCTGCCCTCCGGCGCGGCGGTTGGCTGGAAAGACCTGTTATCCCTTGTCTTCGGCCTTTCGGGTTGGCGGAAGTCTGCGACCTGTCGGTCGACAGGGGTTTGCGGACCGGGTCGCTAGTAGCCGGCAGCTTCCATTTCGTCGGCCGTCAGGGCCTGAGCCTTCTCGAGCGCCTCGGCGACGCTCTGCTGGCCGGCGAGCGCGGCCGAGAACTCCTGTCCCACCTGTGTGGCGATGCCCGCAAATTCCGGGATCGCGACGAACTGCACGCCGGTGTACGGCACCGGATCGACAGTCGGCTGCTTCGGGTCGGCCGCATTGATCGAGTTCAGCGTCATCTCCGCGAACGGCGCCGCCTCAAGATAGGCCGCGTTCTCGTACAGCGAGGTCCGGGTGCCCGGTGGGACGTTGGCCCAGCCTTCCTTGGACGCAACCAGTTCCGTGTATTCCTTGCTGGTCGCCCAGGCGATGAACTTCTTCGCCGCGTCCGTGGCGTCGGAACCTGCCGGGATGGCCAGCGACCAGGCCCAGAGCCAGTTGCCGCGCTTGCCGAGCCCATTGTCCGGCGCGAGAGCGAACCCGACGCTGTCGGCTACGGTTGAGTCCTTCGGATTGGTCACGAAGGAGGCCGCCACGGTCGCATCGATCCACATGCCGCACTTGCCCTGCTGGAACAGCGACAGGTTCTCGTTGAACCCGTTGGTCGAGGCGCCCGGAGGACCGTAGCTGGTCATCAGGTCCATGTAGAAGTTGAGCGTGTCGGACCAGGCTTCGCTGTCGAACTGAGGCTTCCAGTCCTCATCGAACCAGCGCGCGCCGAAGGAGTTCGCAGTGGCGGTCAGGAACGCCATGTTCTCACCCCACCCGGCCTTGCCGCGCAGGCAGACGCCGTAGATTTCGTTGTCCTTGTCGGTCATTGCCGCGGCCGCTTCCTTGATGAAGGACCAGGCCGGCGCATCCGGCATCTCGAGACCGGCCTTCTTCATCAGGTCCGTCCGGTACATCACCATGGAACTCTCGCCATAGAACGGCGCGGCGTAGAGCTCGCCACCGACGGTCAGGCCGGAGCGGATGGCCGGGAGAAGGTCGTCAGCGTCCCACTCCGCGGGCAGATCGTTCAGCGATACGAGCCAGCCGTTGTTGCCCCAGATCGGAACCTCGTAGGTGCCGATGGTCAGAACGTCGAACTGGCCGCCCTTCGCAGCGATATCCTGGGTAACGCGCTGGCGCAGCACGTTTTCCTCCAGCGTCACCCATTCGAGCTCGATGCCGGGATGCCGGGACGTGAAGTCTTCCGTCAGCCCCTGCATGCGAATCATGTCGCCGTTGTTGACGGTTGCAATGGTGACGGTCGTGGCGTGCGAGTCAGCGTAGGCCCCGGTCGCTGCGAAAAGGGCGAGCGCGCTGGCGGCGCAGATTGTGGTCTTCAACCGCATCCGGTTTGTCTCCCGTGAATGTCCCAAGTTTCCCAACTTGATTGACTAAATGACGCATCCGCCGATGAGTCAAGGGCAATTCGGATTCGCCGCCCGCGCGTCGCTCAGGTCGTATTTCCGACGGGCGCCAACGGTTCGGACCTGCCCGGACCGGTCGGGGTCTGCCGATTGACCGCCTTCGGGCCCCCCGCCGTCTTCACCAGCAATTCCGTGTCGGGAGAGAAGCGCCCGATGAGGGGCAGCAGCGCGGCGCCGAGCACACGCGCCTGCGGCCCGATGGACCCCGTCGCGATCTCGATCGGCGAAAGGCCGGTGCAGTCGAACCGGGCATAGGCGCCGCTCACGCCCTCGACCACGCGACGGCGCCAGTCGGGACGGAGAAGCCCGTCGATGACGACCTCTTCGAAGTCCACCACGCTCATGGCCGATACGACAGCGCGGGCCAGAGCCGCGACCGCACGCTGCAACCAGGCTTCGAAGATGGCATCGGCCTCCGCGGCACCGTCAGGGCTCAACATCTCGGACGCGTCGAACCCGCCTGCAGCCAGCGCCCGCTCCAGATCGATCACCGAGGCCTGGTGAATGAGCTGATGAGGCCGTCTGCCGCCCCTGGTCCCGTCCATCGGCATCGAGCCCAGCGCGCCCGCATTGAACTGCCGGCCCCGGTACAGGCGGCCGTCAATGACGACCCCGCCGCCGACAAACGTGCCGAGATAGATGTAGAGCGCGCTGCTCCGGTCGATCCGGTTGCCGGCGATCATCTCCGCCGCGCAGGCCGCGGTGGCGTCGTTGTAGAGTGACACCGGCAGGCCGGTTGCGGCTTCGAGCTCGGCGGCGACATCGATCTCTCGCCATGCTGCGATCGCCTCGCGTTCCAGGCCGAGCACGTCCGACCATTCGTACATGACCCAGGGCATGGCGACGCCGAATCCGACGATCCGGCTCCGCAAGCGGCGTTTCAGGGAATCGACAAGCTCCAGGATTGTCTCTTTCGCCAGCGCCATCGTCTGCGCCGGAAGCGGGGCCGGATAGGGCGCGAACCGGGAAGCGACGACAGCGCCGCTGAAGTCGACCAGGAGAGCCTCGAGACTGCGGCGGCCGATCTTGACGCCCAGGGAAAAGGCCCCTTCGGGATTGAGCGCGACCGGCGTGAAGGGCTTTCCGATCCGCCCGCGGACCTTTTCGCGTTCGACCAGCAGCCCGTCGGCAAGCAGGGAGTTCACGATAACCGTCGCGGCCTGGCCACTGAGCCCGGTGGTACGCGCGATTTCCGCCTTTGACAGGGCACCGGCCTGCCTGATGGCGGCGATCATCAAACGCTCATTATAGGCCCTGAGGCCGGTGGACTCTCCGCCTCGCATCCCGTCTTGATTCCCTCGCGAGTATGCGGCCATGCAGGTGCAGCGGCGAATTCAAACACATAATCCCGCGAGTTCACATAGCAGCGCGATTCCCGGCGTTCGCCGCCCCCAAATGCAGGTCGCAACCCGGGCGGGTCATCCGGTCTGGAGCGCCGGCAGGTCGGGACGACGGGGCATATCGGCGCCGCGGCGTGTGCATGTAACGGCCGCCGCCTCCATGGCGAACGCGACGATGTGGCGGCATTCGTCCAGCGACAGTTGCTCAAGGCCCTGCTTCGTCGCCTTGCCGAGCTCGTCCAGGCCGCAAAGCAGACCGGCCTGGAAGCTGTCGCCGGCGCCCACCGTATCGGCGACCTCGACCGTGCGGCCGGAGGCTTCGAAGACCTCGCCCCGGAGAGAGACCAGGGCCCCCTCGCCACCGCGGGTCACCACGACCAGTTGCACGCCCCGGGCGCTCCAGCGACCGACCATGCTGTCGATTCCAGCCCCGGGGAACAGCGCTTCGAGCTCCTCGTCGCTCACCTTGATGAGGTCCGCGATCTCGGAGAATGCCCCAACCCGTCGGCGCCACCGATCCGCATCGGGCTCAACCGTCAGGCGGAGGTTGGGATCGAAGGAGATGAGCTTCCTGCCCCGATGGCGCCGGGCGAGCTCGAGCAGCGAGGAGCCGGTGGGTTCGACCACCAGAGAGTAGGAACCGAAATGAATGGCCGTCACCAAGTCCGGCAGATCGGGCAAATCCGTTTCATCGACCGAGCAGTCGGCGGCACCGTGGCCGTAAAAGCTGTAATGCGGAATACCTCCCGCCTCCAGGCCGACAAGCGCCAGTGTGGTCGGGTTCTGCTTGCTGACGACATATGCCGTCTCCACGCCCTCTTCCTTGAGCACCCGTTCCAGCCGGCGGCCGAGGGGATCTGTGGACAGGCCGGTAAAGAGCGCTGCCTTGCAACCCAGGCGCGAGAGACCGACGGCGACGTTGAAGGGCGAGCCGCCGACGCAGGCGTCGAAGATGAAGCCCGCATCGGTTTCCGCAGAAGGCAAAAGGTCGAAGAGCGCTTCGCCACAGCTCAGAATCATATCAATCTGCCGCATTCCGTGACCGACGGAGCCTCAGCATACAAGAAGGAACGAGTGAAGCGGCGAAAGCGCCAGGCAACCCCGCGGAGCCTTGCGTCACGCAATGGTGTTGTTCGGCGTAGCTGTTGCATGCCGATCAGCACGCCGAGCTGCTGATCCGGCCGGTGCCATTGATGACGGATTACGCCACGATCACGGGCTTCGGGGTCATGCGGGCGCTACGCGAGGTCCAGACCAAGGCGTTTGGCATTCAGACCGGCATTCTCGGCGAGGCGAGGGTCCTCGGGCGCGCCTTCGGCATCGACCCAAGTGCTCTGACCGAGGCAACGCCTTTGCTGCAGGACCACATGGCCACAGCGGAAGCATAGGTCGAAACCAACCTCTTCCACAGTTTGCCGCGTCCTTCGAACAGGTTTGTAACAGAGCCTCGTAGCCGGCCTCGACACCTGCCCTACTTCACCCGTCCCCGGACGAGGACGCCGACGATGGTTTCCTCGCCCAAGGAGCGGCAAGCCTCCAGGCGCTGAAGGCCTTCGACCAGCACGAGGCGCTTGCCGTCCTGGCGTAACAGGACCGGCGTGCGCTGGCCTTCTTCCAGCATACTCTCGGCGATCGCCTCGACGACTGCAGGATCAAGGGTGCGGCGGCGTCTCACCGGAATGTAGATGTCATCGATTCTGAAGACTTGGTCTTTCAGCATGTCTCAGCCTCTCACGGGCGGGTGGCCCAGGAACGCGAGAATCGCGCCCGCCTCCGCTCTATGGGCCACACGCCCGACAGCCTCTGGCAGGAAATCGGCCGCTGCACCGCGTCATAACCCGTATCGATATCGCCACAGACCGCGCCCGGGCCAGCATCGCCGACGATGAATGCGACCGGGAGACGTCGGCATGAGCGACACGCCCGCTGCTGTCAACAGACAGAGTCTCGGTCTGGACGCTTGAGCGCATCCGGGCCAATGCCACAGTGCAGGTTCCGCCCTGGTCGTGCTCGTTCGGAAAAGAACATCCAACCCAAGCTGGGGCAGACCGCCCAGCGCGAGGCTCCCCCGGTCCTGGCGGGACTGGACCGCTTCGACAGGCAGGGCGCTGATCCGCATCCAAGCGGCACGCCGAGTAACAAACGAGCAATAGTACCGAATGACGTACGACCAACAGGGTTGTCGTTCAACACCAGATCTTGTAGAAGACGCCGGGCTCAAAAATGGCGCGGAAATGTCGTTCTAGTTCACGCCAATTGCGCTGGTTTTTCTCCAATAATTCAGACACTTGGTCGCTGGCAGAAACTAGAGATTCCCACAATTAATCTTCGCCTATCCCACCGCCATAGGCGAAGATTAATTTTGGGAATCTCTGGGTTACGCTGCCGATCAACTGCCTGATTCATATGAGAAAAATCTACACGGCCGACTTGATTTAGAGTGGTATTTCCGCGCCGCTTTCGAGCTTCGGATCTTCTGCAAGATTTGGTGTTGAACGACAAGCCTGTCGGTCGTACGTCATTCGGCACTCTTTCTCGTCTGTTGCTCGGCGCGCTGCCTGGACGCCCTGCTTGAACGGGACACGCTTGCCGGGCTCGCGGCCAACGACAGTGGGGAGAGCGAGTTGGCGCAGCAGCGATTCAAGATGCGACTCGGCTACGGTCTGTCCGCCCTTGGCGATCACTTTACCGGGACGCCGGAGGTCGGCTTCGGGTTCTTGGCGGCCCGGCGGGACTACAGCCTGGGACTCCGGCCGCCGGCCTCGGAGACGGTCGTCTTACCAAGCTGGCCGGGGAACCCGCAATGCACTAACTTTTCGCCCTGATCGGCGAGCTGCGGCAGGGGTGGCCTGTTGTCCGATGCCTTTCCTACAATGATTTGAGCGTCCTGTTGGGCGTATTTTGGTTTTCACCATGCGGGTGAAGGAATGGCGAGGGGTTATCGCTCTGCGATCAGGG
>JAJDYL010000118.1 GCA_022825195.1 Alphaproteobacteria bacterium
GCGTCTTCCAGAACTACGACGATATCCTCGATCACTGCTGCAATGCCTGGAACAATCTCGTTTCACAGCCAGAACGGATCGCCTCTATCGGTACACGAAAATGGGCCAATGGGTTCTAAACAGTGACCCTTGGTATAAGGATTATTGTCCCCTTGTAAACCCCATCCGGGAAAAACCGGGGCTCATGCCGACGGCCGCCATGGGTTCCGGTCAGTGACCGCCGGTATTACACTCGCCCCGGCATCAACCGGGAGGCAGGCATGGCCGGACTGTCAGCCGCAGAGCGCGATTTCTTCTGGGAGCACGGCTATGTGGTGGTGGAAGACGCGGTGGACCCGTCGCTGCTGGCCGAGCTCCGGCGCGATTTCGACGGCTGGGTCGAGGAAAGCCGCCGGCACGGCGCCCCTTACGGCGATACCGCCGACGGCCGGCCCCGATTCGACCTGGAGCCGGGCCACTCCGCCGACCGGCCGGGCCTGCGGCGGGTGAACGCCCCGATCGAGGCGTCGGACGCCTATTTCCGCGCCACCGCCGACAGCCGGATGACGGATTGCGTCGCGGACCTGATCGGGCCCGCCGTCAAGCTGCACCACACCAAGATCAACTCCAAGCTGCCCGGCGGGCACACGGAAGTGAAGTGGCACCAGGACTTCCCCTTCACCCCGCACAGCAATGACGACATCGTGACCGCATTGTTGATGGTGGACGAGGTGACGGACGAGAACGGGCCGCTCAAGGTGCTGTCCGGTTCCCATCGCGGTCCGATCCACGGCCTCTGGCACGACGGCGTCTTTACCGGCGCGGTCGCCGACGAGGTGGCCGCCGAAGCCGAGAAGGCGGCGGCCGTCTGCACGGGCCCCGCGGGCGCGGTCTGCCTGATGCACACGCGGCTGCTGCACGGCTCGGAGCCCAACCGCTCCCCCCGCCCGCGCACCCTGCACATCTCGGTCTACAGCGCCGAGGACGCCGTGCCGAGTTCGCCAAACCCGGTGCCCAACCGCTATGAGGGCCTGATGGTCCGCGGCGAGCGCAGCGGTCGCATCCGCTCCGCCGCCTTCGAGCTGCAGCTGCCCCAGCTCCCGACGACGGCCTCCTTCTTCGACCAGCAGGCGAAGCACGGATAGACGGGGAAACCCTTTCCGCCTCCGGCCCCGCTAATTCCGCACAGCCGGCCCGGCGGTGACCTCGGAGGTTGCGAAGCCCGAATAGTCGAGCGCCAGGTCGGCGGCCACGGCGATGACGGCCATGGCCAGGAAGGCGATCAGCATGGCTCTCATCTCTGGCGTTCTCCTTCCGTCGTCGCGTGCCGCAGGAACGCGATCAGGTCGCTGCGGTCCGCGGGCTTCGCGATCCGCTGCATCGGCATCTTGGAGCCGGGCACGAACCGGGCCGGCCCCCGGTCGAACAAGGCATCGATCGTATCCTCGTTCCAGACGAACTCCGCCTCGCGCAGCACCCGGGAATACTTATAGCCCGAAAGACCGCCTGCGGGGCGGCCGAAAATGCCGAAGAGCGTCGGACCGGCGCGCCTGAGCCCCTCGGGCTCCAGCGTGTGGCAGATCGAGCATTTCCGCTGGAACTGGCGTTCTCCGTTGCTCATGCTCGCCGGATCGAGCAGGAAGGTCCGCTCGCCGCCGGCCATCAGCCCGCCCGCGCCCAGCGCCGCGACGGGCCAGCTGTAGAGCGCATCGTCGATGCCGCCGGCCAGGATGTCCTCGCCGTCGGCGGAGAAGGCGAGCGCCCAGACCGGCCCCCGCAGCGCCGCGCGGAAGTCCCTGAGCACGGTCCAGCGCCGGCTGTCGATCACCTTGATGAAGCCCTCTCCGTCGCCGACGGCGAGCCGCTCGCCGTCGGCATCGAAGGCCATGGCCAGTATCGGCCGGCGCTGCAGCGTGAAGTCCGCGATCTCCCGGCCCGTCTCCAGGTCCAGGATGCGCGTCGCCCCGTCCACGCCGCCATAGGCGAGCCAGCCGGCGTCCTCGTCGAGCGCGAGCGCGTTGATGCCGAACCGCCCTTTCAGGATGTGCCGCGTCTGCACGCCGCGCGCATGGTCCCAGACGCGGATCGTCCCGTCGGTCGAGGCCGAATAGAGGCGCGCGCCGTCGGCGGAGAAGACGACATCGTTGACGCCGGCCGTGTGGCCCCTGAGAAACCGCGACGCGCCGCCCGCAACGGACCAGAGGCCGATCCGCCCGTCCCAGCTTGCCGAGGCGACCAGGTCCCGGCCCGGCGAGAGCGCAAGCGAGACCACTTTCGCCTTGTGGCTGCCGAGACGCTCCGGCAGGCCCCGCTCCAGGTCCCAGAGCCGGACGTCGTTGTCGTCGCCGGCCGAGACCGCGCGCCTGTCGTCGATGAAGCGCACGGCGTTCACGGCTGCATCGTGCGCCTCCAGCCAGACCGGCGAACCCGACCGCCACAGCCCCACCGAATAGTCGAAACTCGCCGTAAGCACGCGCTGGCCGTCCGGCGATACGTCTATGCCCCGGACAGGGCCGCCATGACCCGTCAGCTTGAAGAAATCCCCGGCCGGCGCCCCGGCCGAGGGAAGCAGCAACAGGGCCGTCAGAAACGCCCGGAGCCGCATGTCAGGCGCCCGGCGTCATTCCGCCGCCGGCGGGGCCTCATGGGCGGGATGGGCCGGCTCGCCGGTCTCCTCCTCGAACCAGAGCGAATGGTGCTCCCTCGCCCATTGCCGGTCCACCTCGCCCGACTCCATCGCGTCGAACGCGCCCTCCATTCCGATCGAGCCCAGATAGATGTGCGCAATGATGATCGCGATGAAGATGAAGGCGACAATGGAATGCCAGAGCTGCGCGTATTGCATCTCCTCATGCGGCGAGAGCTGGGTCGGGAGTTCGCCGAGGTTGACCGCCTGCGGCAGGCCGAGACCGTTCAATATCTCGAAGGTCTTGGCGAACATCGGAATTTCGAACGGGAAGAGCAGCGACAGGCCGGAGGCGGAGATCGACAGCCCGAGGACGACGACGACCCAGAAGATGATCTTCTGGCCGGCGTTGAACTTGCGCGCCGGCGGGTGGCTGCCGCGCACGAACAGGCCGCCGCCCTTCGCGAGCCAGACCAGGTCGGCGCGGTTGGGAATGTTGTGGACGATCCAGAACACGAACACCCAGACCAGCGCCAGCATGAAGGCCCAGGCGACATTGTTGTGGATCCATTTGGATGCGAGCGCGACGGGCGCGAAGGCGTCCTTGCCGAGCAGCGGGATCAGCAGCGGGCGCCCGAACAGCGTGATGAGCCCGCTGATCGCCAGCAGGATGAAGGAGCCGGCGAGCAGCCAGTGCCCGAACCGCTCCAGCGCGTTGAAGCGCAGAATGGTCTCGCCGGACCGGCCGCCGTCGATGCGGATCGGCCCGCGCAGCAGCAGGAAGAGCGCCAGCAGCCCGACCATGCCGGCCAGCACCCAGCCGCCCCACTCGCGCAGCGGCCCCTTCCGCCATTCGAGCCAGCGTATGCCGCCGTCCTGAATGATGATTTCGGAAGCCGGCCCCCTGGCCGAGACCGTCACGTCGGCGCCGCCGTAGCGCAACGCCCGGAAGACCTCCGAGTCGGAGGCGCCGCCGAGCGTGCCGAGCTGCATGCGGATGCCCGCGGCGCGCGCCGGGTCGCCGACCGCCTCGCGACGGAAGCGGTCATCGACGCGCTCGCCCCGCTGCCGGGCGAGGATGTCCTCCAGCGTCTGCGCCCCGCCGGTTACGGCCCTGGGATTGTCATCGGCGGCCTGCTGGGCCGCGGAAGGCGGCGCAACCAGCAGCAGCGCGGCGAAGATCGTGAGCATAGGCAGGCGCAACAGCGTCATCTTCCAGGACTCCCGATGAAACCGGCCGGACACCATGGCGGCAAGGGGCGAAGCCCCTTCCGCAAAATAACTAAGGAGGCCGGCCGGCCCCGCCGACAAAGGCGGGACCGGCCGTTCTCTAGGGCGTCAGGAGCCCTTCTGGCCGTAGGCCGTGCCCCAGCCCCAGGCGCCGGACCCGAAGCCCCGGGCCACCACGCGCTCGCGGTAGATGCCCGAGAGCACGTCGCCGTCGCCCGCCAGCAACGCCTTGGTCGCGCACATCTCGGCGCAGATCGGCAGCTTGCCTTCCGCGATCCGGTTGCGCCCGTACTTGGCGAATTCGGCGGTGGAGTGGGTCTCTTCCGGTCCGCCGGCGCAGAAGGTGCACTTGTCCATCTTGCCCCGGGACCCGAAATTGCCCGCCTGCGGGAACTGCGGCGCGCCGAACGGGCACGCATAGAAGCAGTAGCCGCAGCCGATGCAGAGGTCCTTGGAGTGCAGGACCACCCCTTCCTCGTTCTGGTAGAAGCAGTCCACCGGGCACACGGCCATGCAGGGCGCATCCGAACAATGCATGCACGCCACGGAGATCGACCGCTCGCCCGGTTTGCCATCGTTGATGGTCACCACCCGGCGCCGATTGATCCCCCACGGCACCTCGTGCTCGTTCTTGCACGCGGTGACGCAGGCGTTGCATTCGATGCAACGTTCGGCGTCGCAGAGAAATTTAGCTCTTGCCATCTCCTTCTCCTCCCTCAGGCCGCGTAGATCTTGCAGAGAGTGGTCTTGGTCTCCTGCATCTGCGTGACCGAGTCATAGCCGTAGGTCTGCGCCGTGTTGGAGCTCTCGCCCAGCACATAGGGGTCGGCGCCTTGGGGATATTTGTCCCTCAGGTCCGCGCCTTCGAAATGCCCGCCGAAGTGGAAGGGCATGAAGGCGACCCCGATTCCGACGCGTTCGGTGACCATGGCCATGACCTTGACCTTGGCGCCCTCGGCGCCCTCGACCCAGACCTGCGCGCCGTTGCGCACCCCGAGATCGTTGGCGTCCTTCGGGTGGATCTCCACGAACATGTCCTGCTGGAGTTCGGCGAGCCACTTGTTCGACCGCGATTCCTCGCCGCCGCCCTCATATTCCACGAGGCGGCCCGAAGTCAGGATCATCGGGTAGTCCTTCGAGAAATCCTGCTTCTGGATGGAGGCATACATGGTCGGCAGGCGGTAGAATTTCCGGTCCTCATAGGTCGGATAGTCCGCCACCAGGTCCCGGCGCGGGGTGTAGAGCGGCTCGCGGTGCAGCGGCACCGGATCCGGGAAGTTCCACACCACGGTCCGCGCCTTGGCGTTGCCGAACGGCGCACAACCATGCTTGATCGCGACCCGCTGGATGCCGCCCGAAAGGTCGGTCTTCCAGTTGGTCTTCGGCCCTGCCACGGCGTCGATGGCCGCCCTTTCGGCGTCCGTCAGATCCCCGTCCCATCCCAGGTCCATCAGCATCTGCATGGTGAACTCGGGATAGCCGTCCTGGATCTCCGAACCGGCCGAATAGACGCCCTCGGCCAGCAGGTTCTCGCCGTTGCGCTCCACGCCGAACCGGGCGCGGAAGGTCAGGCCGCCTTCTGCCACCGGCTTGGACATGTCGTAGAGGTTGGGCGTGCCGGGATGGCCCATTTCCGGCGGGCCCCAGGAAGGCCAGGGCATGCCGTAATAGTCACCGTCGGCAGGACCGCCAACCGCCTGCAACGTCGTGCGGTCGAAGGTGTGCTGGTTGGCCATGTGCAGCTTGATCCGCTCCGGCGACTGGCCGGTGTAGCCGATCGTCCACATGCCGCGGTTGATCTCGCCCGTGATGTCCTCGACGTTCGGCGTGTTTTCCGCGTCCATCTTGATGTTGCGGAAGAACCGGTCCGCCCACCCGAACTTGTTGGCGAACATCGCCATGATGTTCTGGTCGGGCTGGCTCTCGAACACCGGAGCGACCACCTGGTCGCGCCACTGGATCGAGCGGTTCGACGCGGTGACGGACCCGTAGGTCTCGAACTGCGTCGAGGCCGGCAGCAGATAGACGCCGTCGGTGCGGTCGTGAAGCACGGCGGAGACGGTGGGATACGGGTCGATCACGACCAGCATGTCCAGCTTCTCCATCGCGGTCTTCATTTCCTTGCCGCGGGTCTGCGAGTTCGGCGCATGGCCCCAAAGCACCATGGCCCGGACATTGTCCGGCTGGTCCATGTTGGCCTTGTCCTCGAGCACGCCGTCGATCCAGCGGGACACCGGGATGCCCTTCAGGTTCATCAGCGGCTTCGATTTGCCGTCCGCGCCCTCGAGCATCGCGAACTGGCCCTTCAGCCAGTCGAGATCCTCTTCCCAGACACGCGCCCAGTGGGCCCAGGCGCCGCCCGAGAGGCCGTAATAGCCGGGCAGCGTATGCGACAGGATGCCGAGATCGGTGGCGCCCTGCACATTGTCATGGCCGCGGAAGATGTTCGTGCCGCCGCCGGAAGTGCCCATGTTGCCCAGTGCGAGCTGCAACACGCAGTAGGCGCGCGTGTTGTTGTTGCCCTGGGTGTGCTGGGTGCCGCCCATGCACCAGATCACGGTGCCGGGACGGTTGTTCGCCATCGTGCGGGCGACGCGGCGAAGCTGCGAGCCGGGCGTGCCGGTCACGCGCTCCACTTCCTCGGGCGTCCACTTGGCGACCTCTTCGCGAATCTGGTCCATGCCCCAGACGCGGGTGCGGATGAACTCCTTGTCCTCCCACCCGTTCTCGAAGATGTGCCAGAGGATGCCCCAGATGAGCGCCACGTCGGTGCCGGGCCGGAAGCGGACATACTCGTCGGCGTGGGCGGCGGTGCGCGTGAAGCGCGGGTCGCACACGATCAACGGAGCGTTGTTCTGCTCCTTGGCCTTCAGCACATGCAGCAGCGATACCGGATGCGCTTCGGCAGGGTTGCCGCCGATGAGGAAGATCGCACGGCTGTTGTGGATGTCGTTGTAGGAGTTGGTCATGGCGCCGTAGCCCCATGTGTTCGCAACGCCTGCAACCGTGGTCGAGTGGCAGATGCGGGCCTGGTGGTCCACATTGTTCGTGCCCCAGTAGGCCGCGAACTTGCGGAACAGGTAGGCCTGCTCATTGCTGAACTTCGCCGATCCCAGCCAGTAAACGCTGTCCGGGCCGCTCTGCTCGCGAATGGACATCATGCCGTCGCCGATCTCGTTGATCGCCTGCTCCCAGCTGATGCGCTTCCACTCGCCGCCCTCTTTCTTCATCGGGTATTTGAGGCGGCGTTCGCCGTTGGCGTGCTCGCGCACGGCAGCGCCCTTGGCGCAATGCGCGCCGAGGTTGAACGGGCTGTCCCACCCGGGCTCCTGCCCGACCCACACGCCGTTATCGACTTCGGCGATCACGGTGCAGCCGACCGAGCAGTGGGTGCAGACCGACTTCGCCGTCGAAATCGCGCCCATAGCCGCCTGCTGCGCTTCGGCTCTCGTCACCATGCCGCCGGCGGCGCCGATGGCGGCGAGGCCTCCGATCGCGAGGCCCGAGCCCCGCAGGAAGGTCCGCCGGTCGACCGATGCCTCCGATATGTTGGGCAGGATCGAAGTCCGCTGGGGGCGTCTCGCAACCCCGTTGGTCTTTTTCCTGAGCATCTTGTTCCTCCGTCAGGCGTTCCGGCCGCAGGCCGGTCCGCCGGGTTCGTCATGCCGATGGCCGCCGGGCGTCTCGCAACCTTTGGCCATGCTTCGGCGAGACGCGTCCGTCAGAAACGGGCGCTTTCGTAATAGGCGCGGGTATGCGGGGTGTCCTGCATCCTCTCGCCTCCGTCGTCCGGGACCGCCGCCTCGGCTGTCCGTCCCGCCACGGCCGCAACCGCGGCCGCCGGCACCGACACCGATGCGAGCTTCAGAAAGTCCCGGCGATTGGTCTTCTCGCCGTCCGTTCTGCTGCTCATGCGTATGCTCCTCCTCTTCTTCCGGCCCGTCCGCGTGACGGGCCGTCTTGTTGCGGGCTAGCCCGCCGTCATCCGGAAAGCCTCCTTCTCGATCTCCATGAACGCCCGTCCCGCAGAACCGACGGACGCGTAGAAGACGGAATTCCGCGCGCTTTCCAAATCCGTGAAGAAATGCCCCGCCCACGGGGCGATGTGCCTGTTGAAGAACCGCCTCGTCTCTTCCAGCGAGGCCGGTTCGCCGAAGCGCCCAAGGATCATGCCCGCCATCATTTCCATCAGGCTGGCGATGTGGTCTTCGGGCTCGTACACCGCGAATGCGCGCTGGATGCCGAGTCCGGCCATGTCGTTGCGCAGCGTCGCAAGCGGCTTCTCGTTGAGGAAACCCGTCAGGTAATAGCTGGCATAGGGCAGCAGCTCGCCCCGCCCCACACCGATGAACAGTGCGGTGTATTCGCTCTCGACCGCCCGTTCCGTCGTCGCCGATGCGACACGCGCCAATGCGTGAACCGCCCGCCCGAGTTCGCCGTCGTCGCCGGTCAGCGCTGCCGATTTGTCCAGGAGCGCACGGTCCGGCGGCCGGGCCAGCAGCACGCCCAGAAAGTCGTAGAGGTCGGCCCGCAGCCGGTCCTCTTCCGCTATCTCGACGCTCTGTACCGCTTCTGCCGTCATCGCCTCTCCCGTCATGTCAGGCCGCCCGGCCCGGCTCGGCGTCCGCGAAGGCGAACCGCATCCGGGGCTTTGCCCTCGCCGCCGGCGGCTCCACCGCCACCGGCGCTTCCGGCAGCGCGGGAACCGGTTCGGTCCCGGCCTCCGTCTCCGGCTCGCCCGCCTCTTCGGCTTTCGCTTCGGTCTCCGGGGCCTCGCCGTCGTCCTCGGCCGCCTCCGGGCTTGCAGCCCGCTCCGCCGCCTCGGCCATCGCCTCCAGATGCTTCAGCATCCCCTTGCCCACCTGGTAGGCGGACTGGAGGTTCTCCACCACCAGCGCGGCGTCGGTGTAGTCCTCGCCGTAGTCGACCAGATTGTCGAGATTGGCGAGCACCGGGTTCGACCGCCAGAGCTGCCTGAGCGCGCGCCGGCGCAACCGTTCCGGGACCGCGTCTGCCATGAATGCCGAAAAGTCGTCGCCCTGCTTCATGCTGTCCGGATCCGGCAGTTCCAGTTCGGCCAGCACTTCCTCGTCGGGGCGTTCCTCCAGCGCCTTGCGTTCCTCGGCGGCCGCAGCCTCGCGCCCGGCCTCTTCCTCGGCGCGCTCCGCCGCCGCCACGGCCGCCTTGCGGCGGGCCCAGAAATCCGCCTGCGCGCTCAATGGACCGCCTCCGTGCGCCGTGGCGCCCGATAGACATCGGACATCTGCCTTATGCGCGGATCGCCCTTGCCGTCTTCCGCGAGATCGACCCGCCGCTTGTCCCGCCTGCGCTTGACGAACGGCTCCTCCTCGTGGTGGCGCTCGACGAAGTCCCGCACCACCGCGACCAGCCCGTCCGGCATCGGCGCCTGGTCGACGATCTCCTCGCCGCTGTCCAGATAGTCCTGCGCTTCGTAGGGAGACGCGGTCGCCAGCACGACTTCCAGATCGTGCGGCGCATCGGCTTCGGCCGTCCGCCGCATGACCACATAGACCGCCGGCACGCGCGCCGCGAGGCCGACCATGTAGGCTTCGACATCGGAGGCCCAGAATTCGAGCGGCACCGTGGCGGCGTGATATTCGACGGTTTCGCCGTCGCGCCGAAGCTCGCGCCAGTCGGCCGGCCCCGCTCCGGGCAACACATCCGCCACTGTCCAGGTCCAGCGTACCCATCGGCTCGACGCCGGACTCCGGCGGAGCACAATTCCGAGCGGCAATGATAACGCGCTCGCCGGCATGTTGCCGATCTCCTCCGGAGAGACACCCCGCCATTTCCGCGCAAGGCGGCACGCTCTCCTGCGACAATAATGTACGCCTTTCTGTCGCATGCCAACACAAAAAACCGACCTTCGCAGCGTGGCGGCCGTCTGCATTCCGGGCGGTCTGGACAGGCGGTCCGAAGCGGCCATACTAGCCGGGTGCGCGGCGGGGGCGACGCCCCCCGGAATCGCCGTCCGGCCCCAGAGAAAATCGCTCCTTCCGGCCGGGTCCGGCGGTAATAAGACGGGCCCGCAGCCGGCCCGCAGCGGCTTGTGCGGAGGACAGGGACATGGCCGGTACCTTGCTCGTGTGCGACTGCGCCCACAGCCAGAAGATCGACGCGGACAGCATCGAGGCGGGCGCCGGAGTCGCCTGCTCGCGCATCCACAGCGCGCTCTGCACCACGGAGGCCGGCGCCGCCGCGAAGGCGATACAGGCGGGCGGCGCAATTATCGCCTGCCAGCAGGAATGGGCGCGTTTCGAGGAAATCGCGGAGGAACTGGAGGTCCCGTCCCCGCTGCTGGTCGACATCCGCGACCGCGCCGGCTGGTCCGACGAAGCCGGTGACGCAGGGCCGAAACAGGCTGCGCTCGTGGCCCAGGCCTTGCTCGCCCCAGCGCCGACGCGGACCGTGGACGTGGTCTCGGAAGGGCGCTGCCTCGTGATCGGCGGGGAAACCGTCGCGCTGCCGTCGGCGGAGCGGCTTGCCGAACCCATGTCGGTCACGGTGCTGCTTGCGGAGCCGCCGGAAGACCTGCCGGTGGACCGCCGGTTCGAGATTGTCGTCGGCAGGCTGCGGACGGCGACGGGCGCGCTCGGCGGCTTCCGGCTGCGCATCGACGGCCTCCGCCAGATGGAGCCGGGCGGGCGCGGCGCGTTCGCCTTCTCGGATCCGCGCGACGGCGCGGAAAGCGAGTGCGACTCGATCCTCGACCTTTCCGGCGGCGCGCCCCTCTTCCCCGCCCACGAGAAGCGCGAGGGCTATTTCCGCGCGGACCCCGGCGACCCGAATGCCGTTGCCGCCGCCGTGTTCGAGGCCGGGCAGGCCGTCGGCACCTTCGAGAAACCCCTCCATGTGCGGCTGGAGGAGAGCCTCTGCGCCCACTCGCGCGCCAGCCAGCGCGGCTGCAGCAAGTGCCTCGATATCTGCCCGACCGGCGCCATTTCGCCGGCGGGCGACCATGTGGCAGTCGATGCGATGGTCTGCGCCGGCTGCGGGGCCTGCTCGGCGGTCTGTCCTTCCGGGGCGATATCCTTCGACGCGCCGCCGGTTGCTTCGCTGTTCCGGCGCATGGAGGCGCTGTCCGGCGCCTACCGCAAGGCCGGGGGAACGGCGGCGCGCCTGCTGGTCACCGATCGCAGCTTCGGGGCGGAGATGGTCGCGCTCTCGGCGCGCTTCGGGCGCGGCCTGCCCGCCGATGTCATTCCCTTCGAGGTCGAGGCGCTGGCGGGCTTCGGCCATGCCGAAATGCTGGCGGCGCTCGCGGGCGGCTTCGCGTCGGTGGATTTGCTGCTGCCGCCGCGCGCCGAGGACGAGGCGCCGCGCCGCGAGCTTGCGCTTGCAGAGGCGATGGGCGGAGAAGGGCGCCTTCGCCTGCTGGAGGCCGGCGACCCCGATGCGCTCTCGGAGGCGTTGTACGACCGTGAGGCTGCGGCAGCGCCCGCCGAGCCCGTGCTGGCGCTCGGCTCCCGCCGGCAGGTCGCGCGGCTGGCGGCGCAGGCGCTGAACCCGGCCGGCGCCATGCTGCCCTTGCCGGAGGGCGCGCCCTACGGCTCGGTGACGGTCGATACCGACGCCTGCACGCTCTGCCTCGCCTGCGCCTCGCTCTGCCCCTCCGGCGCGCTCGGCGACAATCCCGACCTGCCGCAACTCCGCTTCCAGGAGGACGCCTGCCTGCAATGCGGGCTCTGCGTGCAGGTCTGCCCGGAGGATGCGGTTGCGCTGGAGCCGCGCCTCGACCTCTCCGACGCCGCGCTGGAACAGCGGGTGCTCAACGAGGAAGAGCCCTATGAATGCATCGAGTGCGGCAAGCCCTTCGGCGTGAAATCCACGGTGGAGCGGATCGTCGCCCAGCTGGCGGGCAAGCACTCCATGTTCGCCGGCGCCGGCGCCTCGCGCCTGATCCGCATGTGCGACGACTGCCGCATCAACGCCCAGTACCACTCGACCGACAATCCCTTCGCCGCGGGCGAGCGGCCGCGCGTGCGCACCACCGAGGACTATCTCCGCGACCGCAGCAAGGACCATTGATTTACAGAGGGAGGACGCGATGAGCATCGCCGCGCAGACCCCGTTCACGGCTCCCGTGGTGGAGCGTCTCTCCGTCCGCGTGGTCGTCGATTCGCACTATGAGCGGTTCCTGCCGCGCGCCGGGCACGACCATGTCGCCATCGAGCATGTGGGCCACATTCCCGGCCGGCCGATGACGACGCTCGCCGGCGAATGGGGGCTCGCGCTCCATCTGGAATCGCGCGCCGGCGGGGCGAAGGCCCAATACATGCTGGATTTCGGCTTCACGCCGGAGATCATCAACCGCAACACCTCGCTGCTGGATATCGACCCGGCGAAGCTCGACGGTCTGATCCTGAGCCACGGCCACCGCGACCATTATGGCGGGCTCGACGGCTTCGTGACGCAGCACCGCAAGGCGATGAAGGGCGACCTCTCGCTCTATGTCGGCGCGGAGGAGGCGTTCTCGGTGCGCTGGGTGCCGACCGGGCCGCCCCCCAAACCGGGCGGCAAGCGGGAGTATGTCTGCTGGGGCGCCCCCGACCGGACGAGCCTGGTGGCGCAGAACGTGGTTCCCGTCTGCTGCCCGCACCCGCACGCGCTGCCCGGCCCGTTCACCACCGGCTACATAACCCGCGACACCTTCGAGGAGGTCACCGGCGGCTCGATGCTCGCGCCCTACGACCATTTCTCCGAGGCGGAGCGGCGCGGGGAGCTGGTGCGCGACAGCCACCCGGAGGAGCACGCCACCTGCTACATCGTCCAGGGGCGCGGCCTCGTCGTGATCTCGTCCTGCGGCCATGCCGGCATCGTGAACTCGGTGAAGACGGCGATGGCGGTCTCCGGCATCGACAGGCTGCACGCCGTCATCGGCGGCTTCCACCTGACGACGGCCAAGCCCGACTATATCGAGCACACCATCGACGAACTGGAGCGGCTGGCCCCGGACGCGGTGGTCCCGATGCACTGCACGGGCGCCGCCTTCATCGAGGCCATGCGCCGGCGCATGCCGGACCGGCTCGTGGCCTCCAATCTGGGCTCCCGCTTCACCTTCGGCGTGTAGCGGCCCGCTTCCCCGCTAGAAGCCCCGGTCTCCCGGCCGGGCGAGCGCGCGGTGGACGACGGCCCGCATGAGGTGAACGACCGCCGCATTGTCATCGACCGGCACGCCGTCGACCGCCGCGATCACCTTGCCGCTGCCCCCGTCCGTCAGGCCGAGCGCGACGCCGAAGGCGGTGATCGCGCGTTCCTCGTCCGGCGTGTGGCACAGTTCCGGGTCGCCCCGCCGGAGCGCGAGCGCGGCGACGAGCCCGTAGCAGCCGATATTGGACGAGGTGCCGACGACCAGCACGTCGGCCGGCATCACCGTGAAGATGCCGCCGCCGCACTCCGTCTTCTCCTTCAGGTTGAACGCCGGCATCCGCGCGCAAAGCGCCTCGTAGATCCTGCCGAAGCCGATCTCGTTGCCGCCGTCCCCGACGCCGAGCGTCGGCTTGCCGGAGGCGGTCATCGTCCTGAACAGATGGTCCACATTCGCCCGGAAGGGGTGGCGCGGCGTGCCGGTAACGCCGTAGAGATTGCCATTGGGATTGCCGCCGTGGCGCTCGACGGCCACGGCAATGTCCAGTTCCCGGGCGACGGCGTCCTGCTGCGCCCTGTCGTGCAGCCCGAGCCGCACGGTCGGCGCGTCGAGGCCGCAGCGCGCCGCGAGGGCCTCGATCGGCGGCGCGGCCGGCGGGTCGGTATAGAAGCTGACCCGGTGCCCCATGGCCGCGAGAGCGCGGGCGAGCACGACCGAGCCCAGCGGCCCGTCATTCTCGCCGGCGGGCATGTGGTCGGGAACGGCGGCGCCGGTGACGATCCCGACATGGGCGGGCGCCCGGTCGAGCAGTTCGGCCCCGGCCAGGGTGAGCGGCCGGCCCTCGGCTTCGCGGGCCGCCTCGTAGAGGCCCGTCTTGACGCCGTGCGGCAGCGCCGCTCCCTGGATCTCCAGACAGGAGAGCCGGTCCAGATTCTCGTAGGCTGCTTCGGCAATCGGTTCCACGGGTCCGCCTTCCTTCCTCGCTGTCGGGCCCAGCATGAAGGCGCGGGCTTCCAAAACAAAATTCGGGTTAGACTGGCCGGCGTTCCGGGGAGGGTGGATTGAATGTCGGACGCCGCGCATCCCGCTTGGGCCGTCTACGACCTGGACCGGCTGCATGCGAACCTCGCCGGGATCCGCCGCCGCTGCGGGCCCGGCCAGGCCGTCATGGCCGCGCTCAAGGGCAATGCCTACGGGCACGGCGCGGTTCCCGTGGCGCGGGCGCTCGACGGCGAGGGGCTGGCGGCGTTCATGACCGGCTCCTTCGACGAAGCCCGCCGGATCGGCGCCGAGGGGCTGCGGACGCCCATCGTCATGTTCGCGGGCGCGCTGCCGGCCGGGATGGCCGACCTTGTCGAGGCCGGGCTGGTGCCGACGGTGGTGGACCGGGCGGGCGCCGAGGCCGCCGCCAGGGCAGCGCAGCCCGGAGGAACCGCGCCCGTCTATGTCAAGGTCGATGCCGGGCTGGGGCGGCTCGGCGTGGCGCTCGAAGCGGCGGAGGACTTTCTGCTCGACCTGGCGGCCATCGAGGGCCTCGAAGTGCAGGGGCTCTACACGCATCTGCCGTTCGGCGATGCGCGCGGGCGCGGCTGGGCGGAGGGCCGGTTTGCCGCCTTCGACGATCTTCTCGCACGGCTTGAGGAACGCGGGCTGGCGCCGCCGGTCACCCAGGCGGGCGCGAGCGCCTCCGTCGCCGCCGGGCTGTCCGACCGGGCCAACGCGGTCTGCGTCGGCCACCTGCTTTACGGCCTGTCGCCCTTCTCGGACGCCTCGGTGGCGGACCTGTCGCCCTACCGGCCCGTGCTCGCCGAAGTCGGGAGCCGGCTGGTGCAGGTCTCCGACCACCCCCAGGGAAGCGATATCGCCATCGCCGGCAGCTTCGGAACAAAGCGCGGCCGCCGCACCGGCGTCGCGCCCGTCGGCGCCGCGCAGGGCGTGGCCCGCCCCGTGCCGGGCAGCCGCCCGGAGGTGCTCATTCGCGGCCGCCGGGCCCCGATCCTGGCCGTGTCGCTCGAACATCTGACCCTGGACCTTACCGATGTCGGGGAGGCTGAGGTCGGCGACACCGTGCTGCTGCTGGGAGGGGACGGCGAGGCCGCCATCGGGCTGGGCGAACTCGCGGCGTGGTTCGGGACGAGAGAGCTCGATGCGGTGCTGGCGCTCTCCGGCCGGCTGACCGCGCGCTATCGCGGCGCGGGCAGCGGGATCACTCGTATTTGAGCGGCTTGGCGAGGTCGGCCGGAGCGACCGACGCGACATAGGCCAGAATCGCGTCGAGATCGGCGAGCGTTATCTCCAGCGGCGCGATCGGCGGCGGGCGCGCCTTGTCGAAGGGCGGCGTGACGCCGGGAACCTGTGTGAAGGCCGGATGCGGGTTCAGCGTGAAGAAGGCCCGGAAGCGGCGTTCCCAGTCGCCGAGCGTGCGCAGCACGGCGAAGGAGGGCGTGGAGCCGATGCCCGCCATGCGGTTCTTCGGCCCGACCACATGGCAGCGTCCGCAATGGACCAGCGCCAGGCGCTCGCCGGCCATCGCATCGCCGGTGACCGCCGGGGCCTTCACTTCCACCCTGGCGCCCGCCGCCGGCTCGTAGAGCGGTTTCCCGTCCGGCGCAAAGGACGCCACCGTGCGCTGGCCGATCTCCGAGCCCAGCCAGTCGAGGAACCGGGCCGCCAGCTCCGTCCGCCCGCCTTCGTCAAGACCGGCCAGATAGACCGCTTCCCCACCCCGGAAGACCGGACGTCCGCCATCCACGGACGGCCCGACCAGCGCATCCGCCTCGACGCCCGGTTCGAGCGGCACCGGGGTCGTACGGATGCCCGTCTTCAGCGAGAAGCGCGGCAGCATGTGTTTCATCAACCCGCTCTCGATCAGGTCCGGGCTGACAGCCACCGTAATTCGGCGCTCCTCAGCCTCCGCGCCGGCCACCGCCAGCATGAGCATTGCGGCCAGTGCGAGTCTCCACCGGATCGACATCGCCATTCCTCCCGCGCCGGGGAAGCGGCCAGCCTAGCCCGGATTTCCCGCCGGGGTCACGGCCGGCATCGTCGAAACCGGCCCGTCCGCTGCAAACTGCCGGATCGGGAGCCGGGGCAACGGTGGAGCACTGTTTCTCACGGGTCCCAATCCGGCAACACCGATATTGTCCCGCCGATTCAATGGCTTGTGAGAAAACTGTCCGGCATTGTCATTTTTTGTTCCAGAAATGGCTTGACTTTCCGAGGAATAGTGTAGAATAGGCACGAGAGAAGGGCGGCTTCCGGGGCCGCCGTTCCGCTTTTCTGCAGAAAGCATGGCTGGGGGCCGCAACCCCCGGCGCGAGCGGACGGGAGGGGTATGCCCTCTGCCCGGCCCGTCGTCGCGCGCCCGTGCACGCGGGCAATCAGGCGCACGAACCGCGCCGCCGCGATACGCCCGCCCGCCCGCGCACGCACAAGCGCACGCATTACGCGCGAAACAGGGACACCCCGTCCCGCCCTTTGCCCCCAGGGAGGCACGAATGACCGCAACCGATCCCCGACCCGAACTGGCGGCCATGCTGCTGGAGCGCCTCGCACCGGCAGCCGAAGCCCTCGCCGCTGCCTGTGCCCAGGACATCGGCGCCGGACCGCCGCCCCGGGACGACCGCGACCGCGCCGAATACCACCGCGCCGGACGCGCCGGGCTCGCCCATCTGCGACAGCTCCTCGCCGTCCTCGACTGGAGCGCCAAACACCTCCCCGAACTGGAACCCGAAGAGGAGTACGAGTATCTCGGCGAGGTCTGGACCGGCAGCCGGCAAACCCCCGAGTTCCACGCATGGTTCGAACGGCTGAACCGCCGCGAGGACCGCAGGAGGAAGAGGGAGGAAAAGAAGGAGAGGAAAAGGAGGAAGGCGAAGAAAAAGGCCCTGGCCGCACAGGCCGGCGGCGGCGGAAACGGCGGGGAGGAATACCGGCGGCCCCCGGCCGGAGCCGAGGCCGCCGCCGCCCCCTCTCGCCGCCCCCGCGAAGGCGGAGGGCCATCTCCCATGACCCGCAACCCGGC
>JAJDYL010000134.1 GCA_022825195.1 Alphaproteobacteria bacterium
ACTGGCCCAAACCCCGGACCCGGCACCCGTGGCCAAGCGTGCGCTTCGCCGTCACTACCCGAGGTAGGAGCCGGATGCGTTAGCGCGCACGTCCGGATCTGTGCGGGGGGCGCCGGGAAACCGGCGTCCCTACCGCGACCGGACAGTCTCGCCGGACACGCAACATTGCGTCCGCCAGGATCCGGTCACGGGTCTGGCGGTGCCTGCCGGCGAACGGTGGTATAACGCGGTCCCAATGGCCTCGCTTGTGCTTGCCTCCGCTTCGCCCCGCCGGCTCGAACTGCTCCGCCGCATCGGCATCGAACCCGATCGCATTGCGCCTGCGGACATCGACGAAACACCGGGTAGCGGAGAGCTGCCGCGGGGTCTCGCTGCGCGGCTTGCGGGAGAAAAGTGCGCCGCCGCCGCGGAGCGTTTCCCCGACAGCTACGTTCTTGCCGCGGACACGGTGGTTGCGTGCGGGCGCAGGGTGCTCGGCAAGCCGCGCGACGCCGGGGAAGCGCGCCGCTTCCTCGCCAGCCTGTCGGGCCGCCGGCACCGCGTCTGGGGAGGCATTGCGGTTCGCGCCCCGGACGGCCGCGCGGCGGCGCGGACGGTCATGACCCATGTGGCGTTCAAGCGGCTGGAGGCGCGGGAGATCGAGTCCTACCTGGCATCGGGCGAATGGCAGGGCAAAGCGGGCGCCTACGCGATCCAGGGACGGGCCGGCGCCTTCGTGAAAGCGATCGCCGGCTCCTATCCGAATGTCGTCGGACTGTCGCTCTACGAAACCCGGTCGCTGCTGGCCGGCCTCGGCTACCCGGTCCCGTGAACCGCGCGCTGCTGACGGAAGCGCCCTGGGGCCGGACGGCCGCGCTGCTGGCGGGCGGCTCGGCGCTGGAACTGCGGCTGGAGCGGCCTGCCGACGAAATGGGCTCGATCTGGCGCGGCCGGGTGCTTCGGGTGGAGCCCGGTCTCGGCGCCTTCGTCGATCTGGGAGACGGCGAAACCGGTCTGCTGGCCGGCGGCAGACCGCCCCACGAGGGAGCCTCGCTCCTGGTTCAGGCGACCCGGCCCTCGACCGGCGGCAAGGGCCCCGCCCTCGGCATGGCTCCGAGGCTCGCCGGCCGCTACCTGGTCTATACGCCCCGGACGACCGGCGTCGCCGCGTCGAAGCGGCTTCCCGACGACGGAACCCGTTCCCGGCTGCAGGGCCTCGTCCGCCGGCTTGTCGGACCCGGCGAAGGAGCGGTCGTGCGCGCGGCGGCCGATGCCGTGGCCGACGCCGCCATTACCCGGGAACTCGATGCGCTCCGGGCGCGTTGGCGGCGCATCGAAGCCGCTTCGGAGGAAGCGCCGGCCCTGTTGTGGAGGGAGCCGGATCCTCTCCGGGCCTTCCTCCGCGACCGGCTTGCACCCGGCGGCACGGTGCTTGCAGACCGCGGGCTGCGCTCCTATGCGGGCCGCATCGGCCTGCCGGACGCCCGGATCGAACTCCTGGACGAGCCGGGCTGGCGGGCCTTCGAGCTCGAAGACGCGATCCAGCGGTCGCTGGAGCCGGTGCTGGAGCTTGCCGGCGGCGGCAGCATCTCCCTGGAGGACACGCGAGCTGCGGTCGTGGTCGATGTGGACGGCGGCGGACGGAACGATGCACTGGCGCTCAATCTCGAAGCCGCGGAAAGGATCGCACGGGAGGTCCGGCTAAGGGGAATCGGCGGCCTTGTGCTGATCGATTTCGTCGATCTCGACCGGGCGGCCGAGCGGCGGCGGGTGGAGCGCCGCCTTGCGGACGGGTTCGCCGGCGACCCCGCGGCGCGCCGGCAGTTGCCGTTCTCGCCGCTCGGGGTGGTAGAAATGACCCGTCAACGCCTGGGCCTCCCGCTTGCGGAGCAATGGGCGGCGCGCCGGAGGTAGCCATGGCCGAAGAACCCGTCAAACTGCGCCCTTTCGGCTCATGCCCCGTCTGCGGCCGTCCGGCGGTGGAAGCGGTCCGTCCCTTCTGTTCGGCCCAGTGCCGGCGCGTCGACCTCGGTCTCTGGCTGACGGAGGGCTATGCCATACAGGCCGGCGGCGGGCTCGGCGAAGCGCCGCCGTCGCCGCTGTCCGACGATGACCGCTAGGCGCTGCCCGGCAACCGCCGGAATTGGCGCGAATCGCCCAGAGACTGGCGGAAACTGCCTTCTTTCGCCGCTGCGCATGGGATAGAAACCCGCACTGATGAACTCACCACCCATTGGCCACAATGCCGCCATCGCCGCGCTGCGCGACGTGTTCGGCGACCGTCTCTCCACTTCCGAGACGGTCCGTAACCAGCACGGACGCGGCGAAGACTATTTCCCGGTGGCGCCGCCCGATGCCGTCGCCTTCGCCCTGACGACGGAAGAGGTCAGCGCCGCGCATCGCATCTGCGCGCAGTTCGGCCTGCCGGTCATCCCGTTCGGCACCGGCACGTCGCTGGAAGGGCATATCGGCGCCGTGAACGGCGGCCTTTCCATCGACCTCAGCCGGATGAACGAGGTGCTGGAAGTCAATGCGGAAGACAGCGACTGCCGCATCCAGGCGGGCGTCACCCGCAAGCAGCTGAACGAATATCTGCGCGACACCGGCCTGTTCTTCCCGATCGATCCCGGCGCCGATGCCTCGCTCGGCGGGATGGCGGCGACCGGCGCCTCCGGCACCAATGCCGTGCGCTACGGCACGATGAGCGAGAATGTGCTCGGCCTGACCGTGGTGATGCCAGACGGCGAAATCGTCGAAACGGGCGGCCGGGCGCGCAAGTCCTCCGCCGGCTACGACCTCACCCGGCTGTTCATCGGCTCCGAGGGCACGCTCTGCACCATCACGGAAGTGCGCCTCAAGCTGTACGGCATCCCGGAGAGCATCGCTTCGGCGGTCTGCCAGTTCCCGAACCTGGAGACTGCCGTCGAGACCGTGACGCTCACCATGCAATCCGGCGTTCCGGTGGCGCGCATCGAGCTGCTCGACGACACGCAGATGGACGCCTGCATAAGATATTCCGACCTGGAGGACTTCGAGGTAAAGCCCACCCTGTTCTTCGAGTTTCACGGCTCGCCTGCCGGAACGGCCGAACAGGCCGGGACCGTCGAGGCCATCGCCGTCGAGCTCGGCGGCAGCGCCTTCCGCTGGACGCAGAGCCAGGAGGAGCGCAACAAGCTCTGGCAGGCCCGCCACGACGTCTATTACGCCTGCATGGCGCTGAGGCCCGGCTGCCGGGCATGGTCCACGGATGTCTGCGTGCCGATCTCCAGGCTGGCGGAATGCCTGATCGACACCCGCCGCGATGTGGACGAGACCGGGCTGATTGCGCCCATCGTCGGCCATGTCGGCGACGGCAATTTCCACTGCGGCATCGTTCTGGACCCGGACGACCCGGAGGAAATGGCGGCCGCGCAGGCTTTCAACAAGCGCCTCGTCGCCCGGGCGCTGGCCATGGGCGGCACCTGCACCGGCGAGCACGGCGTCGGCCAGGGCAAGATCGACTCCGTGGAGGCCGAACGGGGCGAGGCCGTCGACGTCATGCGTGCCCTCAAGGTCGCTCTCGATCCGGCAAACAGGATGAACCCCGGCAAGGTGATACGGCTATGACGCAACTCGCCCATGCCGAAATGCGGGAAGACCTCGCCTGCGCGCTGCGCTGGGCTGTCAGGCTGAACCTGCATGAAGGCGTCGACAACCACTTCTCCGCAGCCGTGCCGAGCGAGGACGGCGAACTGCGGGGCGACCGCTTCCTCATCAATCCCTACGGCGTACACTGGTCGGAAATAACCGCCTCCGCGCTCTGCCTCTGCAACGAGGAAGGCGAGGTGCTGGAGGGCGGCGAGAAGGTCGAGAACACCGCCTTCTACATTCACAGCCGCATCCATGTGAACGTCCCTTCGGCCAAGGTCGTGCTGCACACCCACCAGCCCTATTCCACGGCGATCACGCTGCTGGAGGGCGGGCGGCTGGAGATGTGCGAGCAGAACGCGCTGATGTTCGACGACCGCATCGCCTATGACGACGAGTATGACGGCCTTGCGCTCGCCAACGAGGAAGGCGACCGGCTGGCCCGCGCCATGGGCAACCGGTCCATCGCTTTCCTTGCGAGCCATGGCGTGATCGTGTCCGGCGAAACCGTCGGCGATGCGTTCACCGACCTCTTCTACCTGGAGCGCGCCGCCCAGTTCCAGATGATCGCGAAGGCCACCGGCGGGAAGCTGCGGGCGATTTCCGACAAGGTGCGGGATTCGGTGCGCCAGCAATTCGCGGAGGAACGCCCGAAGCTCGCGGAGCGGCATTTCGCAGCCCTGAAACGGATCCTGGACCGCGAAGAACCGGAATACCGGTTGTGAGGCCGCGGCAATGAGGATCGAGCGCGTCGGCGAGACCATTGACATGCTCGGCGAGGGGCCGCTCTGGGACGCGGGCGAGCAGGCGCTCTACTGGGTGGACAGCCGCGGCTGCACCATCCACCGGCTCGACTGGGCCACCGGCGAGCGCCGGGACTGGAGCGTGCCGGCGATGATCGGATCGATGGCGCTGCGCGAGTCCGGCGGGGCGGTCGTCGCGCTCCGGACGGGTGTCCACACATTCGACTTCGAGACCGGCGAGGCGACCCTTGTCTCGGACCCGGAGGCGGACGACCCCTCGACCCGCTTCAATGACGGCAAGGTGGACCGCCAGGGCCGCTTCCTGACGGGAACCATGGCGACCCGGATCGGCGAGGAGGCGCGCGGCTCGATCTACCGTTTGGACACGGACCTTTCGCTGCACCGGCTGAAGGGCGGCGTCATCGTCGCCAACGGCCCCTGTTTCAGCCCGGACGGCGAGACCTTCTACTTCGCCGACACGCGCCGGAACGCGATTTTCGCCTATGACTACGATGTTGAGACAGGCGACATCGGGCCCGAGCGCATCGCCGTGGACACGGCGCCCTACAACAGCGGACCGGACGGCGGCACGGTGGACGGCGAGGGCTACCTCTGGAGCGCGCTCGTCCATGCGAGCCAGATCGCCCGCTTCGCGCCCGACGGCTCGCTCGACCGGCTGATCGACATGCCGTGCACCCGCCCGGCCAGCGTCATGTTCGGCGGACCGGACCTCGACATCCTGTTCGTGCCGTCGATCCGGGACTCCGGCAATGTGCGCGGCGACAAGGAAATCGACGGCGCCCTGTTCGCGGTACACGGCCTCGGCGTAACCGGAATTCCCGAACCGCGCTTCGCCGGCTGATGACATTCCCTTGCGGTCTCGCTGCTTCGGCGGCCTGGTCCGAAGCCGTCGGACCGTGCCGTTGACAGCAAATCCGCTACATTCGAGGATGCCGGCGGTTCCGGGGCTGCTTCCGCCTCAAGAAAGGTCCGGGCGTCAGGACGGGACCGGGAACCCATCGGGAGGACACAGAATATGAAGAAGCTCTTGGTTGCGCTGACTTCCGCGGCGGCTGTTCTGGCCGCGTCGGCTGCGCCGGCGGAGGAGCCCAAGCGGGGCGGGACGCTGACCTTCTCGTACCGCATCATCGCGGGGCATTTCAACCCGACGATCGCCTCCGGCACGCCGACCGGGATTCCCGGAACGCAGCTGTTCGCCGCGCTGCTCCGGTTCGACGATGAGTGGAACCCGAAGCCCTATCTGGCGGAAAGCTGGGACATTTCCGACGACGGCCTGACGGTGACGGTCAAGCTGCGGGACAACGCCCGCTTCCATGACGGCAAGCCGATCACCTCGGAGGATGTGAAGTTCTCCATCGAGACCTACCAGCAGCACCACCCGTTCAAGCCCATGTATGCGCCGGTGAAGTCCATCGACACGCCGGATCCACTGACCGCGGTGTTCAATCTGAGCAATCCGCACCCGGCGATCCTGCTGGCGTTCTCCTCGCAGCTCGGCGTGGTCATTCCGAAGCATGTGTACGGCAACACCGACAATATCCGCCAGCACCCGCAGAACAGCCAGGACATCGTCGGCTCCGGCCCCTTCAAGCTGAAGGAGTTCAAGCCCGGCGAATACATCATCATGGAGCGCAACGAGGACTATTTCCTCGAGGGCAAGCCCTATATCGACCGGATCGTCTACAAGAAGATATCCGAGAACACGAGCCGCGTGATCGCGCTGGAGAAGGGCGACGTGGACCTGACCGCCTTCGAGTCCGACGCGCCGGTCCTCGATCGCCTGAAGAAGAACGAGCACCTGACACTGACGCCGGACGGCTATTCGGCCATCGGCCCGCTGGAGTGGCTGGCCTTCAACACCAAGCGCAAGCCGTTCGACGACAAGCGCGTGCGCCAGGCCGTCGCCTACGCCATCGACAAGGAGTTCATCCTCAAGGTGCTCTACGGCGGCTACGCGCAGCGCTCGCTCGGTCCGATCCATCCGGGCAGCGTGTTCGCGCCGAAGGACGTGAACCCCTACGACTACGATGTCGAAAAGGCGAAGGCGCTGCTGGACGAGGCCGGCTACAAGCCGGACGGTGACGGCATCCGCATCCGCACCACGCTCGACTACATCCCCGCCGGCGGCACCTGGAAACGCAAGACCGAATTCGTCAAGGCGCAGCTCAAGAAGGTCGGCATCGACGTGACCATCAAGGCCTCGGCGGACTTCCGGGCCTGGATCAAGACCGTCTCCAACCACGAGTTCGACATGACGATGGACTCGGTCTTCAACTGGGGCGACCCGGTGATCGGCGTCCACCGCACCTACCAGTCCACGAACATCCGCCCCGGCGTGCCATGGCACAACACCCAGCAGTTCCAGAACGCCGAGGTCGATGCGGTCATGGACAAGGCGGGCAAGGAACTGGACCGCGACAGGCGCGCGGCGCTCTATGGGGAGATGCAGAAGCTGGTCGTCGATGAGGCGCCCATCGCCTATCTGCACACCTCGCCCTACCACACGGTCTTCAACCACGACCGTGTCGGCAACCCGCCCGTGGATTCCATCTGGGGCGTGTGCTCGCCATGGGACGAGATCTACATCAAATAGCGAAACCGGCAGCCGGGGCGGTGTAACCGGACTCCGCCCCGGCGCCGGGACCCCAGGACGAGGATGGCCGTGTCATCGCATTCCTGACCGTCATAGCCCAGCGACTCTTTTACGCTGTTGTGCTGCTGCTGGCCGTCGTCGTCTTCAATTTCATCCTCCTTTCGCTGGTGCCGGGCGACATCGCCGACACGCTCGCCGGGGAAAGCGGCGGCGCCAGCCAGGAGGTGATGGACGATATCCGCCGCACCTACGGGCTCGACCGCCCGTTCCATATCCAGCTGGCGACTTACGTCGGCAAGGTTATCCAGGGCGACCTCGGCACGTCCTACTACTTCAACATGCCGGTCACGGAACTGATCCTCGGGCGCATCGCGCCGACCCTGCTGCTGGTTGTCACGGCCCTGGTGCTTGCAATCCTGATCGGCACGCTGTTCGGCGTCATAGCCTCCCGCAGGCCGAACGGGCTGTTCAGCCATTTCGTCACCGTGCTCGCCCTGGTCGGCTTCGCGGCGCCGGTGTTCTGGACCGCCTTCCTGCTGATCGTGCTGTTCGTCGCCATGCTGGAGATCATGCCGCTGTCGGGCCTGGTGGACCCGACCACGCCGAGGGGCACGCTCACATGGTATCTCGACGTGCTGCACCACCTGTTCCTGCCGGTGCTGTCGCTGTCGTCGATCTACCTGGCCTCGTACAGCCGCCTCGCGCGCGCCAGCATGATGGATGTGCTCGGCTCGGACTACATCCGCACGGCCCGCGCCAAGGGCCTGGGCGAAACCGCCGTCACCTACAAGCACGCGCTCCGCAATGCGGTCATCCCGGTCATCACCATCGCCGGGCTGCAGTTCTCGCACATCTTCTCGGGCGCGGTGGTGGTGGAGACGGTGTTCACCTGGCCGGGACTGGGCACGCTCGCCTTCGAGTCCATTCTGCGCGGCGACACGCCCACCATCATGGGCATTCTCTTCTTCTCGGCCATGATCGTCATCGTCGTCAACCTGCTGACCGACGTCACCTACCGGATCGTCGATCCTCGAATCCGTTCGGCGCGGAACGCATGACGGAGCAGCGGACAACCGCGCCCGAAGGCGCCCTCGAAACCGTCCGCGTCGAGCGTCCGGTCGTCGAATTCCTGCGCATGTATGTGCGCAACTGGGCCGCCGTTGCCGGATTCATCGTGTTTTCGGCGATCGTCTTCGCAGCGCTCTTCGCGCCCGTGATCCTGGCCGTGGACCCGTTCGAGATGGTGTGGATGCCTTTCACGCCGCCGGGGCAGGACGGCTACTTCCTCGGCACCGACAATCTCGGTCGCGACATGTTCACGGCAATCGTTTACGGCGCGCGCGCCACCCTCGTGGTAGGCGGTTCGGCGGCGGCGCTCACCATCGTTATCGGCCTCACCATAGGCTCGCTCGCCGGCTACTACCGCGGCTGGGTGGACGAGGTCCTGATGCGGATCACCGAGTTCTTCCAGGTGCTGCCGCCGCTGTTGCTGGCCATGGTGCTGGTGGCGCTCTTCGAGCCGACCCTGCCGACAGTAGCCATCGCCATCGGCGTCGTGACCTGGACGGGCGTCGCCCGTCTGGCGCGGGCCGAGTTCATGCGCATTCGCGAGCTGGAGTTCGTGAAGGCCGCGCGGTCCATCGGATCGCGCGACCGGCGCATCATCTGGCGCGTGATCCTGCCCAATGCGCTGCCGCCGCTGATCGTCAACGCCGCGCTCACGGTGGGCATCGCGATCCTGTTCGAGGCGGCGCTCAGCTTCCTCGGGCTGAGCGACCCCAATGTGATGAGCTGGGGCAAGATCATCGGCGACAACCGCGACTACCTGCTGGACGCCCCCTGGACCGTCACCATTCCGGGCGTGGCGATCTTCCTGACCGTGCTGGCGGTGAGCCTGATCGGGGACGGGCTGAACGACGCCTTCAACCCCCGCCTCAGGGAGCGCTGAGCCGTGGACGCCGCCGCGCCGCTGCTCGAAGTCGAGGACCTCGAGGTCGAATTCCGCACGCGCCACGGCACGGCCAGGGTGCTGGACGGTGTCGCACTGTCTCTCCAGCCGGGCCGGACGCTCGGCATTGTCGGCGAGTCCGGATGCGGCAAGAGCATGACGGCGCTGTCGATCATGCGCCTCGTGCCGGTGCCGCCCGGACGGATCGGCGCGGGCGCGGTCCGGCTCAAGGGGGAGGACCTGCTGCAAGCCAGCGAGAAACGGATGCGGGAGGTGCGCGGCAAGGACATCTCCATGATCTTCCAGGAGCCGATGACCTCACTCAATCCGGTCTATTCCATCGGCGACCAGATCGCCGAGACCGTGCGCCTGCATGAGGGGCTCAGCCGCCGGGACTCGCTTGACCGCGCCATCGAAATGCTGAAGGCGGTCCACATTCCCGCCGCCGAACGGCGCGTGCGCGAATTTCCCCACCAGATGTCGGGCGGCATGCGCCAGCGCGTGATGATCGCCATGGCGCTTGCCTGCCGGCCGAGCGTGCTGATCGCCGACGAACCGACCACTGCGCTCGATGTGACCGTGCAGGCCCAGGTCTTCGACCTGCTGAAGGAACTGCAGGAAAAGACAGGCACGGCCATCATTCTCATCAGCCACGACATGGGCGCCATCGCCGAAATGGCCGACCGTGTGATGGTCATGTATGCGGGCCGCATCGTGGAGGAAGCCGCGACCGACGAGATTCTCGAAAGCCCGAGGCATCCCTACACCAGGGGCCTGATTTCCTGCGTGCCCCATATGGAAGATGAGCCGCCGCCCGAGCGGGCGGCGCTCACGGAAATTCCCGGCGTGGTGCCCGCGCTGACCGATCTCGGAGCCGGCTGTTCCTTTGCGCCGCGCTGCGCCCATACGACGGACCTCTGCCGGCGCGCGGCGCCGCAGCCTTTCGCGGTCGGTGAGAATCACCGCACCGCCTGCTGGCTCTACGACGAGGCGGGCGCGGCGTGACTGCGAGCGGCAACAGCGACTACCTGCTCGAGGTCCAGGACCTCAAGGTCCATTTCCGCCTGCCGCGCCGCAACATGCTGACGCCCGGCGGTACTGTGCACGCCGTGGACGGCATCAGCTACAGGGTGCGCCGCGGCTCGACCTTCGGGATCGTCGGCGAGAGCGGCTCGGGCAAGACGACCGCCGCGCTCGCCGCCATGCGCCTGGTGCCCGTGACAGACGGATCGATCAGCCTCGACGGCGTCGAGATGACGACTCTGACGGGGGATGCGCTGCGCGAAATGCGCCGCAAGATCCAGATCGTGTTCCAGGACCCCTATTCGTCCCTGAATCCGCGCATGCGCGCAGGCGCCATCGTGCGCGAGCCGATGGACCTTATGGAAGTGGGCGAACCGGTCGAACGCGACGGTCGCGTCGCCGAGTTGTTCCGGCGCGTGGGCCTCAGGCCCGAGCAGGAGGCCCTCTTCCCGCACCAGTTCTCCGGCGGGCAGCGCCAGCGGATCGGCGTCGCGCGGGCGCTGGCCACGCAGCCGGAACTGATCGTCTGCGACGAACCCGTTTCCGCCCTCGATGTGGCGATCCAGGCGCAGATCCTGAACCTGCTGCGCGAACTGCAGAACGGATTCGGCCTGACCTATCTGTTCATCTCCCACGATCTGGGCGTGGTGCAGCATATCTGCGACGACATCGCGGTCATGTATCTGGGCGAAATCGTCGAGCAGTCCGACCGGGTTTCGCTGTTCACCCTGCCGTTGCACCCCTACACATGGGCGCTGATCTCCGCCGTGCCGTCGGCGAGGCGCCGCGAGAGAGGGAAGGATGGACGGGTCCGCCTCCAGGGCGACCCGCCCAATCCCATCGACCCGCCGCCCGGCTGTCGCTTCGCGCCGCGCTGTCCCTTCGCCGTGGACCGGTGCCATCGCGACAAGCCGGCCCTGCGAGAGGTCCGCGAGGGCCATCTGGTCTCCTGCCATCTGGTCGGCGACGACTGCGTGCCGCCTCATGCGGCCGCCGCCAGCGTTTCCTAGCAGGCGGCCATCCGCTTCCGTCCGCAGCCGAAAGCCTCTATCCATAACCCTTCTGCACCCGCCGCTTTCCGAAAACCGGAAGGAGCCCTTCGACGCCATGCCCGAACTCTTTGAAATCCTGCACGGCACCCGCGCCATGCGCCGGCTCAAGCCGGACCCGGTGCCGGACGAGCTGATCCGCAAGATCCTGGAAGCCGGCGCGTCGGCCGCCAACGGCGGCAACTTCCAGCGCTGGCGGTTCATGGTCATCAAGGATCGCGAGATAAAGCGGGCGGTGAAGGTCCACTACAAGCGCGCCTTCGACGAGATCATCGGGCCGCGCTACAAGACAAGCGCGCCGCCGCCCGGCAGCTCGGCGGAGAAATATCATCGCCAGCATGACGCCGTCGAATATCTGACGGACCATTTCGACGAAGCGCCCGTCTGGATCGTCGCCTGCCTCGAGGAAGGCGAAGCGCCGACCCGCATGTCGGGCGCCTCGATCTACCCGGCCGTGCAGAACATGCTGCTGGCGGCGCGCGGGCTCGGCCTCGGCTCCACGCTCACCACGCGCCACCTCTTCTTCGAGGAGGACAGCGAACGCGCGCTCGGTCTGCCGCCGGGGGTGCATTCCTATGCCATCCTGCCGATCGGCTGGCCGATGGGGAATTTCGGCCCGGTCGGCCGCGGGCCGCTTGAGGAGATTGTCTATCTCGACCGCTGGGGCGAGCGCTGGGACGCGCTGAGCCCGGCATCGAACGACGGGGAATAGCCGCGATGATTACCATTCACGGACGCAGCAATTCGATCAATGTGCAGAAGGCGATGTGGGCGGCCGGCGAGGTCGGCGTCGCCTGTGAGCGGCTGGATGTCGGCGGGCCGTTCGGCGGCAATGACACACCCGAATACCGCGCCATGAACCCCAACGGCCTGGTGCCGGTGCTGGTCGATGGCGACACGGTGATCTGGGAGAGCCACACCATCGTCCGCTATCTGGGCGCGGTCCGCGACCCCGGCGGGATCTGGCCCGAGGACCCGGCGGAACGGACGCTTGCCGACCGCTGGATGGACTGGGCGGTCGCGTCCCTGCAGCCGCACATGACGCCCGTTTTCTGGGGCATGGTCCGGACGCCGGAAGCCGAGCGCGACATGGAAGCGATCGGCCGCGCGGCCACCGCCCTGCAATCGGTCTGGGGCATTCTGGACGCTCATCTGGACGGGCGCGGTTTCGTTGCGGGCGACCGCTTCACCATGGGCGACATTCCCGTGGGCGCCTTCTATTGCCGCTATGTGCGCCTGCCCGGCATCGAACGCGCCAGCCTGCCCAATTGCGACGCCTGGCTTGCCCGGCTCAGCGACCGGCCGGCCTTCGCCGAACATGTCGCGGGCATTCCGCTGACCTGACGCGGCGACTCATACCAGCGGTTGAGGTTTGAGACTCATTGAGGGGATTCCCAAGGAGATCGACTTCTGACTCAATGCCGATCCAGCGATTGGAGTATCGGTATGAGGGCAGGGATCCCATTGAGGGAGGATTTCGATGCGGCGCAGT
>JAJDYL010000172.1 GCA_022825195.1 Alphaproteobacteria bacterium
ACCGCGTCTTCCAGAACTACGACGATATCCTCGATCACTGCTGCAATGCCTGGAACAATCTCGTTTCACAGCCAGAACGGATCGCCTCTATCGGTACACGAAAATGGGCCAATGGGTTCTAAACAGTGACCCTTGGTATGAACCGCCCGATCATCTACGGCAACCGCGCCACGGGCCTGCCGGAAAACGCCGACGACGTGCGCAAGGGCAAGGCCGGGCACGGCGTCAGCATCCTCGAGATCGGGATGACGGACGGCGGCTGGCGGCCGGTGGTCGATTCGCCCTTCAACCGGCGCATCACCGCCGATACGCCGGTGGAGATCACCGGCCCGGCGCGCGGCCACGACCTGCTGAAGACGGTGGCCGACCCCGAGGGCACCGGGGCGCTCGGCACCTGGAACAATTGCGGCAACGGCAGGACGCCCTGGGGCACCTATCTGGCCTGCGAGGAGAATTTCAACGGCTACTTCTCCTCCTCGGACCCGGATTACGCCGTGCCGGACGCGATGAAGCGCTACGGCGTCGGCCTCAAGGACTGGGGCTATGCCTGGGCCACGGCCGACGAGCGCTTCGACATCTCGAAGCACCCGAACGAGCCCAATCGGGCCGGCTTTGTCGTCGAGATCGACCCGCTCGACCCGAAATCGGTGCCGAAGAAGCGCACCGCGCTCGGCCGCTTCAAGCATGAGAACGCCGAGGTGGTGGTGGCCGGCAACGGGCATGTCGTGGTCTATATGGGCGACGACGAGCGCGGCGAGTTCATCTACCGCTTCGTCTCGGAGGGCCGCTACGTGGAAGGCGGCGACAATTCCGGGTTGCTGGGAACGGGGTCGCTCTCGGTGGCGCGTTTCAACGACGACGGCAGCGGCGAATGGCTGGCGCTGACGCCGGAGACGACCGGCATGGCCTCGGCGGCCGAGGTTGTCGTACATGCGCGCATTGCGGCCTCGGCGGTCGGCGCGACCACCATGGACCGCCCGGAATGGGTGGCGGCGCACCCGATGCGCGCCGAGGTCTATTGCTGTCTCACCAACAACAAGAACCGCGGCAAGAAGCCGAACGCGGGCGGCGACCCGACCCCGGTCGGCGGGCCCAACCCGCGCGCCGGCAACAAGTACGGCCAGATCGTGCGCTGGCGGCCTGCGGGCGGCGACCACACGGCCGCCGGCTTCGAGTGGGACCTGTTCGTGGTGGCCGGCAACCCGGCGGTGCATGACGACGCCAATGCCGGCTCCGCCAATGTCAACCCGGACAACATGTTCAACTCGCCGGACGGGCTGGTGTTCGACAGCAAGGGCGGCCTCTGGATCCAGACCGACGGCAAATACACCAATGAGGGCGACTTCGCCGGCCAGGGCAACAATCAGATGCTCTACGCCGATGCCGACACGGGCGAGATGAACCGCTTCCTCGTCGGGCCGAAGGAGTGCGAGGTGACGGGGCTCTGCTGGTCCCAAGACCGGAAGACCATGTTCGTCGGCCTCCAGCACCCGGGCGAGAAGGGCGGCAGCCATTTCCCGGGCGGCGGCGACACCGCGCCGCGCTCCACCGTCATCGCCGTCACCCGCGACGACGGCGGCGAGATCGGCTGAGGCAAGGTTCCGGCGCCCGCGTTCAGGGCCGCACCTCGGCGAAGCGGAAGGGGCCGCGCTTTCGGCCGGCTCCGGCGCCCTTGCGCCGCGGCCGGCCTTGCGCGGGGCGGCCGAACGCCGGGGCGGGGTCGTCTCCGATCACGGTCAGCCTTTGCCGGATCAGGCGTTCGATCTGGCTGAGCGAGTCGCGTTCGCCGGCGTCGCAGAACGAATAGGCGATGCCGCCGGCGCCGGCCCGCGCCGTGCGGCCGATTCGGTGGACATAGCTTTCCGGCGCGCTCGGCAACTCGAAGTTGATGACGTGGCTGATATCCTCGATGTCGATGCCGCGCGCCGCGATGTCGGTCGCGACCAGGACGCGGGCCTCGCCCCGCCGGAAACGCTCGAGGGCCCGCTGCCGCGCGCTCTGGGACTTGTTGCCGTGTATCGCATCGGCGGCGACGCCGCCCTTCTCCAGCAGGGTCGCCACCCGGTTGGCGCGATGCTTGGTGCGGGCGAAGACCAGCACCCGCGAGAGCGCGGGATCGTCCAGGATCTCGGCCAGCAGGCGTTGTTTGTCCCCGGACGGGACATGGAAGACGCTTTGGCGGATCCGCTCCACCGGCGTCGCCTGCGGCGTCACCGCAACCCGGACGGGATCGCGAAGGAAGTCCCGCGCCAGACGCGCCACGTCGCGCGGCATGGTGGCCGAGAACAGCAATGACTGCCGCTCCGTCGGCAGGGCCGCGAGAATGAGGCGCACGTCGCGAATGAAGCCCATGTCGAGCATGCGGTCGGCCTCGTCCAGGACGAGATGCCCGACCCGGTGGAGGTTGACGCGGCGCTGCCGGATCAGGTCCAGCAGGCGCCCGGGCGTGGCGACGAGGATGTCGACGCCGCGCGCCAGCGCATCGACTTGCGGCTTCTGGCCGACGCCGCCGAAGACCGCTGCAAGCCGCAACGGCAGCCGGGCGCCGTAGGCGCGGAATTCGTCGGCGATCTGGATCGCCAGTTCCCGGGTCGGCGCCAGGACGAGGGCGCGGGGCGCACGGGCGCGAACGCCGCCTTTTTCGCCGGCGAGCCGGTGCAGGATCGGCAATGCGAAGGCCGCGGTCTTGCCGGTGCCGGTCTGGGCGATGGCGAGAACGTCCCGCCCGGCCAGAACCTCCGGGATGGCCTGCGCCTGGATCGGCGTTGGTGTCGTATGTTTGCGCGCGGCCAGGGCGCGTTGCAGGGTCTCGGCCAGGCCGAGTTCGGAAAACGGTTGTTCGGTCACATTGTTCCTTGCCGCCCGCCGCGTCCCGTATATCGGGACGGCCGGCTCCGGGCGCATGTGTCGGCCGCAGGCGCGACCGGAACGGGTGGAGTTGGATATATCCGGGTCCGATGCTGCGCAAATGCGTTGCGGCCCCGAAAGACGAAAGACGCCCTCTACATGCGCTCCCGGTCCGACGATGTCAATGCGCGCCGCCCCGGGGCGAACGGGACCCGTGCGCGCTATGGGCATGGCGCGCCCCGGCCTGTATATCGGGGCCGACGGGTCGGCGGGAAGGACGCGGGGATCGTGCCGGAAGAAACGGTCAAGGAGCGCCGTCGGGGGCGCACGCAGCCCAAAGGGCGCCAGGTCGAACCGGAGGCGCTGGCGGAGGTGCAGGCGCTCCTGGGCGATGCGCCGCGCGAGCGCGAGTTCCTGATCGAGTATCTGCACCTGGTCCAGGGACGGTTCGGGCATCTCTCCGCGCGCCATCTGGCGGCGCTCGCGCAGGAGATGCGCCTCGCGATGGCGGAGGTCTGGGAGGTCGCGACCTTCTACGCCCATCTCGACACGGTGAAGGAAGGCGAGGCGCCGCCGCCGGCGCTGACCCTGCGCGTCTGCGACAGCCTCTCCTGCGAGCTGGCCGGCGCGCCGGCCCTGCTGGAGTCGCTGCGTGCGGCCTTCCCGGAAGCGCGGGTCGTCACCGCCCCCTGCATGGGCCGCTGCGACTGTGCTCCGGTCGTGGAGGCCGGGCACCGCCATGTGGACGCGGCGACGCCCGAAAGCGTGCGCGCGGCCGTGTCGGGCGACGCCGGGCATGCCGTTCCGGCGACGCCGGAAGGCGGCTACGCGCAGTTCCGCGCCTGCCTCGAAGGCCGGCGGACCCGCGAGGAGGCGGCGGCCGAGATCGAGGCGGCGGGCCTGCGCGGCATGGGCGGCGCGGGCTTCCCGAGCGCGCGCAAATGGGGCTTCGTGCGCGCCGGGCCGAAGCCGCGCCACCTGGCCGTCAATGCCGACGAGGGCGAGCCCGGCACCTTCAAGGACCGGCACTTTCTCGAGACCGCGCCCGCCGCCGTGCTGGAGGGCGCGCTGATCGCCGCCTGGGCGGTCGAGGCCGACACGATCACCATCTACCTCCGCGACGAATATCCCGTGGCGCGGGAAATCATCGAGGCCGAAATCGCGCGGCTGGGAGAGCTTGCGCCGCCCGGCGGGGTGCATCTGCGCCGGGGCGCGGGCGCCTATATCTGCGGCGAAGAGTCGGCGATGATCGAGAGCATCGAGGGCAAGCGGGGCCTGCCGCGTCACCGCCCGCCCTATGTGGCGCAGGTCGGCCTGCACGGCCGGCCGACGCTCGTCCACAATGTCGAGACGCTCTATTGGATGCCGGCGATCCTGGAGCGGGGCGCGGCCTGGTTCGCGGACACCGGGCGGCACGGCGGCAAGGGCTGGCGGGCCTATTCCGTCTCCGGCCGGGTGAAGGAGCCGGGGGTGAAGATCGTGCCCGCCGGCGTCACCGCGCGCGAGCTCATCGAGGAGTTCTCCGGCGGCATGGCCGAGGGCCGCGCGTTCAAGGCCTACCTGCCGGGCGGGGCTTCGGGGGGCATATTGCCGGCGAGCCTTGCGGACATTCCGCTCGACTTCGGCAAGCTGGAGCCGCATGGCTGCTTTACGGGATCGGGCGCGGTGGTGGTGCTGGCGGAGGGCGACGATGTGGGCGCGGCGGCGCTCAACCTGATGCGCTTCTTCGCCTATGAGAGCTGCGGGCAATGCACCCCCTGCCGCGTCGGCACGGAAAAGGCCGCGCGGCTGATGGCCGAGCCCGCCTGGGACCGCGGCGTGCTGGAGGACCTGGCCGCCGTCATGGCCGACGCCTCGATCTGCGGCCTCGGCCAGGCCGCCCCCAACCCGCTGCGCTGCGCGATGAAATACTTCCCGGAGGATGTGGGGCTCTGACGCGGCCCGAAGGTCAGGGAATCAGCTTGGCGGCGGCGACCGTTACGACGGCAATTCCAATAGCAAGAGCGTAGAGCTTGTTGGTGAAGCGCAATTCGAACGCTGCAAGGTCTGCTTTGGTCGCGAGCGCAGCAAGGTCCGCCCTGGTAGCTAATTCTTCCCGTCCGGTCCGAGCCACCGTCCTCTTGCCCTACCCGCGCGTCAGCGGCTTGTAGCGGATGCGGTGGGGGTTGTCGGCCTCCGCGCCGAGGCGGCGGCGGCGGTCGGCTTCGTAGTCGGCGTAGTTGCCCTCGAACCACTCCACATGGCTGTCGCCCTCGAAGGCGAGGATGTGGGTCGCGATCCGGTCCAGGAACCAGCGGTCGTGGCTGATGACCAGCACGGAGCCGGCAAACGCCAGCAGCGCCTCCTCCAGCGAGCGCAAGGTCTCGACATCGAGGTCGTTGGTCGGCTCGTCCAGCAGCAGCAGGTTGGCGCCGGACTTGAGCATTTTCGCGAGGTGGACCCGGTTGCGCTCGCCGCCCGAAAGGGAGCCGACCTTCTTCTGCTGGTCCGGGCCCTTGAAATTGAAGGTCGAGACATAGGCCCGGCTCGCGACCTCGCGCGCTCCGAGCGCGACCATGTCGAGCCCGCCCGAAATCTCCTCCCAGACCGTCTTGTCGGGGGCCAGCGCCTCGCGGCTCTGGTCCACCGCGCCGATCTTCACCGTCTCGCCGACGCGGAGCGCGCCGCTGTCCGGCGCCTCCTCGCCGGTCAGCATGCGGAAGAGCGTCGTCTTGCCGGCGCCGTTCGGCCCGATCACGCCGACAATGCCCGCGGGCGGCAGGCGGAAGGAGACGCCCTCCATCAGCAGCCGGTCGCCGAACGCCTTGGCCACGTCCTTCGCCTCGATCACCACATCGCCCAGCCTCGGCCCCGGCGGGACGACGATCTCCGCCGTGTCGAGCGCCCGGCGCTGGCCCTCGGCCAGCAGCTCCTCATAGGCCCGGAGCCGCGCCCGGCTCTTGGCCTGCCGGGCGCGCGGGCTCTGGCGGACCCATTCGAGTTCGCGCTGCAGCACCCGGCGCCGCGCGCTCTCCTGCTTCTCCTCGAGCGCAAGCCGGTGCTCCTTCTGCTCCAGCCAGGAGGAGTAATTGCCCTGGAAGGGCACGCCGCGCCCGCGGTCCAGCTCCAGGATCCAGCCGGCGACATTGTCGAGGAAGTAGCGGTCGTGGGTGACGGCCACCACCGTGCCCTCATACCGTTCCAGGAAGCGCTCCAGCCAGGCGACGCTCTCCGCGTCCAGGTGGTTGGTCGGCTCGTCGAGCAGCAGCAGGTCGGGCCGCGAGAGCAGCAGCCGGCAGAGCGCCACGCGCCGCCGCTCCCCGCCGGAGAGCGTGCCTGTGTCGGCGTCGCCCGGCGGGCAGCGCAGCGCGTCCATGGCGATCTCCACGGTGCGCTCCAGTTCCCACCCGTTCGCCGCGTCGATCCGCTCCTGCAGTTCGCCCTGCTCCTCGATCAGCGCGTCCATCTCGTCGGCGGTCATCTCCTCCGCGAAGCGCGCGCTCACCTCGTTGAAGCGCTCCAGCAGCCGCGCCGTCTCCGCCACGCCCTGCATGACATTGCCCATCACGTCGCGCGCGGGGTCCAGTTCCGGCTCCTGCGGCAGGTAGCCGACCCGGACGCCGTCCGCCGCCCAGGCCTCGCCGTCGAACTCGGTCTCGATGCCGGCCATGACGCGCATGAGCGTGGACTTGCCGGCCCCGTTCGGCCCGAGCACGCCGATCTTGGCGCCCGGCAGGAAGGCGAGGCGGATATTGTCCAGCACCTTCCGCCCGCCGGGATAGGCCTTGGCGAGCCCGTGCATGACATAGACATATTGGTGTGCAGCCATAGCGCCGCTCATACCCCGCCGCCCGCTTCGCCGCAACGCGGCGGCGCGTCCCGCGGCGAGCGGCTATACTTCGCATATGACGCAAGAGGGAGGACGGTCATGCAGGTCCCGTTCGGCGGCGGCTGCGCCTGCGGCGCCATTCGCTACGAGGTGACGGGCGCGCCGCGCTACATGGGCAACTGCCATTGCCGCGATTGCCAGCAGGCGACCGGCAGCGCCTATTTTCCGGCCGTGGCGGTCAGGGAGAGCGACTTCACCCTGCTCAGCGGCGAGCCGGCCTGGTTCGAAAGGCCCGCGGACAGGGGGCACCCCATGCGGCGGGCGTTCTGCCCGTCATGCGGCTCGCCGGTGTTCCTGATAAACGGGGCGGCGGAGTCGGTGCGGGTGCTTTACGCCGGCAGCCTGGACGACCCGGGCGGCTATGAGCCGAGCCGGGACATCTTCGTCGGCAGCGCCCAGCCCTGGAACCTCATGCACCCGGACCTCCCCAAGGACGAGGGCATGCCGGGGCGGTAAGGCGGCCGCCGGCCTGCCGGACCCGAAGCTACAGGTCCGAGCGCGCGCGCAGCCGGGTCAACTGTTGAATCCGCTCGATCACGTTCGCCACGGACTGGCCGATCAGGTCCAGCCGGGCGACCTGGTCGATGCGATCGCGGGCCTGCGCCAGTTCGCGCGGCCCCAGCATGTGGTTGAAGATGTCGCAGGCGTCGCACAGGCCGATGATGGCGATGTCGCGGGGGTCCGGGATTTCGTCCGACAGGAGAACGCCCAGGATCCGGAGCTTGACTTCCCGTTCCGCCCTGCCGTCCAGGGTCGGGTAGCGCCGCGACCGGAAGACCCAGAGGAACCGGTTTTCCTCTCGCTTCAGAATCCCCTTCTCGACGAGTCGCGAGAGCGCGGCCTCGCGGATTTCGTCCGCCTGGTCCGCGAGGCTCCATACCCAGTGCTGGGCGTCGTAGGTCTGGCCCGACCCGGCGATGCGCTCAAGCGTGGGGTCGAGCAGGGGGTCGCCGGTCGGCTTCCCGTCCACGAGGACGAGCGAGTGGAGGTCGGTGTCGATCCGGTCCAGCAGCGCCAGATCCATCAACACCGCGCCGGCCAGCGCGCTATTTGTCGACGAACCCGGGACCGGCAGGAAGCTGCCGTCGCGGTCATCGAGCAGGAGCAGCATGATCTCTTCGGCAAAGCAGAGCATCGCAATCGACCTATCCGGTAGCAGTTTCCTGGAAGACTTGCCGAGCGGCTGGAATGAGACGGTTCGCAGGGCCGTTCATGCCGCCCTCGCGTGCTGGCGTTCCAGGCCGCGGGCGAAATTGTCGAGCGTGATCTTGCGGTCGAGCGACAGGTCCTCGCGGAGGATGTCGTAAACGTCGCCGTCCACCGCCTGCATGGAAAGCAGGATGATCGCGCCCTCCGGCCCACCGCCCTCGACATGGGTCTCGTCGCCCCGGTTCTCCGAGAAGGTCCCGGCCGGGCGAATGTCGGGAGAACCGAGACTGCCGTCGGACGCAGCCCTGTAGATACGGTGCTCGCCCTCCAGCACCAGCGTCTTGGTGACGCCCACATGGGTGTGTGGCACGCAGTTGGTGTCCGGATCGAACTTCATCAGCATGTCGACCCGGTTCAGCTCCCGGTCCACGCTCTGGATCGAGTAGTAGAGGCCCTCGAAGCCGTTGAACGGCGCCCAGTCGATGGCGCGGTCGTCGAATTTGTATGCGGTCATGGCCAGCCGTCCTTGCTGACGGGAGTCGCCCGACAGTAGAGCGCAGGAACGGCCCGAGGGGAAGGGCGGCGGGCAATCTTCTGCCGGAATGGCGATCACCCGGGCAGTGTTTCGAGCGGATTCATCGTCGGGACACCGAGCGGCCGGAAATGGCGAAGATTGCGTGTGAGGACGGTGAGGTTCCGATCGGCCGCGGTCGCCGCGATGGCGGAGAGGAAGAGGATATCGGAGTGCGCATCCATCCATTCCGCCAACGCAGCGGAGCGTTCCCTCCGGCCCGGCGCCCCGGTTGAGAGGATGTCGGTGTCGACCAGGTACAAGGAGACGGTCGCTAAAGGGCTGTGTCCCGCAAAGAACCCGTGTCTCGCGGCGGCAGATCGCCGTCCTCGAGCCCCGAGGCGAGCAGCAAATGTCCGAATGAAGGGACGCGGCTGAGGCGATTCCATTCGTCGATTCCCACGAGGACCGCCCGGGGTTTGCCGCGGCGGGTGATGACCGCGGTCTCTCCCTGCGCCGCTCCCTCGACCAATGCGGATAGCGAGGCCTTGGCTTGACGCAGCTGGACTTCTCGCATTCCGAACCCTTTCGAGACCAATGTAGTCACTTTAGGGAAAGGAAGGGAGCCGGGCGACGGCCAAGCAACACAAACACCCGTTCGACTGTCCGTCGGCAAATGGCTGCGCGCCTATGGACCGGATTGGCCCGGCGCGCGACTATCCTTGCCGTGCGACCTCACCGGGGGGTATCGGTGCCCGAGAGAGCGGACCATTACGGGACTCTCCTGCTGAAGCCGCTGGCCATCCTGTCGCTGCTGTTTTCCGGGGCCATGTTCGGCTTCTTCTTCGCCTGGGTCTGCTCGACCATGTGGGGGCTCGACGCGGCGGACCCCAATACCGCCATCGCCGCCATGCAGGCCATGAATGCGAGCGTGCGCAACTGGGTGTTCGCTCCGGCCTTTTTCGGCACGCCCGTGCTGTTGATTTTCACCGCGCTGGCCGCCTTGAGAGTCCGGGAACGGCGGGCCGCAATCCGCTTCTCCCTGGCCGGCCTCCTGTACGTCCTGGGGGCCATGGTTCCGACGATGACCGCCAACGTGCCGTTGAACGAGGTCCTGGCCTCGGTCGGGACGCCGCTGGATGCCGCTCAGGCGCGGGAGGTGTGGCGGGATTATTCCGCCCCGTGGCAGGCCTGGAACATCGTCCGGGCCGTGGCCTCCGGCATTGCGCTTGCTTTCGCGGGATGGGGCCTCGTCGGCATGGACAGCCGTCGCCCGGCGGGTCCCGGCCGGAACCGGATGCAAGATTGACGGCGGAAGGGGCTGCCATATGCTCCGCACCGGGCCCGGCGGCAGGACGGCGGGGCAAGGGGAGATCGGGCGATGAAATCGGGTCGGGTGGCATTCGGGCGCATGGAGGCGGTGAGCTTCGGCGTGCCGCTGGAGGAGGCGGCGGCCGAGGAGGCCGAGCGGCTGGGCGCGGAGCGCATCTTCCTCATGGTGAGCGGCACGCTGAACCGCGAGACCGGCGAGATCGAAAAGCTGCGCCGCGCCCTCGGCAACAAGGTCGCGGGCCAGTTCGACAGCATGGCGCCGCACACGCCGCGCCGCGACGTGATCGCCGCAACCGATGCCGCCCGCGCCGCGGATGCCGACCTCATCGTCACCTTCGGCGGCGGCTCGCTTACGGACGGCGCGAAGGCGGTGCGCATGTGCCTCGCCAACGATATCCGCACGCCGGAGGAGATGGACGCGCTGCGCGACCCGGCCGCCGGGCCGGCGATCCCGCAGGTCTCCATCCCGACCACGCTGTCCGCCGGCGAGTTCAGCGCCATCGCCGGCGTGACGGACGAGCGCGCGAAGCTGAAGGAGCTGTTCCGCCATCCGGACGCGATCCCGAGCGCCGTGATCCTCGACCCGGCGCCGACCGCGCATACGCCGGAATGGCTGTTCCTCTCGACCGGCGTGCGCGCCGTGGACCATTGCGTCGAGGGAGTCTGCTCCGGCGAGGCGCATGCCTATGGCGATGCGCAGGCGCTCAGGGGGCTGGCGCTGCTGACGCAGGGGCTCTCGCGCGTGAAGGCGGACCCGGCCGACATCGAAGCGCGGCTCGACTGCCAGGTGGGCTCGTGGCTGTCCATGGCGCCGCTCGCCAGCGGCGTGCCGATGGGCGCCAGCCACGGCATCGGCTATGTGCTGGGCGCGGTGTTCGACACGCCGCACGGGCACACCTCCTGCATCATGCTGCCCTTCGTGATGCGTTGGAACCGCTCGGCCAATGCGGAGCGCCAGAAGCTGGTGGCGGCGGCGATGGGCGAGCCGAAGGCGGATGCAGGCGACCTGCTCGACCGCTTCATCGGCGGGCTCGGCATGCCGCGCAGCCTTTCCGCCGCCGGCGTCGGGCGCGAGCATTTCCGCAAGATCGCGGAGCAGGCCATGGGCACGCCCTGGGTGCCGCGCAACCCGCGCCCGATAGAAGGCCCGGCGCAGGTCATGGAAATCCTGGAAATGGCGGCCTGACGCCGGCCGTTCCACACGTCCGCAGCAGGAGGAGATGCGTCCCTTGGCCATCATCGACGCGCAGGTACACGCATACGAACGCGACCATCCCGGCCGGCCGTGGGTCGGGACGCTCGCCGGGCCGGCCGAGGTCACGGGCCGCGACATGGTGGCCGCGATGGATGCGGTCGGCGTGGACGGGGCGGTGCTGGTCTCGCCCTACAGCATGTACCGCTACGACGCGAGCTACGCGCTCCAGGTCCATGCCGGGCACCCGGACCGCTTCTGCCTCGTCAAGCCGGTCGATCCCGAGGACCCCGGCGTCGCCGAGACGGTCGCCGACTGGGCGGAGGTGGACGGCGCGGTTGCGGTGCGGATCATGCTGGCCTACGGGGTTTCGGCCGACCCCGGCCATGCGGGCGTCTCGCGTATCCTCCGCAAGGCCGCGGGCTGCGGGCTTCCGGTCAACCTGCTTTGCTGGGGCCTGCTCGACCAGGCGCTGGCGCTTGCCAGGGCGCACCCCGACACGCGGCTCGTCATCGACCATCTCGGCCTGAAGCAGCCGTTCGAGCCGCCCGCGCCGCCGGAGCCCTTCGCCGACCTGCCGGCCCTGCTGGCGCTGGCCGAATGTGACAATGTCACCGTCAAGATCACGGGCGCCTGCACGCTCAGCCGCGCGCCTTATCCCTTCGACGACATCTGGGACCCGCTCGCGCGCATTTTCGATGCGTTCGGCGTCGGGCGCTGCCTCTGGGGCACGGACTGGACCCGCGCCGTCAACCTCATCACCTACGGGCAGGGCGTCGAGCCGTTCCGGCGCACCGACAGGCTGACGGAGAGCGAGCGGGCGGAACTGATGGGCGGGACGCTGCAGCGCGTGTACGGCTGGTCGCCGGGGCCAGGCTGACCGTCAGACGGGGATGTCGCCCTTGATCGTGGTGCGCCACAGCAGCCGGCGCTGCGGCAGGTCGTAGTCCTGGATGGCGCGGTGCTGCACCGTGCAATTGTCCCAGACCACCACGTCGCCCACCTGCCAGCGGTGCTGGTAGATGAAGTCCGTGCGCACGATATGGTCGGCAAGCGCCTCGATCAGCCCTCTCGAGGTCTCCTCGTCCTTGCCGACGATGCCGGTACAGTCGTCGCGCGCGATATAGAGGCTCTTGCGTCCGGTGCGCGGATGGGTGCGGACGATGGGATGCTCCACCGGCGGATATTGCGCGATGTCCTCGGCGCTGACGGGCGAGGACCGCTTGCGCCCGCGGAAGTCGAAGACGCCGCGCAGGCCCTCGATTTCCTCCTGCATCGCCGGGGGCAGGGCGTCCCATGCGGCAGCGGCGTTGGCGAAGCAGGTGTCGCCGAGAGCGAGGCCGTGCAGGACCGGCACTTCGACCGCATAGAGCATCGTGGCGCCCGCCGGGCGTTCGGCATAGCTCATGTCCGTGTGCCAGGTCTCTCCGGCGCGCCGCGTGCCGATGGGCGCGCCGAATTCGACGATGTTGGAGATGAGGTAGATCTCGGGGCTGCCGTCTATGCCGAAGCGGGCGGCATTGAAATTGAACTCCGGCTCGCCGAACCGCCGGGTGAAGGCGACCTGCTTCTCGGGCGTCAGCGTCTGGCCGCGCAGCACGATCACGCCGTGCCGGTCGAGCGCCGCCCGGACGATTGCGAACTCCTCGTCGTCCAGTCCCGCGCCGATGTCGGCGCCCAGGATTTCCGCGCCCGTGGCGGGCGAAGCGGGTCTGACCTCCATGCCCATGATTGCTGCCTCCCGTTGTTCGCGGTCAATCGCCGGCGACGCGCGCGCCCGTGTCCCTCTCCTTGATCGAGGTGCGCCAGTGGATGCGGTCTTCCTCCGGCGGGTAGTCGCCCGCGGCCCGGTGGACCATGCAGCGATTGTCCCAGATGACGATATCGCCGACGCGCCAGCGGTGGTCGTAGCGCGCATCCGCCACCACCATGCGTTCCTCGAGCTCGTCGATCAGCGCGTCGCTCTCCGCCGGCGCCATGCCTTCGACACGGACGATCTTGCCGGGGTCGAAATAGAGCGACTGGCGCCCGGTTTCCGGGTGCGTGCGGACCAGCGGGTGGAACACCGGGGCGTGGCCGCGGTCCTCCGGGTTCAGCAGGGCGTCCGAGCCGCGCTTGCCGCCGCCATAGGTGAACGCGCCCCTCCGGCCTTCGATCTTCGCCTTCAGCCGCTCGGGCAGCGCGTCCCAGGCGCGGTACATGGAGGAGAAATGGGTGTCTCCGCCGCGGCTCGGCACGGCGAGCGCATAGAGCTGCGTCGCCTTGAACGGCACCTCGTCATAGGCCCCGTCCGTGTGCCAGGAAGCCGCGCCGCGCCGGTAGATTTCCTCGTTGAGCGTGCCGTCGGCGTCGAACTTGCCGACGCCGAGTACAGTGACTTCCGGATGGTCGGCGTGCCGTGTCGACCGGGAAGGATGCGGCACGACATGGCCGAACCGGCGGCTGTAGGCGATGAAGTCCCCGATCTCCAGCGTCTGGTTGCGGACGACGGCCACGCCGTATTCGAGCCATGCAGCGTAGATCGAACGGAAGCCGTCCTCTTCCAGCCGTCGGACATCGACGCCGGCGATCTCCACGCCGGTGTGCTCGGAAAGGGGCCGGATTTCGGTCATCGGTGCGGGCCTCCCGCCGGCGGTCCCGGTTTCAGGGCAGCGTTTCGAGATAGACCTTCAGATCGACCTCGTTCACCAGCGCCTCGCCCGCAGCATAGCGCGGAAGGTTGGCGATGAAGAGATCGTCCGCGCGCCCGCTCGTGCCATTGCCGGCGAAAGAGCAATGGCCGGTAAGCCGGACCGAGGGATGGGTCCAGTAGCGGCTGTCCGGGGGCAGGGGCTCGGGCTCGAACACATCCAGCACGGCGGCCCCGACCCGGCCGCTGTCCAGCGCCTCCAGCAGCGCGGCATCGTCCACGACGCCGCCGCGCGCGACATTCACCAGCACGGCTCCCGGCTTCATGGCGGTGAGGAACCCGGTATCGACCAGCCGGTCGGTTTCCGAGGAGTGCGGGCAGCACAGCACGACCACATCGGCGTCGCCGAGACGGGCGGCGAGCTCGTCCATGCGGCAGACCTCGTCGGCATGGGGAGCCGGCGCCCCGCTGCGGCGCACGCCCGCCACGCGGGCGCCGAATGCCTTGGCGCGCTTGCCGATCTCCTGTCCGATATTGCCGTACCCGACGATCAGCCAGCGGGTGCCGGCGATCTCGCGGAACGGGAGCGGCTTCCACTCGACCGCCGCCTGCGCGGCTCGCCGTTCGGCCAGCCCCTGGTAGAGGTCCAGCACATGCGCGAACACATATTCGGATATCGCGACGGCCTGGGCGCTGGACGCGCCGATGCGGATGCCCCTGGCCGCGATGGCGCGGTAGCCCGGATGGTCGAGCCCGGCATTGAATGTCTGCACCCAGCGGACCGTGGGCGACGCGGCTATCGCCTTCAGGCAGCCGTCGAAGTCCCGGCCGGCCAGTTCGGCGGTGAGCCAGACCGCCTCCGCCGGGGCTTCGGCCAGCGGTCCGGACCTGCCGTCCACCGTGCAGCGGCCGTCTTCCAGCAGCGGCAGCAGCCGCAAGGGCAGGTCGAGGCCCGCGAGCCGGTCCGAGACGCGGTCGCGCGCCGCCGGATGCAGGGCGACGTTCAGGGTCATCGCGCGGCGTCAGCCGGAATAGTCGGCGTCGCTGACCTTCTCGAACCAGTCGGTGCCGGCGCCGTCCTCGCCGGTCTCGGACATGGCGAGATGGGCGAAGATGCTGTCGGGCGCCGCGCCGTGCCAGTGCCGCGCGCCCGGCGGGATGACGGCGGTGTCGCCGGGGCGAAGCTCCTCGACCGGCCCGCCTTCGACTTGCACGCGCCCGACCCCGGAAACGGCCCAGAGCGTCTGGCCGACAGCGTGGCTATGCCAGGCGGTGCGCGCGCCCGGACTGAAGGTCACGTTGGTCGCGCGCATCCGCGACGGAGCGGCGCCGACCAGGACTTCGTCCTGATGGACCGCGCCCGTGAACCGGTCGCCCGGCGCCGTCTTCGTCGCCCGCTCCCCGACCCTGTAAATCTTCAACATCTGCGTTCCTTCCCCGGCAAGCCGCATCGATGGACGGGATTATACCGGCAACGCCGGGTTGTGACTCATGAATGATAACGCTCTGCCGCCGCCCCGGCCTGAGCCTGTCCCCGCCTTCGAACGGGGAAGCCGGGGCCCGGTACGGCCGCTGCGGCAACCCCGGATCGGGGTCCGGAGCATGACGGAGGGGCGGCGTTTCTTCTTGACTTTATCCCTTTATATTCTATATATGTTCTATTCGACGCACAGAGAGAGCGCGAGGAAATGACCTGACGGGCTGGTGGGCCGGGCGCATTGCGGCGTCCGTTCCGGCGCGATTTTCAAAGGGAACTGACGGCGGCCGGGGGCCGGGCGGCAAACCGGCGAAGTGCGCGCGCCGAGTCGATGGCGATGCGTCGTTCGGGCGGTCGAGTTGGCCCATTGCGGGTGCAGGCGGAAAGGAGCGGGGAATGACGGAGGAACCGGGCAGCGCGCTGACGGAGTCCCGGCGGGGCCGGGCGGTGGCGGCGGTGCTGGAGGAGGGCATGAGCGGCCGGGCGGCGGCGGCGCGGTTCGGGCTGGCGGCGACGAGCGTCAACCGCTGGGTGAGGCGTTTTCGCGAACGCGGGCATGTGCGGGCGGACGCGCGGGGCGGAGCCCCCTCGCGGGTGGAGGCGGAGCGCGAGCGGATCGTCCGCCTGCTGGAGGCGCGCCCGGAACTGTCCAGCCGGGCGCTGAGCGAGGCGCTGGCCGCCGAGGGCGTGCGGTTCGCCGGCCGGACCCTGCGCAAATTTCTCAAGCGCCACCGCATGGAACGCAGCCGCCGCCTCGCCGTCCGCCGCCAGCGGAAGCGGTGGAAGGCCCCCGCAATCCCCGGTTCCGGATAGCCGGCTCCTTCGGCAGGCCGCTGCACCACGCAGCGGAAGACGATCGCAAACCGGATCTTCCCGACTGGCGGGACCCGCTCGCAGAGGCGCATTCGCCGCGCGGTTATTGCCGCCCGCCATGCCGGAAAAATCAGTATTGCAAGAGGGTCCCCGGCCGGTTTGCAATATGACGGAAACATGACATCCGGCCCGGTCCCGAGCCCGCGCATCGCGGAATTTTCTAACGGTCCCGTGGTTGCCGCATCGTCGAATACCGATCGCCATATTGCATGTCTTCCGCCGCAGGCGGCGGAATTGGCGCTCCGGCGCCCCAACGGCTCTCCTCCGACAGGGTCTTCGTCATGCCCGGACTTGTTCCGGGCATCTTTCTCAACCGTTTCCGCCGGGCCGGGCGGGCGCATGGATGCCCGGAACAAGTCCGGGCATGACGAGAAGAAGGCATGAGTCCCGAATCGGGGCCGCTGGTATTATACGCAGATTGCCTTCCCGGACAGCATCTTCGGGCGGCAGAACGGGCGCTGCAAAACCGGCCCGGCAGCGGCATTGCCGACGATTTCCGCGATCGCAGGCGCATTGCAGGAGCCAGCCGTTCGCCCGAAACGGTACCGGCCCCGAAAACCGCTGCTCGGCTGCTATGTTGGAATGTTGGGGATGGGGGTACAAACAGGATTGGAACGCAACCGCTCTTCGATGCCGTCAAAGGCGGCCTTGCCGGCGCATTTCCCTTCGCCGCGGATGTCGATGCAGCGGCGCTGGAAGGGCCGGCGACCGGGCGGCGGTCAGTCGTCGCGGGTTTCCACGATCACGCGCTTGCGGCCCCGCCGGACCAGGTAGCCGCCACGCCGGATGGTGAGCTTGCCTTCCTGAATCAGGGCCCACAACGCATCGGCGATGATTTCGGCATTTTCGTCCGTATCCGGCGCATCCGCAGCCTGGCCCAGCCATTTCGCAAAGGCCTCGTCGGCTATGGTGTTGCCTACGGACTTGCGCAGTGCATTGAGCTTGCGGAGCTGGCCCTTTGTGAGGCCGGTCTCATCGAGCATATTGAATTCTCCGTGCGTCAGTATGCGTCGAATGCGCATCCTAACAGCTTGGCAAACATTGTCCACAAATATAACACCCCGGAAAACCGCTTCTCCTGCCAAATTGTCGCGTCGGTCTTATACCTCGCCGAGAAGCGCGATTTCGGGCACGCCGGGCGCTTCAAAGCCAAGTATCCGGGCGAAGAAAGAAAGTTCGGCTTCCAGCGCCGCCACGATGTTCTCCGCCCTTCGGAAACCGTGTCCTTCGCCGTCGAACAACAGCATTGCGACGGGAATTCTCCTGCTTTGGAGCGCGGCCGCCATGGCTTCGGTCTGATCGGGCGGCACGACCTTGTCCTCGCTGCCTTGCAGGAAGATCACCGGGCAGGAAATACCGTCCGCATGAAGCAATGGCGAGCGGGCGTCGTAAACGGCTTCGGCCTCCGGTAGCGGGCCGATCAGGCGGTCCAGATAACGGCTCTCGAATTTGTGAGTGTCCCTGGCTAGTGCCTTCAGGTCGCCGATGCCGTAAAGGCTGGCGCCCGCCTTGAAAACATCCCGGAACGCCAGCGCGGCAAGCGTCGTATAACCGCCGGCGCTGCCGCCGCGAACGACGAGCCGGTCGGCGTCCGCCTGTCCGGTTTCGGCCAGCCACACCGCCGCCGCGCAGCAATCCTCCACGTCGACGACGCCCCATTGGCCGTCCAGCTGTTGCCGGAAAGCGCGCCCGTAACCGCTGCTGCCGCCGTAATTGACATCCACGACGGCGAAGCCGCGCGTCGTCCAGTACTGGATCGCGGGCGAGTAGCCGTTGTCGGAGGCGCCCGTCGGCCCGCCGTGGGAGCGCACGATGAGCGGCGGACGTTCGCCTTCGGGCGCGGCGAAGTCCGGATTCCGGGGCGGATAGAACCAGGCATGGGCGGTCCTCCCGCCGCCGGTCGGGAAGGAGACCGGCTCGCCGCGCGAAACGAAGGCCGGGTCGGGGTCGTCCGGAACGGAACGGGCCAGCGTTTCGCGCCTGCCGTCTGCGTGCAGCAGGTCGAGCCGGGCGGGGCGGTCGGCGTCGGCGCCGAGAACGGCCCAGCCTTCGCCGAAGGGCACGGGGCAGGCGGGCCGCGAGAAACCGGTCTCCAGCGGGCCGGCGCGGAGACTTTCCACAAAGACGCCGCCATTGCGCTCGTAGCGGGCGACGATGTCGCCGTCCGCGAGGCAGCGGTAGCTTTGGGCGCCGAGGCCCCAAAGCGGTCCGGCGAATTCCGCCGCCATCGGCTTGAGGGGCAGGCCGCCTTCGCCGTCATGCAGATAGAGGTTCCACCAGCCGGACCGGTCCGAGATGTAGAAAAGCCGCCCGTCCGGCGCCCAGGCCGGCTGCAGGACCGATTCGCCCGGCCCGCCCGCAACCGCCTCGCCGTCCAGCAGGAGGCTTGTCCCGTCCCACGGCATGTTCGGGTGGTCCCAGGCGATGCAGGCGAGCCGGGCGCCGCCGCCGTCCGGCCGGGGCGCGGCATAGAAGTCGTGCCCGGCGGCAACGACTTCGCCTTCTCCGGTCCTGTCGGGATCCAGCAGCACCACGGTGTTGGCCGGTTCGCCAGGCCCGCGATGGTCCTCGCGCACGGCATAGATGCCGTCCGGGGAGAAGGCGAAATCGGCGTAGCGCAACGGCGCGTCCGGCGTTATCCGCCGCGGCTCGCCGTCCGCCTCGACCAGCCAGACGGTTCCTTCCGGGAAATGGGAGAAAACGATCCTGCCGGCATGGGCGGCATAGGCGCCGCCGCCATATTCGTGGACCCGCGACCGCACGTCGAAATGCGCCGGCAGCACTTCGCGGACGCCGCCTTCCCGGTATCGCATGAGCACGCTTCGGCCCCGTTCGCGCGGCCGGCCTTCCAGCCAGTAGAGGCAGTCGCCGTCCGCACGCACGAAGGAGAGGCCGACCCCCGCTTCCGCGATCTTCCGCGCGGAGAGCGGCGAGACCCAGCTTCCGTAGGGCTTCACGACGGGCGTATCGGTCATGGCGCGGCTTTCCTCATCGTCGGGCGGTGGCTCGGGAGTTATTGTCAACCGGCGCCGGCCCGGCTTCAATCGACGCCGATGGAGCAGCCCGTTCCCGATACGGAAGCCGCCCGCTCTCTGTGGGACTTCGCTGTCAGGCTGTACGGAGAGCCCGGTGTCGGCGAAGCCTGCCTCGCCCTGCAGGACGGGTTCGGCGTCGATGTGCCGCTCATGCTCTGGGCCGCGTGGCTCGGCGAGGGCGCCGGCCCGGCCGCGATCCGGGCGGGCGACCGGGCGGTGGGTCCGTGGCGGGCCCGGGCGGTGCGGCCGGTGCGGGCGCTCCGCCGCCATCTCCGCCATTCCGTCGCCGGGCTGGACGACGCGGCGCGGGAGGAGTGGCGCGGGTCGGTGAAGCGCCTGGAGATCGAGGCGGAGCGCGTGGCGCTCGGCATCCTGGCCGGAATCGGCCGGCGCCGCGGGCGTCCGGATCTCGCTGCTTTTGCAAGGGCCTTCGGCCTGGAACCCGGCTGTCCCCGGCTGAAGCTGGTGGAGGAGGCCGCGCGCCGCCTCGCGTGAACGGTCAGACCTGCCAGCCGGGCGGGCGTTTTTCCAGGAACGAGGCGGTGCCCTCGCGGCCTTCCTCGCTCGCCCAGCTCTCGGCGAAGGCATAGAGGCCATCGATGCCGAGTGCGTCCGGGCCGTTGCGGTCGTAAAGGTCGAGCGCGCGCTTGACGGCCGCGGCCGCCCCGGGGGCTGCGCCGAGGCATCCCTCCACGGCGGCTTCCACCGCTTCGTCCAGGCTCTCGTCGGGCACGGCGCGGTCGATCAGGCCGATGCGCCGGGCTTCCTCGGCGTCGAAGGTTTCGCCGGTAAAGAGGTAGCGCTTGTAAGCGGCCGTGCCGATGCGCGTGAGCAGCGCCTTGAGGGCGCCTGTCGGCACGACGCCGCGACGCAGTTCCGTGAATGCGAAGCGCGCGCCCGCTCCGGCGATCGCAACGTCGCTCGCCGCGATCAGGGTCACGCCCCCGCCGAACGCGCCGCCCTGCACCCGCGCCACGACCGGACAGGGCAGGCTGGCGATCCGATGGGCCAGCATCGAGCCGCGGAGCGCGGCCTGCAACCGTTCCTCGGCCGGCGCCGCGCCCATGCGGCGGAACATGTTGATATCGCCGCCGGCCGTGAAGTGCCGGCCCTCCGCCGCCAGCAGCAGCAGGCGAAGGTCCGTGCGGCCATGGAGCGCGTCGAGCGCCCGGTGGATCTCCTGCATGGTCCGGACGGTCAGGGCGTTCAGCCGGTCGGGCCGCGAGAAAGTGAGCGACACGACCCCGGGCGCGCCCTCCTCGACGCGGATGGTTTTCCATTTCATGTCCGCCGCCTCCTTTCAAACCTCCGCCGCCGGGGCGCCCTGTCGCTCCCCGGTTTCGAGCCATGATGCCGACCGGCGTACGCTTGCGCGGAAAGCATGGCGACAGGCCGGGAAATTGGCTATGCTGACGGCCCGGATAATTCTGGACCTACAGGCAGGGACGATTCATGGAAATCGGAGAGAGCAAGGAAGGCGCCGTATTTGTGCTGGCGCCAACAGGCCGGCTGGACAGCGCGAACGCTCGAAGTTTCGAAGAGCGGGTGCTGGCCGCACTGGAACAGGGCGAGTCGGCGCTGCTCATCGACTTCGGCAATCTCGATTACATCAGTTCCGCCGGCTTGCGCGTGCTTCTGATGGGTGCGAAGCGGCTTCAGCAGTCGGGCGGGACGATCGCGCTCTGCACGCTCAGCCCAAGTATCCGTGAGGTCTTCGAGATCAGCGGCTTTCTCACCATCTTCGCAGTACACGACGACAGGGCGGCGGCTCTGGCGGCTATGGGCTGACGGCGATGCTCAGCTTCGCCGAGGAGATGATGTTGCTGCTGCTCGACGACCAGGACGGCAGTTTTCTGCCGATTCCGGAGTGGTCGATGCAATGCGCGTTGGCGGGCGCGGTACTCATGGACCTGGCGCTGGCGGACCGGATCGACACCGACCTCGAGTCGCTGATGCTTGTCGACGGGAAGCCGACGGGCAACCCGTTGCTCGATCCGACGCTGGAACGCGTTGCGGCGTCGAAGGAAGTTCACGGCGCCCGCTACTGGGTCGAGAACACGGCGGCGTATGCCGACGACATCCGCGACGGGGCGCTCGACCGGCTCGTGGAAGCCGGCGTGCTGAACCGGGAGGAGGACCGGTTCCTTTGGGTTTTCCGGTCGCGCCGCTATCCGACCGTCGACGGGCGGGCGGAACGGGAGGTCAAGCTCCGGATCATGGGGGTTCTGCTGTCGGACGAGATTCCGGACCCCCGGGACATCGTCATCATCTGCCTGTGCGACTCCTGCGGAATCTTCAACGAATTGCTGTCGCCCCGCGAACTGGAGCGCGCGCGTGCGCGCATCGACCAGGTGCGCAAGATGGACCTGATCGGACAGGCGGTCGCCAAGTCCGTGTGGGAGATCCAGGCCTCCCTGGCGATGGCTGCGCATCCGGTCTACTAGCAGGCGCAATCCTCCGAGGCGTCCCGGTCATGGCCTGGGACCAAGAGTCGCATCGGCCCCCGGCGGGTCGGGGCGGCGTGCGCGCATGAAGATCGTCGTCATCAACCTCGAGCGTGCGGTGGAGCGGCGCGACCGGGTGTGCGCCGCGCTGACCGGACTCGACCTCGCATTCGAGCTCTTCCGGGCGGTAGACGGTCGCTGCCTTACGCCCGACCAGGAGGCGCTCATCGACTACGAGGCTCTCGACCGGCAGGGCTGGTCGATGAGAGCGGGCGCCTTCGGCAACTGGCTCAGCCACCGTGCGATCCTCGCCGACATGGTCGAGAACGGGCCCGAAACGATGGCGGTCCTGGAAGACGACATCGAGCCAGCGCCCGAACTGCCGGCGGTCCTCGACGCGCTCGACCGGGCATCGGGGTCGTTCGGGGTCGTGTTCCTGCATCGGGGCCGGTCCGTCCGGCGCTTCATCCCGCATCTGCCGCTGGACACCGGTCATCGGCTGGGCTGGCTCCGCTGGTCCCATTTCGGCACCCAGGGCTATGTAATCACGCGCCCGGCCGCGCGGCGCTTCCTGGAGACCTACCCGCGGGTGCGCCTGAACATCGACCGGTCGCTCGCCGCCTTCTGGCATACGGGCCTCGCGACCTATTGCGTGCGCCCCCCGGCCTTGCGCCACCTGGTGGCCGAGGACGGCAACGAGTCCATGATTCAGGCGACGCAGGCCGTCGGCTCCAGGGACCCGCTGTTCCGGTTGCGGCGGCGCTGGTTCTTCTTTCGGGAAGGCATGGCGAAGCGGGCCGCGCTCGTTCGCCTGACGACAGGCGCGCACGGGCCGGCCAGGGGCCTCGGCTTGCTGCTGGGGCCGCGGAAAGGGTGCTACGATGGGTCCGACCGCCATCCGGGGAGTCCGCCATGACGCGCAATCTGGACCCGATCACCGTCTCCGTGGTGAGCCATCGGCTGACCGCCATCGTCGAGGAGATGGGCGAGGCGATGCTGCGCACGGCCTATTCGCAGATCCTCAACTCGTCGCGCGATTTTTCGGCCGCGATCTGCGACCGGGATTGCCGGCTGGTCGCGCAGGCCGAGCACATTCCCGTCCATGTGGGCGCGATGCCGTGGGCGGCGAAGGCGGTGTCCGCGAGGTTCGGCGACGATGTCCATGAGGGCGACCTGCTCGTCGTCAACGACCCCTATGCGGGCGGCGGCAGCCACCTGCCGGACGTGACCGTCTTCGCGCCGGTGTTCGTCGCCGGACGGCTGGCCTTCTGGACCATCAACCGCGCCCACCACAGCGACATCGGCGGCGCCACCCACGGCGCCTACAACCCCTCCGCCACCGAGATCTTCCACGAAGGGCTGCGAATCCCGCCGCTCAAGCTCTGGGAGCGCGGGCGCCCGCGCGAGGATCTCATGGAGATGCTGGCGCTGAATGTCCGCCACCCGCGCGATTTCAAGGGCGACCTGGCGGCGCAGATCGGCTCCGTGCGGCTGGGCGAGGCCCGGCTGCAGGCGCTGGTGGACACGTTCGACCCGCGCACCGTCATGGCCGCCTGCGAGGCGGTGCTGGACGGCGCCGAGCGCCGGGCGCGGGCCGAGGTCGCGACCTGGAAGGAGGGCGTCTTCCATGGCGAGGCCTTCCTCGACGACGACGGCCACGGGCGCCACGATATCGCCATCCGCGCCACGGCGACGGTCCGCGGCGGCGAGGTGACGGTGGACCTGAGCGCGTCCGACCCGCAGAGCACCGCCTTCGTCAACTCCAGCCACGCCAATACGTTCTCGGCGGTCACGCAGTCCTTCTCCTACCTTATCGACCCGGAAATCCCGAAGAACGAGGGCGCGTTCCGCCCGCTCTCCGTCAAGCTGAAGGAAGGGACGATCGTGTGGGCCGAGGACGGCCTGCCGGTCACCATGTGCACCTCCCATTGCGGCAACGAGATCATCGAGGCGGTCGTGACGGCGCTGGCCCAGTCCTGCCCGGCGCGCACCATGGCCGGCTGGGGCCGCCGGCTGCGCATCGCCATCAAGGGCAGGGACCCGCGCAACGGGCGCGGCTTCATCTGGCACATGTTCTACGCCAGGCCCGGCGGCGGCGGCTCGCCGGGCGGGGACGGCTGGCACTCGGTCGGCGAATGGCATTCCGCCGGCGGGCTGAAATTCGGCAGCGTCGAGGTGGCGGAGGTCCGGTTCCCGCTGCATATCGCGCGCCACGAGTTCCGGCCGGGCTCCGGCGGCGCCGGGGAATACCGGGGCGGCTGCGGCGCGGAGCTGGAGCTGCGCGTCGAGACGGACGAGCCTGCCGTCGCCAACACGGCGGGCGACGGGGTGCGCTACGGCGCGCGCGGCATTCTCGGCGGCGAGGACGGCCTGCCGCACCGCTATATCCACCACGGCTCCGGCGGGGGGCGCGTGCTCCCGAGCAAGCAGGTCGGCATCGAAGTGGCGCCGGGCGACGTGTTCGAGGTGCTGTCGGGCGGCGGCGGCGGCTGGGGCGACCCCTCGCGCCGCCCGGAAGCGCTGGCCGAGGCCGACCGGCTGGACGGGGTGGCGTAGTCCGGGTCCGTTCCGCTTGCGCGCGCCGGCCTGCCGCGCCAACATGCGGCACCGTCATGCAGCGGAGCAGTATATGCTGCTTTCATCCACGCGCCACGAAGTCGCCGACATGATGGCGGCGCAGGAATTCTATCACAGCCGGGGCTGGACCGACGGCCTGCCGGTGGTGCCGCCGACCGAGGAGGCCGTCGAGGCCTGCCTGGAGTGGGCGGGCCTCGTGCCCGATCACCTGGTCGGCGTGGAGCCGGTGCGCGCCCGCGCGATCACCGCCGAGAAGCTGGCGATCAACGCGGTCATGGCGGGCTGCCTGCCGATGCATTTCCCGGTCGTCGTCGCGGCGTTCACCGCCATGCTGCAGGAGCCCTTCCTGCTGCACGGCGCCACCGCCAGCACCGGCGGCTGCGCCGTGCTGGTCGTCGTCAACGGGCCGATGGCGGCCGAGGTCGGCATGGACGCGACCTTCAATGCGCTCGCCTCCAGCGACCGGGCATCCACGGCGATCGGCAGGGCGCTGCGCCTCTGCCTCATCAACATGATGGACGTGCGTCCGGGCGCCATCGACCGTTCGGTGCTCGGGCATCCGGGAAAGATCAGCTATTGCCTCGCCGAGGACGAGGCGGGTTCGCAATGGCTGCCGCTCGCGGAGGAGCGCGGCATGCCCGTCGGGGCCTCCTGCGTCACCGTGATGGCGGCGGGCGCGCCGCGCCAGCTGATGAACGAGTGGACGACGGTGCCTGAGGAAATCCTCGACACCTTCGCCTCCGAGATGCGCGCCAACATGCGCCATTACTCGATCTGGCCGGGCAATTACGCCATCGTCGTGCCGCCGCAATTGCGCGCCCATTTCCATGCCGCCGGCTGGTCCAAGGCCGATGTCCGCGCCTACCTTTTCGAGAAGGCGCGCATATTGCGTTCGGAATGGGCCGAGTGCGGCAAGGGAGCCGTGGTGCGGGACCGCGGCGGTTGGGAATACACGGCGCTGTCGGAGCCGGAGGACCTGCTGGTGATTGCCGCCGGCGGCCCGGCCGGCGGCTTCGGCGCGGTCATTCCGCCCTGGCTCGGGCCCAAGAGCCGGGCGGTCACGGTGGCGATCGGCGCCTGCGTCGATTGCGAGATTCCATGAGTTCGGACGACCGAGGGAGTGAAACGAGGCATGCAGATACTGGATCCGTCGCATGAGGAAGGCGCCGTGGGCTTCGCGCCCGCGGTCCGGCTTGCGGCGCTGGAGGGCGCGACCGTCGGGGTGATCTCGAACGGCAAGGAAGGCACCAAGGGCTTCTTCGATGCCTTCGAGCGGGTGCTCAGGGAGCGGTACGGCGTCGGCGAGGTGGTGCTGCGCACCAAGTCGAACTACAGCGCGCCGGCCGACAAGGGCCTGCTGGAGGAAGCCAAGAGCTGGGATGCGCTCGTCGCCGGCATTGGCGATTGAGGCAGCTGCTCGTCGTGCAGTTTGCATGACGCGGTTGCCGGAGAGGGCATCGGGGTGCCGTCCGCCGGCATCATGACGGAAACATTCGTGAGCGCGGCGGAACTGATGGCGCGCGTGCTCGGCGCGGAGGATTACCCCTTCGCGGTGATCGAGCACCCGATCAGCAGCGCCGACCGGGCGACGCTTGCCGCCCGCGCCGAGCGCGCCGCCGCGGACTGCGCCCGGCTGTTGCTGAGCCGGGAAGGGCCGGGCGGCCCCGGCTAGATCGCCCCGTCGCGGCGCAGGCCGGCGATCTCGTCTTCCGGGAAGCCGAACTCGGCCAGCACTTCGTCGGTGTGTTCGCCGATCATCGGCGGCGGCCGGTCGGTGCCGCGGGCCGTGTTCGCGCCGTGGAAGGCCAGGTCCACATAGACGCCGTCGCCGCCGCCCAGCGCCTGCTGGCGCGGGACCGGCCGGAAGGCGCCGCGATGGTCGAGCTGGCCGTCCGTGCAGACCTGCGGCACGGAGGACACGCGGCTCGCCGGCACGCCGGCTTCGGCAAGGCGCGCCTCCCAGGCGCTGGCGTCCGCTGTGGCGAGCGCCGCGACGAACTTCTCGCGGAGCGCATCCGCGTTCTCGATCCGGTCGGCAAGGGTGGCGAAGCGCGGGTCATGCGGGAGGTCCGCCAGGCCGAGGGTGCGGGCGAACGCGACGAACTGGCCCTGCGTGGGCGCGGCCACCATCAGGAAGCCGTCGCCGGTCGGGAAGGCGTCGGAGGTCGGGTTGTTCGTCTGCGACCTGTTGCCGTTCGGCCGGGGCTCCTGCCCGTTCACCTGCCAGAAGGCGATCGTCGGCGCCATGATGCCGACGGCGGTGTCGAGCATGGAAAGGTCGAGATGGTCGCCCTCGCCGGTGCGCTCACGGTGGTAGAGCGCGGTCGAGACGGCGAAACAGGCCTGCGTGGCGGTCGCCATGTCGGTCAGCCAGTATCCGGTCTTGAGCGGGTCGGCGCCGGCCGCCCCGGTGACCGCCATCATGCCCGACGCCGCCTGGATCGAGGGGTCGTAGGCGGCGGCGGGCGCGCGGGGCCCCGTCTGCCCGTATCCGGATATGGAGCAGTAGACGAGGCGCGGATTGACCTGCTTCAGCGCCTCGTAGCCGAGGCCCATGCGGTCCATCGTCCCGGCCTTGAAGTTCTGGACGAGGACATCGGCGGACGCTACCAGCCGGCGCACGACATCTCCGGCGCGGGGATGCTTGAGGTCGAGGGTCAAGGACCGCTTGCCGGCATTGACGGACAGGAACAGCGTGGACATGGCGTGGTCGAGAAGGCGCGGGTCCGTGGCGGGGCCGAGGCCGCGCCCCTGGTCGCCGCCGGCGCGGTTCTCGACCTTCACCACATCCGCGCCGAGCAGCGCCAGCTGCTGCGTGCAGTAGGGGCCGGCGAGCACCTGGGTGAAATCGATAATGCGCACCCCCGCGAGCGGCAGCCTCGCCGCTCCGCTTCCCCTTTCGCCGACGTCGTTCTCCCTCTCGGTCATCCCGTCCCTCCCTTCATTGCCGGAATCCGCTACATATACCCCGTCCATCCCCCGGAACGGAGACCCGGCCCGTGACGAGCGACCCCCAGACCCGGCCGCGCTATCTCGGCCTGCCGACTTTCATGCGCCTGCCCTATGCCGAGGATGTGAGCGGGGCCGATATCGCCGTGCTCGGCGTGCCCTTCGACGGCGGCGTCAGCAACCGGCCGGGCGCCCGCCACGGGCCGCGCGCGATCCGGGACCTGTCGAGCATGGTCCGCAAGGTCAACCAGGCAACCGGGGCCGCGCCCTTCGACGCCGCCAGCGTGGTGGACGGCGGCGATATCTGGACCGAGCGCGTCTATCGGCTGGAGGACGCCCATGCCGACATCCAGGCAGGGTTTGCGAAGGTGCGCGAGGCGGGCGCCGTGCCCCTCTCCGTCGGCGGCGACCATTCGATCAGCCTGCCGATCATGCGCGCGCTCTTCTCCGGCGGGCCGCCGGTCGGCATGGTCCATATCGACGCCCATTGCGACACGGCCGACGACGACAAGGGCTCGCGCTTCCACCATGGCGCGCCCTTCAGCCGCGCGGTCGAGGAGGGGCTTCTGGACCCGAAGCGGACGGTGCAGATCGGCATTCGCGGCGCGCTTTTCGATCCCGACAGGTGGAGGTTCAGCTACGACGCCGGCATGCGCGTCGTGCCGATGGAGGAGGTCTACGAGATCGGCCCGAAAGGCGCGGCCGCCATTGCCCGTGAGGTCGTCGGCGACGGGCCGACCTATCTTTCCTTCGATATCGACTGCCTCGACCCGGCCTTCGCGCCGGGCACGGGAACGCCTGAGATCGGAGGCTTCAGCACCGCCGAGGCGCTCGTGCTGCTGCGGCGGCTCGCGGGAATCGACTTCGTCGCGGGCGACCTGGTGGAAGTGTCGCCGCCCTTCGACTCCGCAGGCATCACCGCGCTTGCGGGAGCCAATATCCTGTTCGAGATCCTGTGCCTGCTGACGGCTTCGCTCGACGCCCGGCGCGCGGCGGCGGACTGAGGCGGGGCGCATGAGCGGCAGGAGGTTCGAGGGGCGCACGGCCCTCGTGACCGGCGGGTCGCGCGGCATCGGCCGGGCGATCTGCGTCCAGCTTGCGCGCGAAGGCGCCTGGGTCGCCGTCAACTACGCGGAAAACGCCGGCGCAGCGGCCGAAACGCTCGACCTGATGGCGGCGGAAGGCGGTCAGGGCGCCGTCTTCCGGGCCGACGTCGCCTCCTGGGAGGCCACGTCCGCCATGTTCGACGCCATCGAGGCGGCGCGGGGGCCGGTGGACCTGCTGGTGGCCAATGCCGGCGCGGCGTCGTTCCAGGACGATGCGAACATGACGCTCGACCTCTGGAGGCGGATCCTCTCGGTCAATATCGACGGCGCCTTCCACTGCGTCTGGCGGGCGAAGGAAGCCATGCAGGCGCGGAAGGACGGCCGCATCGTCTGCATCTCCTCGATCCAGGGCCTCGCGCCCAGCCGTATCCGGCGCGACCGGCTGATCGCCTACGGCACGTCGAAATCGGCGGTGATCGGGTTCTCGCGGAACTGCGCCGTCGCATTCGGGCCGGAAATCCGGGTGAACTGCGTGGCGCCCGGTCTGATCGACACCGACATGACCGGGGACATGAGCGACGAGATGCGCGCGCGCATCGTCGGCGAGACGCCGGCCGCGCGCACCGGAACGCCGGAGGATGTCGCGGAACTTACCTGCTTCCTGCTGAGCGACGCGGCCAGCTTCATCACCGGCCAGACCTGCGTAACCTCCGGCGGCCTCGTCACGCTGCCGTAGCGCGGGGTACGCCCTGCAGACTAGGCGCCGCCCATCCCCGCCCGCGCGGGTTCGCTGCGGCGGGGGCCGGCGCCGCGGGCGAAGCGGGCGTCATTGTAGATCCTGACCGTTGTGGGCGCGTAGAGCGGCGGGTGCCGGGCATCCACGCAGGTGCCGATGCAGGCGATCGGCGCGTCGTAGTTCGGCCGCGTGAAATAGCCGATGGACAACCGGCGGGAGCGGGACCGCGCCTCGGCCTCCGGCACGGCCACCCGGTGCGGCGTCGAGACCCAGCGGTCGTTGGTCCAGCGCATCAGCAGGTCGCCGATATTGACGACGAAGGTGTTGTCGATGGCCGGCGCGTCGATCCACTCGCTGGCGCGCGGGCGCACCTGCAGGCCGCCGGCCGCCGCCTCGTTGCGCAGGATCGTCATCATGCCGAGGTCGGTGTGGACGCCGCAGCGCAACTGGCCCGGTTCCAGCTCGCGGTCCGGCGCGGGATAGTGCAGCAGGCGGAGCTGGCTCGCATGGCGGTCGAGCTTGTCCAGGAACCAGTCCGCGGGAAGCCCGAGCGCCAGCGCGAAATAGCGGGAGAGCCGGTGCGAAAGCTCTTCGAGCGCCAGGAAATACGCCTTCATCGCGGGTTCGAGGCCCGGCGGACGGGCGGGCCAGAGATTGGGCGCGAAGTTCGGATATGAGCGCTCGCGCGAATGGTAGCGGTCGTCCGGGCGGCCGAACGGCCCGATGGCGAACACTTCCTTGTAGTCCGGCGGCGTGTCGCCGCCGTGCATCCGGGCCAGCGTCTCCTCGCCATAGGGGATGTAGCCGCGGTTCTGGTCATGCTGCGGCCGGCGAACCGTCATCTTCGCTTCGAGCGGCAGGTCGAAGAAAGCCTGCGCGGACTCGTAGAGCGCCTGCTGGGTTTCTTCGGGCACGCCGTGATTGCCGACCACGACGAAGCCGATCTCGCGGCAAATGCCGTCCAGCTCGCGCGCGGCGGCGGCGACTGTCGCCGGGTTCCTGCTCTCGAAGCGCTGCAGGTCCAGTACGGGGATCGTGCGCGTAGCCATCATGCCTCGCTTGCCGGCGGGATTGGGCCGCCCGGCGCGGCAATCATGCCACGGAGCGCCGGCATTGTCTTGCGCCGGGGGGGTCCGGGACCGGGCGGCATCCTGTTGTCGCGCCCCGCGCCCGCGAATAAAATGCCGGGGATTGCGGCCTTCCGGGAGAATGCCATGCACCCAAAGGCGCCGGGAATCGCGCCGGACGAATCGCTGCCGCCCGCGGAGTTTCGAAGGAAGCGCCCGCTCCGCTGGTACCGCTGCCCGGTCGAGCCCTCCGAGCTTCGCGCGCTCGCGCAGCGCAGCGACGCGCGCGGCCTGGTCCAGGCGGCGGGGCACCTCGCCATCTGGCTTGCAACCGGCGCGTCGGCCTTCCTGTTCTTCCAGCAGGAGGTCTGGTGGGCGTTCGCCGTCGCCTTGTTCCTGCATGGCACGGTCGCCACATTCTTCACCGCGCCCCATCACGAGCTGTGCCACGCCACCGTGTTCAGGACGCGGTGGCTCAACGAGTTCTTCCTGCGGGTATTCTCCTTCCTCGGCTGGCTGAACTTCCACATCTACAGGTTCAGCCACACCTACCACCACCGCAACACGCTGTTTCCGGAGGGCGACCGCGAGGAGGTCATGCCGGAGAAGCCGTCCCTCCACCCGCTCTACCTGCTTCAGCTGTTCACCGTGAACCTGACGGGCGGATACCAGTCGCGGGGCCTGGTCCCCAACCTGAAGCAGTTCGTCAGGATCGCGCTGGACCGGTTCGACAATCCCTTCAATTCGTGGGGATCGGAGCTTTACGAAGGGTTCCCGAAGCAGCGGGCGAGAGCGAAGGCATGGGCCCGGACCGTGCTGGGCCTGCATGCGGCGGTGATCGTCTTCTCGATCGGGATCGGGGAACCCATCCTGGCCGTCATCGTTTCCGGCTCGCCGTTCATCGCCAACTGGCTCCGGTACTTCGCCGGCGTGACGCAGCATTGCGGGCTCAGGAGCAATGTCGCCGATTTCAGGAAGTGCGTCCGGACCATCACGCTCGATCCCGTGACGGAGTTCCTCTACTGGCACATGAATTGGCATCTGGAGCACCACATGTTCGCCGTGGTGCCCTGCTACAACCTGAAGAAGCTGCATCGCACCGTGCGGGAGGACATGCCGCCGCCCCGCACGCTGATCGGCGCGTGGCGGGAGATGCGCGAGACCTGGAAACGCCAGCAACAGGATCCCGGCTATGCGTTCGATACGCCGGTTCCCGCGCGCTCCACCGGGAAGCGAGGGGAAGCCGATCCGCTCGCCGCCTCGATGGGAGGCCTGGCGCCCAAGGAAATCGCCTGATCCGTCCGGAGCCTTCGCTGCACGCGGCCGTCCGCCGGTTTCTGCGCCAGGCGGAAATCTGGACGGCGATCGGGCTCGTCCTCGGAGCGGGATGGGCGTTCGTCGCCTGGATGACGCTCGACATGTCGCATCCCTTCGTGCGGGCGATGATGCCGGTCGACGCCGTCTGGTCTCCGGACACGGCGCTGGCCGTTTTCGTCATGTGGGGCGCGATGATGGTGGCCATGATGCTGCCTTCGGCCGCGCCCATGATCCTCGCCTTCGATTCCGTGGAGCGGGGCGGCGGACAGGCCGGGCGGACGGTGTCGCGGTCGCTGGTCTTCGCCGGCGCCTATCTGCTCGTCTGGGTCCTGTTTTCCCTGCTCGCCGCCGGCGCGCAGTGGGCGTTGCAGGCGGGCGCCCTGCTGACGCCGATGATCGAGAGCAGCTCGGACCGGCTGACCGCGGGGCTGCTGCTTCTCGCGGGCCTCTACCAGCTGACGCCGTTGAAGCAGGCCTGCCTGAGATATTGCCGCACGCCGCTCGGTTTCCTGATGGCGGAATGGCGCGAAGGCATGCGCGGCGCCTTCGGGATGGGCCTGAAGCACGGCCTCTATTGCGCGGGATGCTGCTGGGCGCTCATGCTGCTGCTGTTCGTCGCGGGCGTCATGAATCCCGTCTGGATCGTGTTCCTGACCGTCGCGGTGGCGCTGGAGAAGTGGCCGCGGCTCCCGGCCGGCCTCACCCGGCTGTACGGCGCCGCGCTGCTGCTCGCCGGCGCCGCGATACTGTTTTGACCGGCGGGCGTTGGCACGGGCGGGAATTCCGGGCTAGGAGACGCGGCCGGGACCGGGAGGCGAAGCCATGAGCGACAACATCACCGTCATTCGCAATGCGGCCTGGATTGCGGCCTGGGACGGCGGCCGGCACCGCTATCTGCAGGACGGAGACATCGCCTTTGCGGGGGACCGCGTCGTGCAGGTCGGCGGCCGCTACGAGGGCGCCGCGGACCGGAGCATCGACGGCTCGCGCCGCTTCGCGATGCCGGGCCTCGTCAACCTCCATTCCCATCCGCACACGGAACCCGCCTACAAGGGCGTGCGGGAGGACCACGGCGTCCCGGAAATGTACGACACCGGGCTCTATGAGCGCATGTGCGCCTTCGTCCTGGACGCGGACGGCCGCCGGGCGGGGATGGAAATGGCCTATGCGGAGCTGCTGCTGTCCGGCGTCACCACCGTGGTCGATCTTTCCGGGCCGGTGGAAGGGTGGCTCGAATGCGCCGGCCGCAGCGGGCTTCGCTACTATATCGGCCCCTATTTCGCCGATGCACGCTGGAAGATCGACAACCGGCGCCGCCTCCAGTTCGAGTGGGACGAGGCGGAGGGCCGGCGGGCTTTCGAGGCCGCGGTCCGCGTCATGGAGGAGGCCGAGCGGCATCCGGGCGGGCGGCTGCGCGGCATCGTCTTCCCGGGACAGATCGAGACCTGCACCGAGTCGACCCTGCGGGATGCGGCCGCCTTCGCGCGCGAAACCGGGCGCCCGCTCACGACCCATATTTCGCAGTCCAAGGTTGAATTCCACGAGATCGTGGACCGGCACGGCAAGACGCCGCTGGAATATGCGGCCGACATCGGCTTTCTCGGGCCCGGCGCCATCCTCGGGCACGCCCTGTTCATCGACGAGCACCCCGACATCCGCTGGCGCGGCGACGCCGATCTCGGCCGTCTCGCCGACTCCGGAGCGTCGGTGGCGCACTGCCCGTCACCCTTCGCCCGCTACGGGCAGGCGATGAACCATTTCGGCCGCTACCGGGCGCGCGGGGTCAATGTCGGGATCGGCACCGATGTGGCGCCCCACAATCTCGTCGAGGAGATGCGCCTCGCCATTCTGCTGGCCCGCGTGATGGCGGGCGACTACCGCGCGGTCGATACCGGCGAAATGTTCCGCGCCGCCACGGTGGGCGGAGCGGATGCGCTCGGGCGCGGCGATCTCGGCAGGCTGGCGCCCGGCGCGAAGGCGGACATCGTGCTGCTCGACCTCGACCATCCCGCCATGCGCCCGGCGCACGACCCGCTGCGCACGTTCGTCTTCGAGGCGGCGGACCGGGCGGTGCGCGAGGTCTTCGTGGACGGGCAGCCGGTCGTGGAGGACGGCAGGCCGCTGCATCTCGACCCGGAGGGGGCGGCGGGCCGGCTGGAGGAGTCCCAGGCGCGGATGCTGGCGGAGGCGCCCGGGCGCGACTTCCTGGGACGCGACGGGGATACCATCGCGCCCCGTTCGCTTCCCTTCTGACCCGCCCGCGGTTCGCTGGGACGGCGGTTCGCTCAGCGCGGTCTCGTGCCCACGACGACCGTGCGGTTCAGCACACGGGGGTGGCGTGCGATCTCGTAGTTGGGCAACGCCCGGTGGAGGAGGCAGCGATTGTCCCACATCACGACGTCGCCCTTCCGCCAGCCATGGGTATAGATGAACCGCTCCTGCCCGATATGGTCCGTCAGTTCCGCCAGCAGCGCGGCGCTTTCGGCTTGCGGCAGGCCCTCGATATGCGAGACATGCACGCCGAGATAGAGCGACTTGCGGCCCGTGTCGGGGTGGGTCCGCACGAGCGGGTGGGAGACCGGCGGGCGGGTGCGCCGCTGTTCGGCGGTCGCGGGCGAGGTCCCGGAATTGATGCGGCTGGCAACCCAGTCATGCACCGCGCGAAGTCCGTCGATCCGCGCCTTCATGCCCGGCGTCAGCGCGTCGTAGGCCATCCGGGCATCGGAGAACTGCGTGTCGCCGCCCGAGGGCGGCACCTCGACGGCGTGGAGGATCGTCACGAAGGCAGGCACCGCGTGGTACGACTTGTCCGTGTGCCAGAACCAGTTGAGCCTGGCCACGTCCATGTTGATGAGGGACCCGTCTGCACCGAGATTGGTCAGGGTGTGGACCGTCGGGAAGGTCCTGCCGTCCGACAGCCTGGCGATGTGACCCTCCAGCTCCCCGAAACAGCCGCTGAACCGCGCTTGCCGGTCCTTCGACAGGCGCTGATTGCGGAAAATCAGCACGGGATTGCCGGCGATGGCGGCCAGGACCGCCGCGACCTCCGCCGGATCGAGGTCCTGCGAGAGGTCGATGCCCTCGACTTCCGCCGCGCCGACGGACGACAGCGGCTTCACCGCGAGCGCCGATGCAGGGGCGCTCTTCGCTGTGTCGGGTACCATGCGGCGCAGGCTAGCGCGAATTCGTGTCCGCCTCGACTTGTTTGGACTAATCTCGGCGTCCGTCTCTTCCCGACAGCAGGAGCGTCGCGATGCCGACATCGCTTCCCAACCTCTCCATCGATGCCGAACGCCTCCGGTCCACGCTCGACCGTTCGTCCGCGATCGGAACGGGGCCGAAGGGCGGGTTGCGGCGCCTCGCGCTCTCGGACAGCGACAGGGAGATGCGCGACCAACTCGTCGAATGGTGCGAGGCCGGCGGCTGCCGGGTCACGGTCGATGCGGCGGGCAGCATCTTCGCCCGGCGCCCGGGACGGGACGACAGCCTGCCGCCGGTCTTGGTGGGCAGCCACCTCGACACCCAGGCGGCCGGCGGGCGCTTCGACGGCATCCTGGGCGTGCTGGCGGGCCTCGAAATCCTGCGCACGCTCGACGACAACGGCATCGCCACGAAACGCCCCGTCGAGGTGGTCAACTGGACCAATGAGGAGGGCGCGCGCTTCGCCCCGCCAATGGCCGCGTCGCGCGTCTTCGTGGGGCTCGCGACCGTGGAGTGGCTGCACGGCCTCGTGGACGATGACGGCATCCGCTACGGCGATGAGCTGCAGCGGATCGGCTATCTGGGCGCCGCGCCGGTCGGCGGGCGGGCGCTCGACTCCTATTTCGAGCTGCATATCGAGCAGGACTCGCTGCTGGAGGAAGAGGGCGTTTCCATCGGCGTGGTGACGGGCGGCTACTACAGCCATGCGCTGAACTGCATCTTCCGCGGCGAGTGCGCCCATACCGGGCCGACCGAGATGAAGAAACGCCGGAACGCGATGATCGGCGCCGCCTATTTCCTTGCCGCCGTCAACGATATCGGGTGGGAGTACGAGCCGGTCGGGCGCGCCTCGGCCTCGCGCATGCAGATCTGGCCCAACAGGTTCGGCATCCTGCCGGAATATGCCGAGGTGACCGTCGATATGCGCCACACGGACCGCGCCGTCACGGACGAGATGGTCGGGAAGACGCGCGCGGCGCTGGCACTGGCGGCCGAAAAGGCGCAGGTCGAGGCCGAAGTCACGGCCGAATGGACCTTCGGCGACGAGGTGTTCGACCCCGAGTGCACCGGCCTGGTGCGGCAGGCGGCCGAGGCGCGCGGCGCGTCCTGCATGGACATGCGCAGCATCGCCGGCCACGACGCCTATTACATCTCGCGCATCGCGCCGACGGCACTGGTATTTAGCCCCTGCGTCGATGGCATCACCCACAACGAGGCGGAAGACATCCCCTGGGAGCCGACCGTCGAGGCGGTCAACGTGCTGCTCGACGCCGTCCTCGCCCGCGCCGACCGCTGACCCATGCGAGAAATCCGGGCCGGAATGTCCTCGATGAAGCATATGGTCGCCGCAGCCGTCCTTCTGGCTGCTGCTCATGCGGGTGCCCACGAACCGGGCGGCATGATCGAATGGCCTTATGTCGGCGGCGGGCAGGCGCAGACGAAATACTCCACGGTCGGGGACATTACGGCCGCCAATGTCGGCGAACTGGAGATCGCCTGGCAGTGGGACCCGAAGGAGGCCCCGCTTGCGCAGTACGGCACCCGGCCGGGCCCGTTCCAGGCGACGCCGGTCATGGTCGATAACGTCCTGTACCTCTCGACCATGTACACGCGCGTGGCGGCTCTCGACGCGGAAACGGGCACGGAACTCTGGACCTTCGATCCCAGGGTCTATGAAGGCGGACCCAAGGGCGCGGGGCCGAGGGGCTTCAAGCACCGGGGCGTTGCATACTGGAGCGGCGGGGACGAGCGCCGCATCTTCCTCAACAGCCGAGACCGCCTCTACGCCATAGACGCCGCGACGGGCAGGCCGGACGCGGGCTTCGGCGAGGGCGGAAGCGTGTCGCTGACCGACGCCTTCGCCCGCCCGGTGACCCGCTTCGAGTTCGACCAGACCTCGCCGCCGGTCGTGTTCGAGGACTTGGTGATCGTGGGCAGCCGCATTCCCGACCGCCTGCAGCGCAAGTTCGACCCGCCGGGCACTGTCCAGGCCTTTGATGCGCGCACCGGCGAGCGCCGCTGGGTGTTCTTCACCGTCCCGCAATCGGCCGACGAGTTCGGCGCGGACACCTGGGAGAACGGGTCCTGGCGCTTCACCGGCCATGCCAATGTTTGGGGACTGATGTCGGTCGATGTCGAGCGCGGCCTCCTCTACGTGCCGACGAGCACGCCGAGCAGCGACTACTGGGGCGGCCGCCGGCCCGGCGCGAACCTCTTCGCCGAGTCTCTGGTCTGCCTCGACGCGCGCACGGGCAAGCGGAAGTGGCATTTCCAGACGGTGCATCACGGCGTTTGGGACTACGACCTCGCCGCGGCGCCGAATCTTGTGACGATAAATGTGGACGGACGCGAGATCGACGCGGTGGCGCAGGTCTCCAAACACGGCTTCACCTATGTGTTCGACCGGGTAACAGGCGAGCCGGTATGGCCCATTGAGGAGCGCGCGGTGGACACGGAGACGGACGTGCCCGGCGAAGCGCTCTATCCGACGCAGCCCTTCCCGACGAAGCCGCCGCCATTCGCCGCGCAGGGCGTGTCGCTGGAGGACGCGAACGACCTGACGCCGGAGATCCACGCGCTCGCGGTGGCGGAGATGAAGCGGTTCCGGCTGGGTCCGCTGTTCACGCCGCCGAGCCTTCGCGGGACCCTCCAGCGCCCGGGCGCCAGCGGCGGCGCGAACTGGGGCGGGGCGGCTTTCGACCCCGAAACGGGGCTCCTGTTCGTGCGCACATCGGAAGAGGCCGATACGAACCAGGTCTGCGTGAACGAGGGCAACGATCCGGAGGTCGATGTCGAATACAGCAACAATTGCCCCTACGGGGCCACGCTCCTCATGTACCGGGAAGCGGACGGGCCGGGCGCCGCCGAGACCCCGGAGAGCAGGCTCGGCCCGATCCCGCTCACCAGGCCGCCCTGGGCTCATCTGGTGGCGCTCGACCTGAATGCGGGCGAGATTGCATGGAAGGCGCCGTTCGGTGAGGGCAGCCCTGAGATACGCGCCCATCCGCTGCTGAACGGCGTCGAGCTGCCGGCGCGGCTCGGCACGCTCGGCAATTCCGGCCCGATCGCGACCGCCGGGGGCCTCGTCTTCCTCGGCGGCGGCGAGCCCTACCTCTATGCGTTCGACAGGGCGACGGGGGCCGAGCTCTGGCGCGGTGCGACGCCGGGCAGGACCTTCGGCAACCCGATGACCTATCGCGCCCGGTCCGGGCGCCAGTTCGTCGTCGTCGCCACGGGCCGGGGGGCCGATGCCGCGCTCGTCGCCTTCGTCCGGCCGGAATGACCGGCCGGGCGTCGGGCTACAGGTAGTTCGAGACCTCGACGAGATTGCCGTCCGGGTCGCGGAAATAGACCGAGCGGATGGGGCCGAGCGCGCCGCTGCGCTCCGACGGCGGGGTCTCGATCTCGACGCCGCAGGCTTCCAGATGCGCGACGACCTCCTCCAGCGGCGTCTCGGTGATGAGGCAGAAATCCTCGCCGCCGCAGCGCGGGTCGCGGGCGCGGTACCAGTCGGTGTCGTCCGGGTGGAGGTTGATCTTGTGCCGGCCGAAGCGGAGCGCCTTCCGGACCACCCCGTCCTGGCCGATGCCGTCCCGCCCGAAGGTAACGACCTCCATGCCGAGCGCCTTCGCGTAGAAGTCGCATGTGGCCTCGACATCCTTCACCCGCATCACGAAATGGTCGATCCGCTCGATCTCTATCATTGCCGCCTCCGTGTTCCGTATCCGCCGCCCCTATTGTCATCCCGGCAAAGGGGCGTGTGAAGAAATGCCGGCGGCCACCCGGTCGGCGAAGGCGCGCGTGCCGAGCGGGCCGCCAAGGTCGGGCGTGCGCGTTTCGGGCGAGGCGAGCAGCGTTTCGACGGCGCCCTCCAGAACCCGCGCGGCTTCCATGAGCGCATTGTTCTGCTCCCGCGCGCCTTTCCACGCGAGCAATTGCGCCGTCGAGAAGAGCAGGGCGCTCGGGTTGGCCATGTCCTTGCCTGCAATATCGGGCGCGCTGCCATGCGCAGCCTGCGCCACCGCAACGCTGTCGCCGGCATTGATGGAGCCTCCCAGGCCCAGCCCGCCGGAGAGCTCGGCGGCCAGGTTGGAGAGGATGTCGCCGAACATATTGGTGCAGAGCAGCACGTCGAAGCGTTCGGGCTCGCGCACCAGCAGGGCCGCCGCCGCATCCACATGCACATCGTCCACCTCGACATCGGGCCAATCGGCGGCAACCTCGCGAGCCACGCGCTCGAAGAGCCCGTCTGTGTGCTTCAGCACGTTGGACTTGTGGACGACCGTCACCTTGCGGCGCCGGTCGCGGGCGGCGGCGAAGGCGGCGCGCGCAATGCGCTCGGAGCCCTTGCGGGTGATCTTGCGGACCGCGAGCCCGACATCCTCGGTCGCCATGAACTCGCCCGAACCGGCGAACATGTTGCGGTCGGCATAGAAGCCTTCCGTGTTCTCGCGCGCGACCAGCAGGTCCATGCCCGGCGCCAGCGCCGGCACGCCGCTCAGCGCGCGGCTCGGGCGCATGTTTGCGTAGAGTTCTAGCCGCGTGCGGACCGCGGCGCTCGGATTGACGCCGCCCTCCTCCGGCGGCGGATAGGCGGCCGTGTCGACCGGCCCCAGCACGGTGAGGTCCGCCGCGCGCACCGCCGCCTCTGCGGCATCGGGCCACGTCGTCCCGTCCCGCTCCAGCGCCTCGAGGCCGACCCGGCCCTCCGAAAGCTGCAATCCGAGCGCAAACCGGGCGTCCAGCGCCTCCAGCGCCCGTCTTGCCGCGGACGCAATCTCGGGGCCGATGCCATCGCCCGGAAGAATCAGGACCTGCATTGTATTCTCGGCCTCCTGCACGAATTGCTTTCCTGCGCCGCTGGCCTATGGTCCGGCGCCCGTTCAGGCAAGAGAGGAGTTCCCTGCCAGTGTCAAGCAACCGCAGCCCGCGTCCGGAGACCATCGTGCTCCATGCGGGCCACCGGGGCGACCCCAATACCGGTTCGGTCGCCGTCCCGATCCACCAGACCACGTCCTACCAGTTCCGGGACACCGAGCACGCCGCGAACCTGTTCGCGCTCTCGGAGCTCGGCAACATCTACACCCGGATCATGAATCCGACCCAGGCCGTGTTCGAGGAGCGAATGGCGGCGCTGGAAGGCGGAGTCGCGGCGCTGGCGCTGGCTTCGGGCCAGGCGGCGACGGCATTCTCGCTCCAGAACGTCGCCCATGCCGGCGACAATGTGGTGAGTTCCACCGACCTCTACGGCGGCACCTGGAACCTCTTCGCCAACACGCTGAAGGACCAGGGCATCGAGGTGCGCTTCGTCGATCCGGCCGACCCGGAGAATTTCCGCCGCGCCATCGACGACAGGACGCGCGCCTTCTATGCCGAGACGCTGCCGAACCCGAAGCTCCATGTCTTCCCGATCCGGGAGGTCGCCGACATCGGGCGCGAACACGGCATCCCGCTCATCATGGACAACACGGCCGCCCCGCTCATCTGCCGGCCCTTCGACCACGGGGCGGCGGTCGTCATGTATTCCACCACGAAATATATCGGCGGGCACGGCACCTCCATCGGCGGCCTCCTGGTCGACGGCGGCAATTTCGACTGGGAGGCCTTCCCCGAGCGCCAGCCCTACCTGAACGAGCCGGACCCCAGCTATCACGGCGCGGTCTGGACCGAGGCGGTCAAGCCGCTCGGGCCCATCGCCTACATCATCAAGGCCCGGACGACCCTCCTGCGCGACCTGGGCGCGGCGACCACGCCGATGAACGCCTTCCTGTTCCTGCAGGGGCTGGAGACGCTGCCGCTCAGGATGGAGCGGCACAACAGCAATGCGGCCGCCGTCGCCGCCTATCTGGACCGTCACCCCGCAGTTGCGAAGACGATCTATCCGGGGCTGATGGACGGCGAGGAGAGGCGCCGCGCCGACGCCTATCTCGACGGCGGCTACGGCGCGCTTGTGGGCTTCGAACTGGGCGGAGGGCGCGAGGCCGGACGGAAGTTCATCGACGCGCTCGAACTGTTCTTCCATGTCGCCAATATCGGCGATGCGCGCAGCCTCGCCATCCATCCGGCGACCACCACCCATTCGCAGCTGTCGGAGGAGGAGCAGGCGGCCACCGGCGTCACGCCCGGCTATGTGCGCCTCTCCATTGGCCTGGAGCACATCGACGACATCCTCGCCGACCTCGACCAGGCGCTCGTCGCGGCGGGCTGAGACGGGTCAACCGTTTGTGCCTTGACGGGGTCGCGCCTTGCACGGGCGCGGCCCCGTTTCCTTGTGGACAAAAGCCGCTGCGCGGCGCCAAAATATTATCCCTTCTCGTTATTATCCTGTACCGTTATCATGGGCCGAATGCAACTGTTCAAGGACAAAACGACAGCCGATGTCTTCGCCGGAAGGAGCGTTCGAAGGCTTCCGCCAACGATCCTGCGCCGGGCCCGGATGCGCCTTCAGCGGGTGGTTGCGGCGCAGGAACTCACGGACCTCCGGAATCCCCCGTCACATCGCCTCGAAGCCCTTTCAGGAAACCGCAAAGGGCTTCACAGCATACGGATCAACGATCAATGGCGGGTATGCTTTCGGTGGACGGAGAACGGAGCTGCCGACATCGAAGTCGTCGATTACCACTGACACATATCGGAGCCGCCCATGACAGAACCGATTCACCCTGGAGAACACCTCGCGGAGTTTCTCGACGAACTCGGCATCAGCCAATACAGGTTGGCCAGGACGATCGGGGTTGCGCCGAGGCGCATAAACGAGATCGTGCTCGGGCGCAGGTCGGTAACGGCCGACTCGGCCCTGCGCATAGGAAAGGCGCTCGGCACGACGCCCGAATTCTGGTTGAAGCTGCAGGCCGCCTACGACCTCGACTGCGCGCGGAATTCGGTCAGCACCGATTCCATCGAATCCTTGGTCGCGGCTTAGAACGACATCGCCCGGAACCCCTACATCTCCCCCGCCTTGCTGCGGGCGCCGGAGTGCTCCATCAGGAAGGCGCACAGCGCCGTGTTGAAGCCGATGGAGTCCTCGATGTTGGAGAGGTGGCGTGCGTGCGGCAGCACCAGCAGGTCCGCCGAGGGAATCCGGTCGGCGATCACCTCATGCGCGGAAACCGGCGTGCCCGGGTCGTTCTCGCCGACGATGGCGAGCGTCGGCACGCGGATTTCGTGGAGCCGGTCGGTCAGGTCGAGCTGCGAGATCGCCGCCGCGCAACCCTTGTAGCCAGCGAGCGGCGTTGCGCGGATCATGGCGCGCACCGCATCCACCTCCTGCCCGTGACGCTCGCAGAACTCCGGCGAGAACCAGCGGTCGATGGTGCCCTCCACCAGGGACTCGATGCCGTTCTCCTCCGCCGCCGCGATGCGCTCCTGCCATTGCTGGCGGGCGTCGGCGTCATAGCGGCTGGAGGTGTCGCAAAGGATGAGGCCGCGCAGCAGGTCCGGGCGCTTGAGCGCCAGCGTCTGCGCGGTCATGCCGCCCATCGAAAGCCCGCAGAACACCGTCTTCTCGATGCCCAGCTCTTCGAGCAGCGCGATGGCGTCGTCGGCCAGCATCTCCAGCGTGTAGGGGCCTTCCGGAGCAGCGGAGGTGCCGTGGCCGCGCGTGTCGTAGCGGAGCACGCAATAGTCCCGGAGCGCGGGCATCTGCGCATCCCACATGCGGTGGTTCGCCATCAGCGAGTGCGAGAGCGTCACGACAGGGCGGGTCTGCGGCCCTTCGATGGAATAGAAAATCCCGGTGCCGTTGACTTGGGCGGTCGGCATGGTGCGCGTTCTCCTGGACGCGGAAACGAAGCGGCCGCGTCAGCGGCCTCCGGGCGCCGGGCCGGCCTGGTGGAGCGCCATCCGCCAGACGCCGTCCTCGAGCACGAACCCGTTGGTCGCCACCAGAACGCCGCCGGCCAGCCGCTCCACGCAGCTTACCAGAGCGAAGCCGTCATAGCACAGCGCGTTCGGCGAGAGGCAGACGATGGCGGGCCGGGTCGGCGCGCCCAGGATCGCGTCCCAGCTTGCCAGTACCGCTTCGCGCCCGATGATCGCCGCGCCGCCCGGATGGACGCAGACGACCGGCGCGCGCGAGGCCCACAGGCGGCGCATCGCCTCGCGGTCGCCGTCGTCGAAAGCGCGGTAGAAGGCCTCGTTCGCGGCAAGCACCTCGGTTTCGTGCATGGCCGTCATGTCCGTTTCGTTCCTGCGCGGATCGCCCGGTCGCCCGCCAGGTCCGCCGGCTTCAGGAAGAGCAGCGCGAGCGGCCCGAGCGCCATCACCAGCGCGATATGGGCGAAAGCCACGCCCCAGGCCAGCACCGTCTCGCCGCCCATGATGTCGAGGATGGCCCCCAGCGCCACCGCCCCGACGAAGCCGAGCCCGTAGCCGGTGAGCGAATGTACGGCGAGCGTGGCGCCGCGCCGTTCGGGCTCCGAGGCCCCGATGGTGCCGGCCGTGAGCGCCGATGAGTCCGCGTAGATCGCCATGTTGTAAAGGATGCAGAGCGCCGCCGCCGCCCAGTAGCCCCAACCGGAGATGAAGCCCGTGGCGCAGGCGAGCCCCATGCACACGCTCATCGCAAGCAATACCCAGCGCTGGCGTCCGATGCGGATCGCGAACTCGTTGCCGCCGAGACTGCTCGCGGTCCCGAGAAGCTCCATCAGCATGGCGACTACGGTTGGCGCAAACCAGTATTCGGGCCCGTAGCCGGAGCGCATCGCCGCAAAGGTGAGGAACGCGACCGCCCAGGAGCGCACCGCGAACATCTCCCAGGTATGCACGCCGTAACAGGCGATATAGGCCATGGCGGAGCGGTTGCGGAACACATGCCCGAAATCCGCAAGCGGATTGGTGCCGGAGGGCGTCGGCTCGCGGCGCGGGAAGAGCGCCAGCGCAATCAGGAAGGCGCCTGCCGTGCCGGCGGCGCTGACCAGGAATGCCGTTTCCCAGCCGAGCCACCGGTCGATCTCGCCCGCAAGGAAGAAGGAGAGCGAGCCGCCCGTGCCCATCGCGGCCGCGTGGAAGGCCACGCCGCGCGACCGTATCCGCCCTTCCAGCTCGTCGCTCAGCACCCGGAGCCCGACCATGTAGGTCCCGGCCCAACCGAAGCCGGCAATCGCGCGGAAAATCATGCCCGTTACGAAATCGTGGGCCACATAGGCCATGCCCAGATGGCTGACCGTGCTGGCGAAGACGCCGATCATGTAGATCCGGCGGGCCTGGAACCGGTCTGTCGCCGTCACCAGCACCAGCACCGAGAGCGCATAGACGCCGAAGATGATGCCCGACATCAGACCGCCCTGGGTGTTGCTCATCCCCCACTCGTCCCTGAGAACCGGGAGCAGGCCGTTGAACGTGGTGGAGCCCATCTGCCC
>JAJDYL010000092.1 GCA_022825195.1 Alphaproteobacteria bacterium
AAACGGCCACCATGAACCATGTCCCGGAACTCACAGCCCGACTGAGCTCGGATAAAATCGACACCAACCGAAATCACCCGCAACCAACCGATCACAAAGACTTTTTCGAAAAAATCCTCCGCCTCAACCGGACACTAGTGAGAATGTCGTTTACTTCCAATCCCATTCCTGTGGCGATGAACCGAGCAGTTATTGGTCTTACATTTACCTTGTTATTTTCGATTCTACTGACCCATCCAGCCGATAGTGGATCCGGATTGCCTTCGTGTGCGCGGCGTTCTATCCAGTCAATTAGTGATTTGTCCTCCGATTTCGGTGCTCGTTTAGCCAGATACTCGACGAATTCCGCCTGGGTGAGACCTATGGAGTCTCGAAATTCTCGTATCTTTTCCCCGTTCAGCATCGGCATGGCGGTCCTCCGCGAAGTAGGTTTCTGGCCGGCCCGGTCGCCGGAGCGCGCCCGAACGCCGGGACCGGGCCCGCGAGCGGACCTCGCGGTTGAGTTCGAGAGCGCTGCAGGCAGGCGTGGATGAGGCGGTCTCCCAGGTCCCGATAGTCCCGCGATACGGCCCCGGGCTGCCTCTCGACGGCCCGGAGTGGAAAAGGCTACCGAAACAGGAGGTCGCGACGAAACAACAATGCCGGTCACAACTGCGTGAGGGATGGCGCGCGTGCGGCGGCGGCCGCCCGCAGGACGGTCGGGACGGGGTTGGCGCGCATACCCGGCATGTGCATGATTTCGCGAATCGTGCACATCCAAAACGGCCATGCGCACCAATATCGACATTGACGACGCCCTGATGGCGGAGGTCATGGAGGCGGGCGGTTTCAGGACCAGGAAGGCGGCGGTCGAGGAGAGCCTGCGCCTCCTGGCGCGTACGCTGTCGCAGGGGCGCCTGCGCGCCCTGCGCGGCAGGCTGGACTGGGAAGGCTCCCTCGACGACATGCGGCGCGACCGGTGATCGTCGCCGATTCCCCGGTCTGGATCGACTATTTCAAGGGGGCCGATACGCGCGAGACGGCGCTGCTTCACGCCGACCGCGATTTCGACCCGATGCAGCGCCATCTCGGCCTGCGGACCCTCTGAGGCGCGCCCATGCGCAGCGACGTGACCGAGCTTCGCGCCTTCTACGACGGCCCGCTCGGCCGGGCGGCGGGGCTTGTGCTGGCGGAGCGGGTGCGGCGGCGCTGGCCGGCGCTGGGCGGGATGCAGGTGCTGGGCCTCGGCTATGCGCCGCCCCTGCTGGACGGGCTCGGCGACGGGACCGCGCATGCGCTGGCGGCCATGCCGGCGGGGCAGGGCGCGCGCCGCTGGCCGGCGGAGGGGCGCTGCCGCACGGTGCTGACGGAAGAGGACGCGCTGCCCTTCCCGGACCTCGCCTTCGACCGGGTGCTGCTCGCCCACGATGTCGAGACCTCCGACCATCTCGCCGGGCGGCTCCGGGAAATCTGGCGCATCCTCGCGGCGGAAGGGCGGCTGATGGTCATTGCGCCGAGCCGCCGCGGCCTCTGGGCGCGCTTCGAGCACACGCCCTTCGGCCACGGCCGGCCCTGGTCGAGGGCGCAGCTGGAGCGCCTGCTGCGCGAGGCGATGTTCGAGCCGCTCGGCAGCGAGGAGGCGCTGTTCGCCCCGCCGCTGCGGCGGCTGGTGCGGCCGGGCGCGGCGGAGGCCTGGGAGCGCTTCGGGCGGCGCTGCCTGCCGGTATTCGGCGGGGTGGTGATCGCCGAGGCGGCGAAGCGGCTCGCCGGCGTCACGCCGCTGCCTGCAAGGGCCCGGCGGAGCCTGCTGCAGGGCGTGCTTACGCCGCAGCCGAGCGCTGCGCCTCGCTGCGGGCCGCCTCCCAGCCGATCAGCGCCACCTTCCGCGCCAGGCCCCACTCGTAATTGTGGAGATAGCCGTTCGCGAGAATGACCCGGTGGCAGGGCACCAGCCACGCGACCGGGTTGCGGCCGATGGCGGCGCCGACCGCCCGCGCCGCCCGCGGCGCCCCGACCGCGGCCGCCACATCGCCATAGGTGGCGAGCGCACCCGGCGGAATCCGCAGCAGGGCGTCCCAGACGCGGATCTGGAAATTGGTGCCGTGCAGGCAAAGCGGCAGCGCGGGCGCGCCCGCCTCCGGCCGGAAGATGCGTCCGGCGAGCGCGGCGGTCCCGTCGGCGTCTTCCGCGAAGGCCGCGGCCGGCCAGCGCCGGCGCATGTTTTCGATGCCGGCGCGCTCCTCCCCCTCGGCGGCGAAGGCCAGCCCGCAAAGGCCCCGGTCGGTCGCCATCAGGATGCAGCGGCCGAAGGGCGATTCATGGACGCCGTAGCGGATCGCGAGCCCGGCCCCGCGCCGCTTGTAGTCGCCGGGGGTGACCGCCTCATGGGTCACGAACAGGTCGTGCAGCCGGCCGGGGCCGGAGAGCCCGGCGTCCCAGGAGGCTTCCATCACGCTCGCATTCTCCGCGAGGCTGGCCTTGGCGCGCTCTAGGGTCAGATATTGCAGGAACTTGGTCGGGCTGATGCCGACCCAGCGGCGGAAGGTGCGCTGGAAGTGGTGCGGGCTCATGCAGGCGGCGGCGGCCATCTCGTCGAGCCCCGGCTGGTCGGCCTGGTTCTCGGCGATCATGGCGAGCGCGCCTTCGATGCGGGAATAGAGGCTCATGGACATGGGGCCTGGGTCTCCTTGCCGGGTGTCGGGGGCAAAGCTAGGATCGGCCGGGCGCCTCCGCCACCCGATGCTTGCGCATTCTGGCCGGGAGGAAGGGAGCATGGAACGCAATATCGGCAGCATGGGCTCGGAATACACCCGGTTCCGCTTCCCGCCGGACGAAATCCCGATGCTGGCCAAGCTGGACTGGACCGCCATCGCGCGGCGCGTCTTCATCGACCCCGCAAGCGGCCTTGTCGCGCTCATGTCGCCCTCCTCCAGGCATGAGCGCTACGCCTGGGCCACAGGCCGGCTGATGGACGCGATGGGCAAGGGGCTGGGTCTCTCCGTCATCGCCCTCGGCGCGACCCGGTGGCGCCGGCCGGAGGACCCGGAGAACACCGGCGCCGAGCCCGATGCCTGCTATTATCTGGGCGAGACCGCCGGGCGCTGGATCGAGGCGTATGGCCGCCTGGAGGAAGCGGAACTGGAGGCGTTCGAATTCCGCATGCCGCCCGACCTCGTCATCGAGGTGGAGCGCAGCCGGGGCGACGGGGACAAGCCGGAATTCTACCGCAGGCTCGGCGTCCGCGAAATGTGGCGGCTCGACATTGCCGGCAACCGGCGCGAGGCGATCATGCTCGATCTTCAGGACGGGGACGAACCGGCGCAACTGCCTTCCTCCACCGTGCTTCCCCCCGCGGGACCCGCCTTCGTCCTCGACGCGCTCGAACTGGCGGTCGCGAACCGCCTTCCCGAACTCGACGCCCTGGTCGCGGCCCTGCTCGCCGACGGCGGCGGACCGGCAGGCTGAACCCCGTGCGCCCTGCCCGGCTCCGGCAAGCCATGTCCCGACCGCCGGCTTGATTGCATCGCAATCGACCCTAGAATGACATTCACCGGCGATTGGAGCACGGGACCCGTGGCCAGCATCACGATCCGCAATCTCGACGACGACGCGAAGGCCCGTCCGCGCGGGCCCGGGCGCGAACCGCCGTCTTTCGATTGAGGCGGTGGCGGTGTTCCTGCCGGGCACGAACACAGTATCGGAACTCCTGCGCCCGTCTCCCAAGCCGGGCTGAACCTAGTGCGCCTCACCCTGCTCGGCACCGGCACGCCTGCGCCTTCGCTGAAGCGCATGGGCTCGGGCTACCTGGTCGAGACCGGCGGCGACACCATCGTGTTCGACCACGGGCCGGGCGCGCACCACCGGCTGCTGGAAGCCGGCAGGCGGGCGGTCGATGTCACCCACTGCTTCCTCACCCACCTGCATTACGACCACTGCATGGACTATGCGCGCCTCGTGATGAACCGCTGGGACCAGGGCGCGGGCGAACTGGCGGAACTGCAGGTGTCCGGCCCGCCGCCGACCGCGCGCATGACGGAGTTGCTGTTTTCGCCCGACGGGGTTTACGGCCCCGACATCGAGGCGCGCACCCGCCACCGCTGCAGCCTCGACATCTACGAGGCGCGCGGCGGCGAGGGGGAACGCGCCCGGCCGGACCCGCAGGTGCGCGAGGTCGGCCCGGGCGATGTCGTGGAGGGGAAGGACTGGCGCGTCACCGTGGGCGAGGGCTGGCATTTCCAGCCCTACCTGCAATGCCTCGCCTTCCGCATCGACGCGGACGCGGGCTCGATCTGCTATTCCGGCGACAGCGGCGGCGTGTGCCCCGGCATCGTCGAACTGGCGCGCGGCGCGGACGTGCTGGTCCACATGAACCATTTCTTCACCGGCACCGAGCCCTCGCCGGAATATCGCCGCGCCTGCGGCAACCATATGGACACCGCCCAGGTGGCGGCCGAGGCGGGTGTGGCGACCCTGGTGCTGACGCATATCACGAGCCAGATCGACACGCCCGTCATGCGCTCGCGCATCCTGCGCGAGATGGCGCCGGTGTTCGGCGGCGACATTGTCTGGGGCGAGGACCTGATGGAGGTCCCCGTCCGGCAGGCGGGCCTCGGGCGCATCGACTGACGAAGCGGGGAAGGCGGACAGGATGAACGATATCCACAATGCAGGCCCGGCCCCGGTCCGGACGCCGCAATGCTGGTACGGGCCGGACATGGCGCGGCAGCCGGAACTCTGGGTGCACGAGCTCACGGCCGAAGAAGTCGCCGGGATCGAGGCCGCCGTGGCGCGCCTCGACGATGTGCCCATCCTGGAGATCGCCCGCGCGCCGCTGCCCGGGCTGGAGGAGCGGCTCGCCCGCATCCGCCAGGAGGTACTGCACGGCATCGGCTTCCAGGTGATCCGGGGCCTGCCGGCCGGGCGCTGGACGGTCGGTCGGGCGGCGGCGGCCTTCTGGCTGCTCGGCCTGCATCTGGGCGAGGCGGTCTCGCAGAACGGCAAGGGCCATGTGCTGGGCCATGTGCGCGACCTCGGCCTCGACTACTCGCTGGCCGAGACGCGCGGCTACCAGACCAATGCGCGCCTGCCCTACCACACCGACGAATCGGACCTTGCCTGCCTGCTCTGCCTGCGCACGGCGCGCGAGGGCGGGCTGTCCTCGCTGGTGAGCTCCGTCACGATCTGGAACGAGATGGTCCGCCGCCGGCCGGACCTGGCGGCGGCGCTCTGCCGCCCGGTCGCCCGCACGCGCTGGGGCGAGGTGCCGGCGGGCCGCAGGCCCTGGGCGGAGGTGCCGGTCTTCCTGCCGTGGCGGGGCAATGTGGTGACGACCTATGTGCGCAGCGCCATCGAGAAGGCGCGGCCGATGCCCGGCCCGCCGGAGCCGTCCGCGCTCCAGACCGAGGCGATGGACATGATCGACGCGCTGGTCGCCGACCCGGCGCTGCATCTCGACATGGCGCTGGAGGAAGGCGACCTGCAGATCGTCTCCAACCACCGCATCCTGCATTCGCGCACGGCCTATCTGGACTGGGAGGACCCGGCCAGGAAGCGCCACATGCTGCGGCTCTGGCTCGCCTGCGCCGACGGCCCGGACCTGCCGCCGGTGATGACGGAGGAATACCAGGAAGCGACGGCGTCGGGGCGCCCGAACGGCATCCGCGTGCCCGGCGTGCCCTTTTCCGCGCCGCTCGCCGCGAATTAGGTTGGGCCGGCCGGGGCGCGGTGCTATGGTCCGGCCCCCCGCCGGGGAGGCCGTCCCGGGCGACTGTTTCCGCGCCGCCTGCGCGGTCTGGGATAATCCGGGATATGAGCGCCAAGACCGTCAAGTTCCTGCTGTCCGACGGCAGCACGATCCATATCGAAACCCTTGCCGGCGAGGCGGAGGCCGCTGAAGAGGCCGCGCCCGGCGGCGTCGAGATCGTGCCCCGCTTCGAGCGCGCCGCCTCGCGCCTGCAGCCTTTGGCCGGGACCCTGCTGGAGCAGGTCAAGGCCGCCGACCCGGGCAAGGTCGCGATTGCATTCGCGCTGAAATTCGACGCGGCCGGCGAGCCGGTGGTGGCGGCCGGAGACGAGGGGGCGGTGTTCCGCATCACGCTGGAATGGCAGCGCGGCGGGCGTCCGGCGGACCGGCAGGGCGACCGGCGCGGCGGCCGCGACGACCGGCGGGACCGGGGCTACGACGATCGCAGGGGCGGCTATGACGACCGGCGGGGACCGCCCAGAGGCGGCGGTTCGAAGCGTCCCGGCTTCCGCAGGGACCGCGACCGGGACTGACCCGCCTGCTGCGGACCGGCCTACTGGGGACCGGCCGGCTGGCTGAAGCGGCCGATATTCCCGAAGACCTGTTCGAGGATGGTGAACGAATGGCCGGCCGTCGGCGTCTCGCGGCTGACCAGCGTCACCTCGCGGCCGCTCTTCGCGTCCCTCGTGGCGACCTCGGACAGCAGGTCTTCACCGTCGAAGCGCAGGATCAGGACATGGCGTTCGATCAGTTCCGGTTCGAGGAACGACTCCCGCTGCGTCGTCTCGCCCATGTAGATCCATGTGTTGCCGTCGAAGGCCGCCGTGGCGGACGGCGGGCCGAGGGCCTGCAGCACCTCGGCGCGCGTTGCGGTGCCGGCGGCGATCTTCTCCAATCCCTCCTTCGGCACCACATAGCCGCGATGGTCGATGGCCGGCGTGCAGCCGGCGACGGCGAGGCCAAGCGCGACAAGCATGGCGGCAATCCGTATCATGGCGGCGCTCTTCCCGCTCCGGAGTTCCGCTTCTTGATGGCGAGACGAGGCCCCGCTGTCAATCTCGGCGCGTTGAAGCGCCTGTTTTCCGGGCCGCGGATCCCGGCCGCGGCGTGGGAATTGTACCGCGCGGCCGTGGCCGCCGCGCGCCGCCCGGCGGTCATGCTGTCGCTCGGCGTGCCGGACACGCTGGACGGGCGCTTCGAGCTGGTGACGCTGCATGTCGCGCTGCTGCTGCGCCGCGTGCAGCGGATGCCGGGGCCCGGCGGACCCGGCCAGGGGCTGGTGGACCTCTTCGTCGCCGACATGGACCGCAACCTGCGCGAGATGGGCGCGGGCGACCTCTCGGTCGGCCGGAAGGTGAAGCGGATGGCGTCGGCCTTCTACGGCCGGCTGGACGCCTACAGCGAGGGCCTGGACCGCGGCGGCGACCTCGCGGCCGCGGCGGCGCGCAACCTCTACGGCACGCTGGAGGCCGCGCCCGGGCAGGCGGAGCGGGCGGCGGCCTATATCCGCGCGGTCGAGGCGGCGCTGGCGGCGCAGGAAGACGACCGGCTCGCCGCCGGCGAGGTCTCCTTCCCGGAGGCCGCGCCGTGCTGAAGCGCCGGATCGCCCGCCCCGAGGCCGGGGAGCGCATCGAGGCGCGCGCGACGCCGGCGGAGTGCCGGGGGCTCGCGGCGTGTTTCGGCCTGCCGGCGGTGCATGCCCTCAAGGCGGCGCTCACCGCCCGTCCCTGGCGCACGGGCGGCCTTGCGCTCGACGGAACGGTCGAGGCCCGGCTCGGCCGGCTTTGCGTGGTGACGGCCGAGCTCTTCGAGCAGGATTTCGCCGAACCGGTCAGCCGGCGCTACCTGCCGGGGCTTGGCGGGGAGGAGGAACGGGAGGTCGAGGTCGCCGCGCTGGAGGAGGACGGCCCGGAGCCGCTGCCGCCCGACGGCGTCGATCTCATGGAGCTGGTCCGCGAGGCGCTGGCGCTCGGCCTCGACCCGCACCCCCGCGCGCCCGGCGCCGACATCGCCGAACTCGAATACGAACCGGAGCCGGACGCCGCGCCCGCCGGCCCCTTCGCCGCACTCGCCGGGCTGAAGGAAGCGGGGGAATGAAACCGCTGCGATGCTGACTAAACTCACCGTCCGCAATTTCAAGCGCTTCGAGGAAGTCGAGATCGAGCTCGGCAACCCGGTGGTCTTCGTCGGCCCGAACAATTCCGGCAAGACCACGGCCATGCAGGCGCTCGCGCTCTGGGATGTCGGCCTGAAGCAGTGGCTGGCCAGGCGTTCCGGCGGCGCCCGGCCGGAGCGGCGGCGGGGCGTGGCGGTCAACCGCCGCGACCTGACGGCCATCCCGGTGCCGAGCGCCAACATGCTATGGCGCGGGTTGCATACCCGCCGGATTCAACGCGGGCAGGACGGAAGCCAGCGCACCGACAATATTCGAATCGATGTCACTGTAGAGGGAGTCAACGATAGCGAGTCTTGGACTTGCGGTCTCGAATTCGACTACGCGAACCAAGAATCCTTCTATTGCCGCCCGTTGCGTACCGGCGACGGTGGGTGGATGTCGATTCCTCCCGAATCGGGAAAGACGGACATCGCATTCTTGCCGCCGATGTCCGGTCTTGCCGCCGTCGAAACCATATTGCAGCCCGGCGCGATCAATGTGCGTGTCGGCGAGGGACGTACTGCCGAGGTGCTGAGGAATCTGTGTTCCCGCGTGCTTCGGGAACGCCCGGAGGCATGGGAGCGTTTGGTTGCACAGGTACAGGAACTGTTCGGGGCCTCGCTCGAAGAACCGCGCCATGTGGCGGAAAGAGGTGAAATCGAGATGGCCTACGAGGAAGACGGGATTCGGTTGGACCTCTCTTCCAGCGGACGGGGCTTGCAGCAAACGCTGTTGATCCTGGCCTATCTCTACGCCAATCCCGGCAATGTCCTGCTATTGGACGAACCGGACGCGCATCTTGAGATCCTGCGCCAGCGCCAGATTTACCGATTGCTGTCCGAAACAGCGGCGGAAAGCGGCAGCCAGGTCATCGCCGCCAGCCATTCGGAAGTGCTCTTGAACGAGGCGGCCGACAAGGACCTAGTTATCGCCTTCATCGGCGTGCCGCATGTGCTTGGCGGTAGGACCAGCCAGCTTCGCAAGTCGCTGGCCGAAATCGGATGGGACCAGTACTACCAGGCGGAACAGAAGGGTTGGGTGCTGTATCTGGAAGGTTCGACCGATTTGACGATTCTGCGGAGTTTCGCCCGCCGCCTCGAACACAAGGCAGCGATAGAGGCGCTCCAGCAGCCTTTCGTGCATTATTGCGGCAAGCGGCCTGGCAGGGCGCAAAACCACTTCCACGGGCTTGCCGAGGCGGTTCCGCGCCTCGGGGGCGTTGCTTTGTTCGACAGGCTCGATTCCGAACCTCAGGCTGGCGCCGGTCTTTCGATCCATACCTGGCGGCGGCGGGAGATCGAGAACTATTTCTGCACTCGCGCGGCGCTGGAGTCCTGGGCGCGCGTGCCGCTTCCCGGAGACGAGCCGGAAGAACTCTTTGCAGTAGGGCGGGCGCGGACGATGCACGAGGCGGTGGAAGAAGTCGCGGCGGCTCTCGGCACGCTGGGCAAGGGCACTCCCTGGGATGCGGACACGAAAGTCAGCGACGATTTTCTCACGCCGCTGTTCGAGAGTTATTTCCGGAAACGGAACCTGCCCAACCTCATGCAGAAGAAGAACTTCCACGAACTCGCCGATCATGTTCCCGACGGCGAGATCGACCCGGAAATCCGGGAGAAGCTGGACGCCATCGCTCAGGTGGCGGAAGGCGCGGAGCCGGCATGAAGGCGGAGGAGGTCGTCCGGCGGCTTCGTCTGGAGCCGCATCCGGAAGGGGGGTTCTACCGGGAGACCTACCGCGCGCCGGGGGAGGGGCGCACGGCCGTCACCTCGATCTATTTCCTGCTGGAGGGCGGGCCGTCGCGCTGGCACCGGGTCGATGCGCCGGAAATCTGGGCCTGGCACGCCGGCGCGCCGCTGGTGCTGGAAACGGAGGCCCGCCGGGTGACGCTCGGGCCGCTGGAGGAGGGCCACGAACTCCAGGCGGTCGTGCCGGCGCATGAGTGGCAGCGCTGCCGGTCCTTCGGCGCCTGGAGCCTCGCCGGCTGCATCGTCGCGCCGGCCTTCACCTTCGAGGGCTTCGAGATCGCCCCGCCCGGCTGGGAACCGCCGGGGCGGGGCGGTTCCGACCGAGTTTGTTGAGGAGAGGACGGAACGACCGAGTATCGCGTCGAGCGCCCGCCCGCGCGCCCCGCGGTTCATCCGGGAGACGTGCTGCGCGAGGACGTCCTGCCGGCGCTCGGCCTTTCGACCGCCGGGGGCAGGCCCCTTCCGTCATGCCTGAACGCCCCCTCCGTCATGCCCGGACTTGTTCCGGGCATCCATTTCCGCCGCTGCAATGGCCCCGTGGGAGATGCCCGGAACAAGTCCGGGCATGACGATATGGGGGCGTGACGGGAAGAGGGCCGGGACGCCGGGCGCCGGTCCGTGTCCCGATCGGACGGGACCCTTCGGAACCCGGCTGAAGCCCGGCCCGTCCGCCGCCCGCTACCGCCGTCCGGCGCCCTTGCCCCGCCCGGCCTTCCGCTCGCGGCGCCGCCGCGCGCGGCGGGTTTCGCGGTCCATGCCGTGGCGCTTCAGGAAGCGCTGCGCCGCATCGGGGCTGACCGACACGCCCTCGGCGGCGAGCGCGCGGCTCAGCCCGTACATGGAGATGTCCGGCTGCTCTTCCAGGATGCGGAGGATCCGCTCCCGCTGAGGCTCGGCCCCCGAGACGCTGCCGCCCCGCCGGTCGGCGCGCAGGTGGCCGCGCTCCCGGAAGCGCTGCACCCACAGGCTGACGCTGTTCGGCGACACGCCGATGCGCCGCGCCGCCGCGCTCCTGCTCATGCCCTCATGCAGCACGGCCGCCACCGCCAGCGCGCGCATGTCCTCGCTCACCGCCCGGCCGCGCTTCCGCCCCGGCAGCCCGCCCGCCGGCGCACCCGTCGATCCGTTTCCCATTCCGTTTCTTCCTCTCCCCGGCCGCCGCCGGTTCCCGCCTAACTCCGGCGCGGCAGCGCCGCCCGGTCTTCCTCGAACTCGAACGCGGCGCCGCCGCGCGGTCCCGCCGGCAAACGCCGCAATTTCCGCCAATGTCGAATGAGGCAGGGCGGCGTGCGGGCGCACCTGTCCCGTGCGCCGGCTCCCGCCGCCGGCCCCTGCGTAAAATCGTTGCGGAGCGCCCTCGCCGGACGCTTCCCCGGCCCGTCAGGTCATGTCCTCACCCGGTTTGTTTTCATGGTTGATGGGAATATACAGGGAACAAAGGGAGAGAGTCAAGCCCGCAAAGACCGGGGCCGGTGAATGGTGGATCGCGTTCGGGCTCCCCGGCCTCACGCCTCCGAGTCGGTCAGCAGCATGAGGCCGGCCGCGCCGAGCACGATCATCGCGATCAGGCCCGCCTTCAGCAGGCTCATCTTCTCGCCGAACAGGACGACGCCCACCAGCACCACCAGCGCCGTGCCGACGCCGGACCAGATGGCGTAGGCGGCGCCGACCGGGATGACCCTGAGCGCGAGCGCCAGGAAGAAGAAGCACACGCCGTAGGCCAGCATGGAAAGACCGCCGATCCCGACCCGCTCGAAGCCCTGGGAGAGCTTCAGCAGGCCGGTGCCGACGGTCTCGAGCAGGATGGCGAGCGCCAGATACGCCCAGGCCATCCCCCTTGTCCCCTTATCCGCAGGCGGCGACCGCCCGGCGCGCCATGACGCCGACCAGGTGCGCGCGATATTCCGCCGAGGCGTGGATATCCTCGTTGAGGTCGTCGGCCGAAGCCGTCATGCCGTCCAGCGCCGACGCCGAGAAACCGCCTTCGAGCGCCGCTTCCATCGCCGATTCGCGATAGACGCAGGAGGCCGCGCCCGTCACCGCGACGCGCACGCCGCCGGTCGTCCGGGCCACGAACACGCCGACGATGGCGTAGCGCGAGGCCGGGTTCGGGAACTTCATGTAGGCCGCCGCCGCCGGCGCCGGGAAGCGCACGGAGGTCACGATCTCGCCCTCGTCGAGCGCCGTCTCGAACATGCCGGTGAAGAACTCGTCGGCGGCGATCTCGCGCCGGTCGGTGCAGACCGTCGCGCCGAGGCCGACAAGCGCGGCCGGGTAGTCGGCGGCGGGGTCGTTGTTGGCGATGGAGCCGCCGATGGTGCCGCGGTTGCGGACCTGCGGGTCGCCGATATGGCCGGCAAGCGCCGCCAGCGCCGGGATGGCCGCCGCCACCTCCGGCGAATTCGCAACCGCGTCGTGGACCGTCATCGCGCCGACCGTGACGGCGCCGCCCTCGACCCGGATGCCCCGGAGGTCGGCGACGCCCGAGAGATCGACCACGTCCGAGGGCTGCGCGAGGCGCTGCTTCAGGGTCGGCAGCAGGGTCATGCCGCCGGCCATCAGCACCGCGTCCTCGCCGCCGGCAACCTTGGCGGCGGCATCCGCGACCGAACTCGCCGCGTGATAGGTGAAGTCATGCATGGGAAGGAGACTCCTTGGGCTCAGGCGTTCAACGCCTGCCAGACACGGGCCGGGGTCGCCGGCATGTCGATCCGGGACACGCCGCGCGAACCGAGCGCGTCGTGCACGGCGTTCATCACGGCCGCCGGCGCGGCGATGGCGCCGGCCTCGCCGCAGCCCTTGACGCCCAGCGGGTTGTGCGGGCAGGGCGTGGTCCGGGTCGAGACGGTGAAGGACGGCACGTCGTCGGCGCGCGGCATGGTGTAGTCCATGTAGGAGCCGGTCGCGAGCTGGCCCTCATCGTCATAGACGCAGCCCTCCAGCAGCGCCTGGCCGACGCCCTGGACGATGCCGCCATGCACCTGCCCCTCGACGATCATCGGGTTGATGACATTGCCGAAATCGTCCGACGCCGCGAAATTCACGATCTCCACCGCGCCCGTTTCGGGATCGACCTCCACCTCGCAGACATGGCAGCCGGCGGGGAAGGTGAAGTTGGCCGGGTCGTAATAGGCGGTCTCGTCCAGCCCCGGCTCCAGCTCCTCGATCGGGTAGTTGTGCGGCACATAGGCGGTCAGCGCCACGTCGCCGAAGCCGACCGACCGGTCGGTGCCGGCCACGGTGAACTGGCCGTCCGCGAACTCGATATCGGCCTCGGAGGCCTCCATCAGGTGCGCGGCGATGCGCTTCGCCTTGGTCTCCACCTTGTCGAGCGCGCGGGCGAGCGCCGAGCCGCCGACGGCGAGCGAGCGCGACCCGTATGTGCCCATGCCGAAGGGGATCTTCGCGGTGTCCCCGTGCACGACCTCGACCGCGTCGATATCGACGCCGAGGCGCTCGGCGATGATCTGGGCGAAGGTCGTCTCGTGGCCCTGGCCGTGGGAGTGGGTGCCGGTGAAGAAGGTGACCGAGCCGGTCGGATGGACGCGCACCTCGCCGCACTCGTAGAGCCCGGCGCGGGCGCCGAGCGAGCCCACCACGGCCGAGGGCGCGATGCCGCAGGCCTCGATATAGGCCGAGAGGCCGATGCCGCGCAGCCTGCCCCGCGCCTCCGACTCCGCCCGGCGGGCGCCGAAGCCGTCATAGTCCGCGGAGGCGAGCGCCGCGGCGAGCGTGCCTTCATAGTCGCCGCTGTCGTACACCAGTGCGACCGGCGTCTGGTAGGGGAAGGCGTCGGCGGGTACGAAGTTGCGGCGGCGCAGCTCCGCCGGGTCGATGCCCATTTCGTGCGCGGCGGTTTCCACGATCCGCTCGACGACGAAGGTCGCCTCCGGGCGCCCCGCGCCGCGATAGGCGTCCACCGGCACGGTGTGGGTGAACACCGCCTGCACCCCGCACCAGATCTTCGGCGTGGTGTACTGGCCGGCGAGCAACGTCGCGTAGAGGTACGTGGGCACGCAGGGCGCGAAGGTGGAGAGGTAGGCCCCCATATTGGCCCTGGTGTCCACCTTGAGGCCGAGGAACTTGCCGTCCGCATCCAGCGCGAGCTCCGCGACCGTCACATGGTCGCGCCCGTGCGCGTCGGTGACGAAGCTCTCGGCGCGCTCGGCGGTCCACTTGATCGGCCGCGCGACCTTGCCGGCCGCCCAGGTGAGGATCGCCTCCTCCGCATAGTGGAAGATCTTGGAGCCGAAGCCGCCGCCCACGTCCGGCGCCACGACCCTGAGCCTGTGCTCCGGAAGCTGGAGCACGAACGCGCCCATCAGCAGGCGGATGACATGCGGGTTCTGGCTGGTGGTGTAGAGCGTGTATTCGCGCGTCGCCCGGTCATATTCGGCGACCGCCGCGCGCGGCTCCATCGCGTTCGGCACCAGGCGGTTGTTCACCAGCTCGATGCGGGTGACATGGTGCGCGCCGGCGAAGGCGGCATCCACATCGGCCCTGTCGCCGATCTCCCAGTCGTAGCAGAGATTGCCGGGCGCCTCGTCATGGACCTGCGGCGCGCCGGGGCTGAGCGCGGCCTCGATGGAAGCGGCGGCCGCCAGCGGCTCGTATTCGACCGCGACCGCCTCGGCGGCGTCGCGCGCCTCGGCCGCGCTGTTGGCAATGACCACGGCCAGCTGGTCGCCGACATGGCGGACCCGGTCGACCGCGAGCGGCGGATGGGCCGGCTCGACCATCGGGCCGTCCTTGCCCGTCACCTGCCAGCCGCAGGGCAGGCCGCCGAGCCCGTCCGCGGCATAGTCCGCGCCGGTCAGTATCTTCACCACGCCCGGCATGGCGGCCGCGGCGCCCGTGTCCACCGACGCGATGCGCGCATGGGCATGGGGCGAGCGCACGAACACGGCATGGGTCTGCCCCGGCCTGTCGATGTCGTCCGTATAGGCGCCCTGCCCGGTGATGAAGCGGTAGTCTTCCTTGCGCTTTACGGATGCGCCGATCCCGTCCTTCGGCATGGGTCAGCCTCCCTGGCCTGCGGCCATGGCGCGGGCGCCGGCCATGATCGATTTCACGATGTTGTGGTAGCCGGTGCAGCGGCAGATATTGCCTTCCAGCCACTCGCGCACTTCCTGCTCGCTGGGCGCGCTGTTGCGCCTGGCGAGGTCGAGTGCGCTCATGATCATGCCGGGCGTGCAGAAGCCGCATTGCAGGCCGTGATTGTCGCGGAACGCTTCCTGCATCGGGTGCAGGGCGTCGCCGTCGGCAAGGCCCTCGATGGTCGTGACGTCGGCGCCCTCGCATTGCACCGCCAGCATGGTGCAGCTCTTTGCCGAGACGCCGTCCACATGGACCACGCAGGCGCCGCACTGGCTGGTGTCGCAGCCGACATGGGTGCCGGTCAGCCGCAGCTTCTCGCGCAGGAATTGCACCAGCAGCGTGCGCGCCTCGACTTCGCCGGAGACGGCCTCGCCATTCACGTTCATGTTGACGGTGGGCATGGGAACGCTTCCTCCTGGAGTTCCTGGCGCGAGTCTTGTCCCGACACGGTTGCCGGGTCAAGCGGGATAAGATGTCCCCGACGACGCGGCCTGCGGCGCGGTCGGCAAAGATTGCGAAGCCGACACTCAGGCTTTGATTTCGCCGCCGCTCCCGGATAAGCCGGGAGCCGCCATGCAACGGTTCCCCATGCGCATTCCTGCCCTCTCTTTCACGCTCGCCGCGGCGATCGCATTGCCGGCCGCGGCGACGGCGGACGACGGGCGGGAGCGGGCGAACTGGCTGCGTCTTGCCGTCGAACGGCTATGCCCGGAGCCCGGCCTTTCCGGCCTCGATGCGCAGGCGGCCCTGCCGGGAAGCTGGTTCCTGGAGGAGGCCCGCAGGCCCGGGACGGGCCCGCCCCGGCGGATCGTGGTGCGCCTGCTGTTGCCGGGCGCGGACGAGCTCACCGTCGAGCGGCGGCAATTCGGCGGCCGGCTTCGCCAATTCCGGGTCTCCTACGCCGTGCATGACGGCGCCGGCGTGCGGCCGTCCCTCCAGGCCATGGCTGACGGCGGATGCGTCGTTCGAGCCGGCCGGGCGATCCGGACGGAGGGCGGGGCCTGGCGGTATCTCGACCAGCTCGAGGCCGACCTCGAGACGCTGAAATGGACCGAGACGCTGCAGGCTCCGTGGCCGGCGGGAACGGACCCCGGCGGTGTGCGGGTCGCCCTCGTGGACACCGGGCTCGCCTACGATCTGCCGCTGTTCCGGAACCGGCTGGCCCGCGACGGCGAAGGCATGCCGCTCGGTTACGACTATTGGGACCTCGATCCCTGGCCCTATGACGGCGACGTTTCGCGCGGGCCCTTCCTGCCGATCCGCCACGGCACGGCAGTCGCGTCGGTGCTCGCGCGGGAGGCGCCGGAGGCCGCGCTGATCCCCTTCCGCTATCCGCGCCCCGACATGAGCCGCATGGGCGACCTGGTCCGGCGCGCGGCCGAAGCGGGCGCCCGCATCCTCGCCATGCCGCTCGGCAGCCGCAGGCCCGACGACTGGCGCGCGTTCGAAGACGCGCTTGCCAACCGCGACATGCTGGCCGTCGTCTCCGCCGGAAACGACGGCCGGGATATCGACAGGGACCCCGTCTTTCCGGCCGCGCTCACCCTCGAAAACATCCTTGTCGCGACCTCGGCCGACGGCTTCGGGCGGCTCGCTCCGGGGTCGAACCGGGGCCGGGAGAGCGTGGATGTCATGCTGCCGGCCGAGAATGTCGAGATCGTCGATTTTCGCGGCGCTTCCGGGACCGCATCCGGCTCAAGCTACGCGGTCCCGCGCCTCGCCGCGCTTGCCGCGAGGCTGCTGGCGCGCGAGCCGGGCCTGAGCGCGGCCCGGCTCAAGGCCCGCATCCTCGCCCGTGCAACGCCGTCCCCCTACGAGCGTGAAGGCGCGGTCGCCGCCGGCTGGATCCCCGACCCGCTCTCCGACTGATACCGACGGTCGTTGATCGGAACCCATGGCGGAACTACCCCCATCGTCGCCCCGGCCCCCCCACTGTCACCCCGGACTTGATCCGGGTCCAGTGCGGCCGTTGCGGCGGGCCCGACGGTCGCGCCCGCTATCCAACGGCAGCGGCGGGAGCCGGGGCGACGATATGAGCCCAATCTTCCCATGAGTCTGACGTCGATGCCGCTGGTATCGGACGCCTGTAATTATCTTGCCAATCCAACAGGTTGTGAGAAAATTGCCCGATATTGTCATTTTTTGTTCCCAAATGGATTGATTTCGGGAGAAATAGTGTAGAATAGGTGCAGAGAAAGGCGGCTTCCGGGACCGCCTTTCCGCTTTTCTGCAGAAAGCATGGCTGGGGGCCGAAAAATCCCCGGCGCGAGCGGACGGGAGAGGTGCGCCCTCTGCCCGGCCCGCTGTCGCGCGCCCGTGCGCGCGGGCGATCACGCGCGTAAGAGGCACGCTCCTCCGGCAACGGGGCGTCCGGGACCATGGACCGGCAAGGAGGCTGCCATGCCTTGCGAACGACCGGGGGCGGAGACCGGCGCTATGCCGGAGCAGGCCGGCGAATATGCCCCTTGTGCATGGAGAACAGGACAAAACATGACATTTTTCCTGGGATGTCCCGGCAGGCGCAGCCCTCCCTTCGCATCGCCCCGGAGCCGGCCCGGCGGCCGGGGCGGCGCAGGAGGCGCGCGGACGCCCGGCCGCAAGGCGCCGCCGCGGCATCGCGCCCCAAGGCCGGCATCCCGGACGGTCATGGCAAACATGACATCTCATCACTAGTGTCCGGTTGAGGCGGAGGATTTTTTCGAAAAAGTCTTTGTGATCGGTTGGTTGCGGGTGATTTCGGTTGGTGTCGATTTTATCCGAGCTCAGTCGGGCTGTGAGTTCCGGGACATGGTTCATGGTGGCCGTTT
>JAJDYL010000189.1 GCA_022825195.1 Alphaproteobacteria bacterium
GAGGGGCCGGCGCAGGAGAGCTTCGTGCTGCGCGGCCCGGCCGGGGACGCGGCCTTCGCGCGGGCGGTCGAGGCGGCGCTGGGCGCCGGCCTGCCGCTGGAGCCGGGCGAGGTCCGGGAGGTCCGCGGGGACGCGCTGCTGATCCGTCTCGGCCCGGACGAATGGCGCGTGACGGCGCCGCTTTCCGACGGCGGGCGGCTGGCCGCCCGGCTCGCCTCGGGCCTCGCCGGCGGACCGGGCGCGCTCGTGAATGTCTCCTCGGCCGCCACCGTCATCGCCGTTACCGGCGGGCATGCCGCGGACCTGCTGGCCGCCGGCACCGGCATCGACCTCGATCCGGCGGCCTTTCCCGCCGGCCGGGCGGTGCGCACGCATGTCGGCAATGCCCAGGCGCTCGTCCACCGCAGGGCGGAAGACGCCTTCGAGCTCCACGTCCCGCGCAGCTACGCCCGCTCCTTCTGGGAGTGGCTGGAAGAGCGCGGCCGCGAGTTCGACGCCGCCGTCGCGCTCCGAGGCGGGATGGAGTAGAACCGACAGCGGACAAGGGCAGGAGCGGCGGAAATGGGCGAGATCGTCGTTACCGCGAAACTGGAGAACACCGAAGACAGAGGCAGCTACAAGCGCGGCTTCCACGACGAAGCCGACATTCGCGCAACCAGCGTCGAAGCCATTGTGGACACCGGCGCGGCGATGCTGATGCTGCCGCAGAACGTCGTCGAACGCCTCGGGCTCGAAGTACAGCGCACCGCTATCGTTACCTATGCCGACGACCGCCGGGAAGAACGGTCCATCGCCGGACCGGTGACCATCGAGCTTTGCGGGCGATTCATGCACACGTCCTGCATTGTCGGTCCGCCGCTGAGCGAGGCCCTGATCGGGCAGATCGTTTTGCAGGAACTCGACCTGATCGCCGACTGCGCCAGGCACAACCTGCACCCCCGCGTGCCGGATTATCCATTGCTCAGCCTCCGGTGAGCGCCGTCCTCCCGGTCGAGCCGCTGACGCGCGCCGCCTTCGCGCCCTTCGGCGACGTGATCGAGGCCGGGGGCGCGCGGCACTTCGAGATCAACAACGGCTCGACGACCCGCTTCCACGACCTCGCCCGCGTCGATGTCGCGGCGGAGGGCGGGCATACGCTCGTCAACATCTTCCGCGCCCGCCCGCTGGCCATGCCGCTCACCCTCGCCATGGTGGAGAAGCACCCGCTCGGCTCGCAGGCCTTCGTGCCGCTCGGCGGCGCGCCCTTCCTGGTCGTCGTCGCGCCGCCGGGCGGGACGGTCGCGCCGGCGGCCCTGCGCGCGTTCCTCGCCGAGGGCGGGCAGGGCGTCAACTATGCGCGCGGCGTCTGGCACCATCCGGTCATCGCGCTCGACCGCGAGACCGATTTCCTCGTCATCGACCGCGGCGGCCCCGGCGACAATCTCGCCGAGTTCTTCTTCGCCGAGGGCGAGCGGCGCATCGTCGAGGTCAACCGGCCGGCGGCGGCAGCGCCCTGAGCGCCTCCAGGAAGGCCTCGCCGTAGCGCCGCAGCTTGGCCGCGCCGACGCCGGGGACCGCGGCCATCTCCGCCATTGTGGCCGGGCGGCGGTCGAGCATGGCGTGGAGCACGCTGTCGTGGAACACCACGAACGGCGGCACGCCCTGTTCTTCGGCCAGCCTGCGCCGGAGCGCGCGGAGCGTCTCGAAGCCCGCCCGGTCGGAAGAGGCCGCCGGCGCGCCCCGCTCCCGGCGCTTCCCCGGCTGCCGGGGCGCGCGGGCCTCCCGCTTCTCCAGCCGCAATTGCACCTGCCGCTCGCCGCGCAGCACGGCGCGCGCCTCCGGGCCGAGGCGCAGCACGGTGAAGCCTTCCAGACTTTCCGCCGCCGCCAGTTCCGCCGCCGTCAGCTGGCGCAGGATCGAGCGCCACTCGTTCACACTCCGCTCCCTGCCGACGCCGAAGGTCGGCAGCCGGTCGTGCCGGAGCCGCTGGACGCGCTCGGTCTCGCGCCCGCGCAGCACGTCGATAATGTGCCCGCTGCCGAAGCGCTGGCCCGTGCGGTAGATCGCGGAGAGCGCCATCTGCGCCGCCTCGGTGCCGTCGAACAGCTCCGGCGGGTCGAGGCAGACATCGCAATTGCCGCAAGGCCCGCAATCGTCGCCGAAATAGCGCAGCAGGATCTGCCGCCGGCAGGCCGCCGCCTCGGCATAGCGCATGAGCGAGTCCAGCTTGCCCCGCTCGACGCGCTTCTGCTCCTCCGCGGCCTCCGACTGCTCGATGAACCGCCCCAGCTGCGCCGCGTCCCCCGGCCCGTAGAGCATCCAGGCTTCCGCCGGCAGGCCGTCGCGCCCGGCCCGGCCCGTCTCCTGGTAGTAGGCCTCGACGCTTTTCGGCAGGTCGAGATGGGCGACGAAGCGCACATCCGGCTTGTCGACGCCCATGCCGAAGGCGATCGTCGCCACCATCACGGCGTCGTCGGCGGCGACGAAGCGCGCCTGCGCGGCGGTCCGCGCCTCCGCCTCCATGCCGGCATGGTAGGCGAGCGCCGGCACGCCGGCCCGGTTCAGCGCGTCCGCCACATCGTCGACCCGCTTGCGCGTCATGCAATAGACGATGCCGGCCTCGCCCCGCCGCCCGGCGAGGAAGGCCAGCAACTGGTCCACGCGCTTCCCGCGCGGCCGGACCGTGTAGCGGATGTTCGGCCGGTCGAAGCCGGAGACGAAGCGCTCCGCCCCTTCCAGCCGCAGCTCGCGCAATATGTCGGCGCGGGTCGCCTCGTCGGCGGTGGCGGTCAGCGCGATCCGGGGCACGGTAGGGAACCGCTCCGCCAGCACGGCCAGCCGGCGGTAGTCCGGGCGGAAATCGTGGCCCCACTGGCTGACGCAGTGCGCCTCGTCGATGGCGAACAGCGCGAGCGGCGCCCGCTCCAGCAGCTCCAGGAAGCCCGGCGCGGCGAAACGCTCCGGCGAGACATAGACGAGGTCGAGCCGGCCCTCGCGCACCGCCCGCTCGACGCCTGCCCGCTCGCGCCCGTCCATGGCCGAGTTGAGGGCGGCCGCGCCGACGCCGTTCTGGACCAGCGCCGCCACCTGGTCCTGCATCAGCGCGATCAGCGGCGAGACGACGACCGCCACGCCCGGCCGGACCAGCGCCGGCACCTGGTAGCAGAGCGACTTGCCCGCGCCCGTCGGCATCAGCACCAGCGCGTCCCGGCCCGCCACCACCGCGTCGATGGCGGCGCGCTGGTGGCCGCGGAACGCCTCGTAGCCGAAGACCCGCCGGAGCACCTCCAGCGGGTCCGGCGCGGTCCGGGGGCCGTCTTTAGGGGGCGTCAGCCCTTCAGCGCCCGCTCGAACAGCGCGGCCGTGCGCCCGTTGGCGAGCGCGGCGTTCTCCTCGTCATAGGGCTTGCCGCCGATGCGCGCGAAGGCGTGGTCCATGCCCGGATAGGAATGCACTTCGGCCATGGCGTTGCCGGCCAGCCCGTCGCGGACCGCCGCCTGCGCCTCCTTCGGCACGAAGCCGTCCTCTTCGGCGATGTGCAGCATGAGCGGGGCGGAGATGTTCGCCGCCTCGTCCAGCATTTCCTCGATGCCGACGCCGTAATAGCCGACATTGGCGTCGAGGTCCGCGCGGCAGGCCAGCATGTAGGCGAGCTTGCCGCCGAGGCAGAAGCCGACCGTGCCGACCTTGCCGTTGCAGCCCGCCATGGCGCGCATGTGGGCTGCGGTCGCCTTCAGGTCGTCGATGCCCTTGTCCGCGTCGAAGCCCCCGTAGAGCTCGAAGGCCTTGGCCCATTCCTCGTCGGTCTGGTCCGTGATGTCCACGCCCGGCTCCTGGCGCCAGAACAGGTCCGGCGCGACGGCGACATAGCCCTGGCCCGCCCAGTATTCGGCAATGTCGCGCATGGCGTGGTTGACGCCGAAGACTTCCTGGATGCAGAGCACGCCCGGCCCGGAGCCCGAGGCCGGCATGGCGCAATAGGCGGTGAACTCTCCCGAGCCGTCGCTCGCCCGGATGGTGATGGTCTCGGCCATGCGGCCCTCCCTCTCGAACTGCGGGGCCCGTCCGCCGGACCCGCGAACCGGCGCGAACGCCGGCTCCCTCCCGACAGGAACCGGCCCGCACCCTCCCCGCCACCATAGCCGGGCGCGGCGGCGGCGCACAAGCCGGGTAGCCTTCGGGTCCGAGAGGGAACATGGGGCTCCCTCTGGTGGTGTGGATTTCAATCCCAAGCGCACCCCACTGTACAACAACTATCGCTCTTCGCCGGAGCTCGTGCGAATCCAGCACGTCCTTGCTCAAGCACTCGATTCAAAGTCTGTAAAGCCGAGTTCGAAGACCGTCAGTACCGTTGTCGGTGAAAGTTGCGTGATCTGGGATTTCCCGTCGCCCCAACGCGAAGCGGACCAACGTAAGCGGGGCGGACGGGGCACCTTCCAACTGAGGTTCTGATCTGAGATTTCACCTCTGCGAAGCAAGCAGGAGGTAAGAGTCTGAATGCAGACCTCAATTTCGACTCTCAGGAGTGTGGAAGTGCTGCCGGCGCCT
>JAJDYL010000156.1 GCA_022825195.1 Alphaproteobacteria bacterium
GTCGAACCCTACGCCTGGCTCAAGGACACGCTCGAGAAAATCGCCGCCGGCCACCCCAACAGCCGCATCGATGAACTTCTCCCCTGGAGCTTCATCCCGCCGTCAAGCTGAAAGCCGGGTGCCTCCCCCGCACCGCTTACCTTTCACCTGAATGGTGACGATATCCAGATCATGATATTGCTGGTGGTGTACCGAAGACGCGAGATGGCGCAACAGGCGGAGTGAGATTTCCTGCTCGATCGTCGCCGCGTCGTCCTGCTCGCCGATCAAGGCGAGCTGCTCCTGCACATTGTATTCGTGCGGCGCGATAACGAATTCGAGAACTGCCCCGCTTTCGTTTCTGGACGCGTCCAGCCGCAGGCGGCGGCCCTGTGGCGGCGCATCGTCATCCTGGTCCTCGTCCGGGCGCAGAAGAGTCAACAGCGCCTCCTCGCCGACCGCGTCGAGGCGGTCGGCCATCGCCCCGTCCCAGCCGCTGCGCGAGGCAAAAGCGGCCAGGAATTCCCGTATCTCCGGCAGCGCGGCGGGGCCGAACGCCGCTTCCATCCGGCTGGGACGCGACCGGCGGAGGTCCATGAACAGGGTCATGAGAATGGCCACCAGGCCACCGGAAGTGATCCCGTTGCCGAGAATTCCACCGGCAAAACCCGCGACGAATTCCGGAAAGATCACGCCGTTATGGAAGCCGACCCCGAGCCAGAAGGACACGCCGATGACGATACCCTTGCGGTAGTCCATACCGCCTTGCATCGACAGCCCGATACCGATGATGAACAGCAGGGCGGTCAGGACGGTAAGATAGGCTCCGACGACCGGCCCGGGGATCGCCAGCACGACCGCGACCGCCTTGGGCATAAAGGCCAGGGCGAGAAAGATCGCCCCGGTCGCAATGGCTACGGCCCTCGCTGCAACGCCGGTGATCTCGACCAGCGGCGCGGCTACCGAATAGGTCGTGTTGGGCACGGTTCCCGCAATGCCGCACAACAGGTTGCTCAAGCCGTCGACCGTCACCGTGCCCTGCACGGCCCGGAAATCCGGCGGGCGCTGTCGGCGCCACGACACGCGTTGCAGCGCGACATTGCTGCTGATCGCCCGGATCGTGCCGATCATCGCCGTCAGCAGGAACGCGGGCAGAAGCGACCAGAAAACCGGCCCGAAACCGAAGTCGAAGCCCGGCGCTTGGAAGTCCGGCATCCCCAGCCAGGGTGCCGCGGCGACAAGGTTCAGATCGTAGAGCCCGAAGAAGGCGGCAAGCGCTGCACCGATAACGACGCCGATGACCGGCGCCCAGAGGCGCAGACCGGGCGTCCCTTTCAGCGAAATGCCGAGGATAACGAGGATCGTGACCGTGGCGATCAGAGGCGCTGCGTGAGCCGGGCTGTCGTCCGGCGCCTCGTTCAGCATGCGGAAGACGATCGGCATCACAGTGACCGGCACCAGCATGATTACGGTGCCGGAAACCGCAGGCGTCAGTACGCGCCGGAATAGCGCGAGCCGTGAGGAAAGCAGGAATTGAAACAGGGCCGCGATGACGACAAGGGTCGAGAGCATCGCCGGGCTGCCTTCTGCGACTGCCGTGATGCTCAAACCGATGAACGCCGTGGAACTGCCCATCACGAGCATATGCCCCCCGCCTATCCGGCCGAACCGGACGGCCTGAAGCATGGTGGTGACGCCGCTGATTGCGACCGCGGCGAACACCGCCCACAACAGGGTTGAATCAGGAGCGCCGGCAATCCGCATTATCGCGGTCGGAATGAGGATCGGGACCGCGACTGTGGTCACGGCGAGTTGCACGCCGAGGCCGATGGTGAGCGCGGCGGGAGCACGCTCGTCCGCCTGGTAGCGGGGCTGACCGGTCCCGCTCACGACGGGCTCCATTCCCGGTCAGGACGGCAATCCCCACGACTCGAATTCGTCTCGATCATCCGGTCGGTATTCCTGCAATGCATGCTGGACAGCATCCATTCCTTCCTGCAATAGACCTTGAAATGGAAGTGCGGACGGGATTTTGGGGTGCCGCTGCGCCTGGAAACTAACGGAGGCGATCCGGTCTGGCAAAAGGGACCTTGGCAATGGCAAGCAACAAGTCTGCGGAACCGGCTGTCTCGCCAGCGAGCGAAACGACCGAAATAAATCGAGGACATGCCCCCGGCAACGAGCCGATCGCCATCGTCGGCATGGCATGCCGATTCCCCGGCGCGACCGGTCTCGACGCCTTCTGGCGCCTGCTGGACGGCGGCGTGAATTCGGTGACGGAAGGCGATCCCGGATCGGGCGTCGGCCGTATCGGGCAGTTGTTCCCCCACTCCGATGTGCAGGCCAGGGCTTGCCGTTTCGGCGCCTATCTCGACGAAGTCGACCTGTTCGACGCTGCGTTTTTCCGGATTTCGCCGGTCGAGGCGGAATTGCTGGACCCGCAGCAACGTCTGATTCTGGAAACCTGCTGGCGGGCCCTTGAAGACGCGGGCATCGATCCCGACGGATTGAAAGAGAGCCGCACCGGCGTCTATGCCGGCATCAGCAACAACGACTACCGCGGGCTGATCCTGGAGGCCAAGGAGAATGCCGGGCCCGCCGAACCGGCCGCCAGCCTTTACGCCGTCACCGGCACATCGCTCAACACGGCAATAGGCCGGGTCGCCTATGCGTTGGGCCTCGGCGGACCGGCAATGGCGGTGGACACCGCCTGCTCGTCATCGCTGGTCGCGACGCACCAGGCGGTGGCGGGCCTGCAGCGGGGCGACGCGGACCTCGCGCTGGCGGGAGGGGTGAACGTCATTCTTTCCGGCCGGCTTCTGGAATTCCGGGCCAATGCGGGCATGCTGTCGCCGGACGGCCAGTGCAAGGCCTTCGATGCTTCGGCCAACGGGTACGTCAGGGGCGAAGGCTGCGGAATCCTGGTGCTGAAGCGGCTCTGCGATGCAGAGGCCGACGGCGACCGCATCTGGGGCGTGATTCGGGGCTCGGCGCTCAATCAGGACGGGGCAAGCCCGGGTCTGACGGTCCCGAGCGGGGCGGCGCAGCAACGCGTGATCGAGGCGGCGCTCGAGCGGGCGGGAGTCCATCCGTCGGATATCGACTATCTGGAAACCCACGGTACCGGGCCGGAGGTGGGCGACCCGATCGAGATCGACGCAACCGCGGCGGCGTACGGGCGTGGGCGCGAGGCGGACCGGCCGCTGCTGATCGGCTCGGTCAAGACCAATATCGGCCACCTGGAATCGGCGGCGGGGTCCGCAGGACTGATCAAGACCGTGCTGGCGATGAATCGCGGCATCGTCCCCAGGCACCTGCATTTCCATAACCCGAATCCCGAGATGGATTGGGAGCGGCTGCCGCTCAAGGTGACGTCCGCCCCGACGCCGTGGCCCGCTAACGCAGACCGCCCGCGTCTGGCGGGCGTAAGCGGGTTCGGATGGTCCGGGACGAACGCCCATATCGTGCTGGAGGGATACGCTTCGCCGGATGGCGCCGCATCGGGCCTCGATGGAAACGGCTGGATCGCCGGCGCCCCGAGGCCGATCGCCGCTTCATTGCCGGTGCCGGACTCGCCGCCGCAGCCGAAAGACGGGCTTTCTCCGCGCGCCACGCGCCTGCTCCCGCTCTCCGGAAAGTCCGGCGCGGCGGTGCGTGACCTGGCGGGGCGCTATCTCGAATGGCTCGACCGGCAGGAAACGGTGCTTGCGGCCGAAGGTGCGGCGTCCGATCCCCTGCTTTCCGACATGGCCTGGTCGGCCGGCATCGGCCGGAGCCACTTCGCCAACCGGGCGGGTGTGGCGTTCCGGGACGCGGAATCGCTGCGCGAGGGTTTGCAGGCCATCGCCGGGACGGACGAGAGGCCGGCCTTGCGCAGCGCGGCGACGGTGGCTTTCGTCTATACCGGGCAGGCCAGCCAGTGGCCGGGCATGGGAGCGGCGCTCTACGACAGCGAGCCGGTGGTGCGCGCGGTGCTCGACCGGTGCGACGAGGTGCTCCGGGAAGAGCGCGGCGCCTCGCTGCTCGACGTAATGTTCGGGCGGGACCCCGCTGCGGGAGATCTGGACGATCCGCAGTGGAAGCAGCCTGCGATCTATGCGCTCGAATGCGCCCTCGCCGCGCTGTGGTCGAGCCTCGGCATCCGGCCGGACGTGGTGCTCGGGCACAGCCTGGGCGAGATCGCGGCGGCGCACACTGCGGGCGCGTTCGGCCTGGAAGACGGTTTGCGCCTCGCCGCGGTGCGCGGCGCGCTGGTCGGCGCCTTGCCCGGCGAGGGTGCGATGGCGGCGGTATTCGCGCCGCCCGCCCGCGTCTCGGAGGCGCTGGACCGGCACAATGCGGCGTCGCAGGGCATCGGACTCTGCATCGCTGCGGACAACGGGGCGCATCAGGCCATCAGCGGTCCTGCGGAGGAGGTCGCAGCACTGCTTGAGCGTCTGGAGGCGGAGGGCATTCGGGTCGCACGGCTGCGCAAGAGCCCCGCCTACCACAGCGCCATGATCGAGCCGGCGATGGACGATCTGGAGGCAGCCCTGTCGCAGCTTCCCCTGACGGCGCCTTCGCTCCCCTTCGTCAGCAATCTCGACGGGCGCGCGATCGGCGCGGACGAGGCCCTGGACGCGGCGTACTGGCGCCGGCAGATGCGCGCGCCGGTGGCGTTCCGCGCCTGTGTCGGGACTTTGGCGGAACTGGGCGTGGACGCGGTCGTGGAGATCGGGCCGCACGCGGTGCTCGGGCCGATGGTCTCGCTGGCGTGGCCGGGCGGAACCGCGGAGCCGGCGGTCGTGTCGAGCCTCCGGCGGCCGTCAAGAGGCGAAGAGCCGCCCGCGCCGGGTTCCGGCGGCGGTTTCGTGGAGGCCGTCGCCGGCGTCTACGCAGCCGGTTTGCCGGTTCGCTTCGACGGGCTCTTCGCCGGCGAGGCGCGGCGCCGGATCGCGCTGCCGAGCTATCCCTTCCAGCGCGAGCGCTACTGGGTCGAAGCGCCCAAGCGGCGGCGGGCGGGCGCCGGGCACCCCTTGCTGGGCGCGCGGCACGAATCCGCGAGCGGGGAGATCGCATTCGACACGGAGGTCTATCCCTCCGACCCGGCGTGGCTCGCCGACCATCGGGTGTTCGGCCGGTTGATCGCGCCGGGCGCGCTTTACGGCGCCATGGCGGTATCTGCTTTCATTGCCGAGGGAGCCGAAGAGGCGACCGTCGAGGACTTCCAGATGCAGAGCGCGCTGGTCTTCCCCGATGACGACACGGAGGACTCCGCCGATACCGGCCGGCGAATGCAGGTTCTGGTCAATGACGGCGAAGACGGCGCATCCCGCCGGGTCCGCATCCTCAGCCGGGGCGAAGGCGAAGACGGCTGGACGCTCCACGCGGAAGGCCGGGTCCCGGCAGGCGCCGGCCGTCCGGCCCCGCTGGCCTCGCGGCTCGATATCGAGGGGCTGAAAGCCGGGCTCTCCCCGGTGGACCTCGCGGCCTACTACCGCGCCAAGGCTGCTGTCGGGATCGATCTCGGCCCGTCCTTCCGCACTGTGCATGCGCTTTGGTCCGGCACAGGCGAGGCGGTTGCCGAGGTGGCCCTTCCCGCAGGCCTGGAACGCGGCCCGCTCGACATCCATCCGCTCGTGCTCGACGGCTGCTTCCAGGCCTTCGGCGCGGCGCGCGACCCCGAAGGCGACGAAGAGGGGGTCACCTATCTCCCGTTCGCGTGGGAGCGGCTGTGGCTGGCGGGCCCCTTGCCGGACCGGCTGGTCTGCCACGTGCGGTTGAGGGAAGGCCCGGACAACGCGGCGGCGGACACGGAGCGCGGCGGCGTTCCCGAGGTCTGGGCCGCGGATTTGAGCCTTTACGAACCCGAAGGAACGCTCGTCGCCGAATTGGCAGGCTTCACGGTGAAGCGGGCCACGCGGGCGGCATTGCTCTCCGCCGTGGAAGGAATCGACGAGCTTCTCTACGAAATCGTATGGCGAGACAGCGCCTTGCCGCCAGGCATGATACCGGCCGATTTCCTCCCGAATCCGTCGGCCGCAGCGTCCCGCTCGCTGCCCTTCTCCCGATATCTGGCCGATGAGGACGTTGAGGTCAGGGATGAAGTCGATCTTCAAGGGGTTATGGAACGGGCGTCGTGGTCCTACGCGCTCGCGGCCCTGGAAACGTTGGGGTGGGAGCGCAAGGCTGGCTCGCTCGTGGATCCGGAAGAGTTGCGCGAACGACTCGAGGTTCTGCCCGAGCACGCCCATCTGTTCCGACGGATACTCGAGATTCTGGCCCGTTCGGGCGTGTTGCGGGCGAAAGACGAGGGCTTCGCAGTGGCGACTGGCGCCGGCGGTCCGTTGCCGGATGGAATGCCGCGCGACCGCGAGGCGTTCCTTGTCGAGACGATCGAACGCTTCCCGCACGCTGCGAACGAAATCGGGCTGTTCCGGCGCTGTGCAGGCGCCCTGCCCGCCGTGCTTCGCGGCGAAGAGGACCCGCTGTCGCTGCTGTTCGGCGATGCGGAACCCCAGGCCGGCGATCTCTATCGGCGCGCGCCGGTCTGGCGGGCGGCGAACCGCATGCTGGGCGAGGTGTTCCGGACGCTGGTGGAAGAATTGCCGGAAGGACGGCGGCTGCGCGTGCTGGAGGTGGGCGCCGGCATCGGCTCTGCGACCGAGTACATCCTGCCTGAGCTTCCGGCCGGTGGGTTCGACTATACCTATACCGACATCTCCGCCGGCTTTTTCGCGGAGGCGGAATCGCGCTTCAGCGATGCGGGCGGCCCGATCGACTACCGGGTGCTCGACATCGAGAAGGACCCCATCGACCAGGGCTTCGAGCCGCACGCTTTCGACCTGATAATTGCAGCCAACGTGCTGCACGCCACGCGCTATCTGGACGAGACGCTCGGCCACTGCCGGGTGCTGCTGGCTCCATCGGGGCTGCTGGTGGCGCTGGAAAACCAGCGCGGCAGGGGCTGGATGGACCTGATATTCGGCCAGCTGGACGGATGGTGGCGCTTCGCCGACCGTTACCGCACAGGACACGCCCTTGCCGGCCCGGATGTGTGGTGTCGGGCGCTCGCCGACACGGGGTTCGCGGAGGCCGAAGTTCTCGGCATCGACAATACGGAAGCGGCCGGCTTGCCGGACCGGGGCGTGATCGTGGCGCAGGGACCGGCGGAAATCGCCCTGCCGGAGGGTGTCTGGGTGCTGGCGGCCGACCGCGGCAGTGCGGCAGCGGCGTTGGCGGAGCAGCTGGTGGCGCAGAACCAAAGGGTGGTGCTGGCAAGCGACGACCCGGAGGGACCGGGCGCGGCGGGGGACATCGAAGCGGGAATCGTTCCGGCGACGATCCAGATGGAACGGCGCGAGTCCTGGCGATCGCTTGTGGAAGACCTGCCTGCAGATGTGCCGTTCGCCGGCGTCGTGCATCTCGCCGCGCAGGACGGCCATGGGGCTGACGCGACGACTGCCGACATGGCGGCGGACACAAGGCGGGCGACGGCAAGCGCGCTCGCGCTCGTACAGGGAATCGCGGACGCGGACGCCGTACCCGAGAAGGGCGTTTGGTTCGTTACTCGCGGCGCGCAAGTGCTGGAACGGGAGCGGACCGGGCAACTGGCGGGCGCCACCCTTTGGGGCCTCGGCAGGGTGATGGCGCGCGAAGCTCCCCAGTTGCAACCGCGAATGCTCGATCTCGACCCCGAGGCTTCGGAGCCGCAGGCCGTTCTCTTGGATGAATTGCTGTTCGCGGACTCGGAGAACCACATCGCGTATCGCCGGGGCCGCCGCCAGTCGGCCCGGCTCGTCCGGGCGGCAGCCGGCACGGACCGTCTTGCCCTGCCGGAGAACGCGGATTGGGTGTTGGCGCCCGATGAGGGAGGGGCGATCGAGGCCCTGCAGGTGCAGCCGGTGACGGCGCGCAGCCTGGAGCCGAACGAGGTGCGCGTTGCGATCGAAACCTGCGGGCTCAACTTCCTCGACGTGTTCCGGGCGATGGGCCTGGTCGAAGAAGGGCTGCTTGGCGAAGAATTCTGCGGCCGGATTATTGAAACCGGTTCCGACGTAACCGGCGTCTCGGTGGGCGATCGCGTGGCCGGCTTTGCGTTCGGCACGTTCGGACCGGAGGTCGTGACGCGCGAAGAACTGGTGGCGCTCGCGCCGCCGGGCGTGTCGGCAGCAGCGCTCGCCACGATCCCTTCCGTGTTCGTGACATGCGTACTCTCTTACGAGCTTGCCGGGTTGAAGGCCGGCGACCGGGTCCTGATCCACGCCGGGGCGGGCGGCGTCGGGCTTGCGGCGGTCCAGCTGGCGCAGGCGGCGGGCGCGGAGGTGTTCGCCACGGCGAGCGCGCCCAAGCAGGCCTATCTGCGCGCGCTCGGCGTCGAGCATGTGTTCGACAGCCGCTCGACCGCGTTCGGCCGGGAAATCCTCGAGGTTACGGACGGCGCCGGTATCGACGTGGTGCTGAACAGCCTGACGGGCGAAGGCTTCATCGACGCGAGCCTCTCCTGCCTCGCGCAGGGCGGCCGCTTCGTGGAACTCGCCAGGCGGGACATACTGAGCCCGGACGAAATGGTGGCGCTACGGCCCGATGTCGCTTATTCGATCCTCGATCTATACCAGCTGAAGCTGGACGACCCGGCGCGCCCGGGCGCGGCCCTGAAAGAGGTGCTGGCTCGAATGGCAACGGGTGAACTAGCGCCGCTCATGCACACCAGGTGGCCGCTCGCGGAGACAAGCGCCGCGATGGGCTACATGCGGGCCGCGCGGCACATCGGCAAGATCGTGCTCGCAATGTCTCCGATCGAGACCGGCCGGCTGCGGCAGGACCGCACCTATCTGGTGACAGGCGGTCTGGGCGGCATCGGCGGCGCCCTCGCCGAATGGCTTGCCGAGCACGGCGCGGGGACGGTCGTGCTGAACGGCCGCAGGCCGCCGGACGCAGCCGCGGAAGAGGCAATCGAGGCGTTGCGCGCCCGGGGATTCAGAGTCGAGGTCGAGCTTGCCGACGTGACGGACACGGATGCGCTCGATGCCATGCTCGTGCGGATCGACGATGCCCTGCCGCCGCTCGCCGGCGTGATCCACAGCGTCGGTGTGCTGTCGGATGCCGCTCTTGGAAACCAGAGCTGGGAGAGCTTCGAAACCGTCCTGTGGCCGAAGATGCTGGGAGCCTGGCATTTGCACCGGGCGACGGCGGACCGGGACCTGGACATGTTCGTCCTGTTCTCGAGCGTCGCGGGGATACTGGGCAATCCGGGCCAGGCCAACCACGCGGCGGCCAACACCTTCCTCGACCAGCTCGCCGCGCACCGGCGCGCGCTGGGGCTGCCGGGGCAGGCCATCGCCTGGGGCGCCTGGTCGGAACTGGGCGAGGCGGAGGAGCAGCGGGAGCGGATCGCCGGGCGGCGGGAAGCATCCGGCACCGGCTGGTTCACCCCGGAGCAGGGCTTCAGGGTATTCGAGCGCCTGCTGCGGCAGGATGCGGCCAACACGGTGGTGGCGGCGGTGGATTGGCCGGTATTCGGGGACTCCCTCGCGAACCGTCCCTCCGTCCTGGAGGACCTCCTCACCGTCGCTACGGACGACGGCGACGTTTCCTCCTCATCGGAAGACCTGCTGGCTCAGCTCGCTGCGACACCGGCGGCGGGACGCGAGGACCTTCTGGTGTCCTTCCTGCAGCGGGAGGTGCAGGCGGTGCTGAGGCTGCCTTCGGCGCCAGCCTCCGCGGTGGGGTTCTTCGATCTGGGAATGGACTCCCTGATGGCGGTCGAGCTGCGGAATCGCCTCAACCGGGCCTTTTCCGATAGCTACGTGGCCCCGAACACGCTCGTATTCGACTTCCCGACCATCTCCGATCTCGCTCGCCACCTGGTGGACGTGCTCGGCGAGCCGGCGCCGGCCCCCGAAGCAGCGTCCGATCCAGGCCCGCAACCGCCGGCGGCGCGAAGCGGGGACAATGGAATCGCAATCGTCGGCATGGCGTGCCGGCTCCCCGGCGCTCCGGATATCGCCGCATTCTGGCGCCAGCTCGAAGCCGGCTACGACGCGGTGACGAACGCACGGCAGGCCAACGGCTCCTGGACCGGCATAGCCGGCGACCCGGAGGCCGGGGGCGGCGCCTGGAGGCAGGGCGGTTTCATCGACGAGATCGACCGCTTCGACGCACGCTTCTTCGGCATGACGCCGATCGGGGCCCGCATGATGGATCCGCAGCAACGGCTTCTGCTGGAGACGAGCTGGCGGGCGCTCGAAGATGCGGGAATCGACCCGGAGGGGCTGAAGGGCAGCCGAACGGGAGTCTATGCCGGCATCTCGACCAGCGAATACCGCGACCTGATGATGACTACGGGCGGCGAAGGTCTCAACTATCTCGGCACGGCCAGCAGCATGGCGGTCGGCGCAGTCGCCTTCAAGCTGGGGCTTACCGGGCCGGCGATGCCGGTGATGCTCAACTGCGCGGCGTCGCTGGTCACGGTGCAGCAGGCGGTTGCCGGCTTGCGCGACGGAGACGTGGACCTCGCCCTGGTCGGCGGCGTCAACGCGGTCCTCTCGCCCGGGCTGACCAAGGAAATGGCGGAACTGGGGATGTTGTCGCGGCTGGGTCGGTGCAGGACGTTCGACGCTGCGGCGGACGGCTTCGTGAGAAGCGAGGGCTGCGGGATGGTGGTCCTCAAGCGGCTGGACGAGGCAGAGGCCGACGGCGACCGCATCTGGGCGGTGATTCGAGGGGCGGCGGTCAACCAGAACGGGGTGAGCGCGGGTCCGACGGTGCCGAACGGTCCCGCACAGGAGCGTGTGATAGACGAGGCGCTGTCGCAGGCGGGCATTTCGCCCTCGGATGTGGACTATCTGGAGGCGCACGGGGCGGGATCGGCGCTGGGCGACCCGATCGAGGTACAGGCCGCGGCGGCGGTTTACGGCAGGGAACGCGAGAAGGACCGCCCGCTGCTGATCGGCTCGGTCAAGACCAATATAGGGCACCTCGAATCGGCGGCGGGGATCGCCTCGCTCATCAAGGTTGTCCTCGCCATGCGCCACGGCCTGATCCCGAAGCATCTGCATTTTCGGGACCCGAACCCGCACCTGGACTGGGACCGCCTGCCCGTGAAGGTGGTATCCGAGGCAACGGACTGGCCGTGCAGGCCGGACCGGCCGCCGCTGGCCGGGGTCAGCGCGTTCGGAATATCGGGAACCAACGCGCATGTCGTCGTCGAGGGCTACGGCGGCGCGGACAAGGCCTCTCCCCGTCCCGAGGGCGCATCGCTGCCGGTCGCGGTCCCGCGGCCGGAAGCCGAGATGGGGCCGCCGCAGACGGATGGCGGGTTTGCAGCACGTGAAGCAAGGCTTCTGCCGCTCTCCGGCAAGTCCGGCGCATCGCTTCGGAAGGCGGCGGAGCGGTATCTCGCGTGGCTCGACGAACGGGAACCGGCGCTTGCGGCCGACGGCGCAGCGTCCGGTCCGGTGCTCTCCGACATGGCGTGGACCGCCGGCACGGGGCGGAGCCACTTCGACCACCGCGCGGCCGTGACGTTCGCGGACTGCGGATCGCTGCGCCAGGGTTTGCGGGCGCTGGCGGAGGCGGACGAGGCATCCGGACCGGTGACCCCGGCGAAGGTCGCGTTCGTCTATGCCGGCCACGGAAACGGATGGGTCGGCATGGGCGAAGCGCTGTATGAGAGCGAGCCGGTCGTGCGGGCGGTTCTCGACCGTTGCGAGGAGGCGTTTCGCGAAGCGCGGGGCGCTTCGCTGCTGGATGCGATGTTCGGCCGGCCGGGTCCGGAAGGCGGGCTGGCCGATCCGCAGTGGGCACGCCCGGCGGCCTACGCGCTCGAATGCGCGCTCACGGCGCTCTGGTCGAGCGTCGGCGTGGTGCCGGGCGTAGCGGTCGGGCACGGAATCGGGACGCTCGCGGCGGCGCAGGCCGCCGGCGTGTTCGGGCTGGAGGACGGCCTGCGCCTGGCGGCAGCCCTGGACGATCCCGGAGCGGTGCTGGACGGCATTGCGCTCGGGCCGCCGTCGCTGATGCTGCTGGACAGTGCGTCGGGCCGCCTCGTCGGACCCGACGAAGTGCAGGACGGGGCCTATTGGCGCCGGCGCGCGGCGAGCGGGTCGGAAACCCTGGAGAGCTGCGTCGGAGCGCTGGCCGCGTCGGCTGTCGATGCGGTTGTCGAGGTCGGCCCGGACGCGGCGCTGGCGGCGGTGCTGCCGGCGGCGTGGCCGGATTCGCCCGGAAACGGCGCCGCGCCGGCAGTCCTGTCCAGCCTCGGGCCTGCGCCGGATAACGGGGCGCTGCCGGCGTCAGGGTCGAACGCCTGCTTCGTGGATGCGGTCGCCAAGGCCTACGAGGCGGGGGTCGCGTTGTCCTTCGCAGGCCTTTTCGCGGGCGAGACCCGCCGTCGGATTTCACTGCCCGACTACCCGTTCGAGCGCCGGCGTCACTGGATCAAACTCGGGGCGCGGCCAGCCTCGCCTGCGAACCAGAGCGGAGTCCTTTCGGATTGAAACGACATTGGGGCCAAGCCCGAAATTGTCGCCCCGGCCCGGCAAAGGCCTCGACGGGCCGGACCCCGGGAGCCACACGCGAGAAGGTCGGCGAGTAGCGAAGACCGTCTGCCCCGGCATCGTTCTTCCGGCAGGGACGGGATATCTGCGGTAACCGGCCCCGCGCCGCAAAAAAAGAAGCCGACCGCCCCCAGGCCATGGAGGCGGCGGCTTCCGTTTTCCCGCTGACAGGGACGACCGGTCGGGTGCCCCTGAACGGCGCAGAGGGTTCAGCCGGCGCGGGCGTCAATATATGTCACCAGCTCCCTCAGCGTCCCGAACTGCAGGCAGTCCTCCGGCTCCAGCGACAGGGAGAACGCCTGGTTGACCTCCTTGAAGAAGGCCACGGCATCCACGGACGACACCCCTGAGTCGCCCAATTTCGCATCGAAATCCGGGTCGCGGCCGAGGTCCAGATGTTCGGCGATAAGCTGCCGGAGGCGGTCTTGCGTCGAACTCATCGACTTGTTCCTTTCTCGTGACGATCTGGCAGGACGAACCCGAACGGACACCCCCGCCACGATAGTGTTGCAGGCGCTCGTCCGATAGCAAGTCCCTCTCGCGAGCACCGGAGGCGCAGCCTAATGCAGGGCCCCGCTCCGGACAACATAAACCCGTTCAGGCGCCGTCCGGGTCCGGAATCCTGTAGGCGAACGCGGCGGCGAACCGATGCTCGCCCAGGTCGATGAGATGCCAACAGTTCGATGGGGCGTGGGGGAAGCGAAATTCGCTCGACCGGGCGCCCTCCAGCATCGCTGCGGGCACCTCGAACCGGGAGGGGTTCAGCGAAAAGCCGGAGCCCAGGGCCTTGATGAGCGCCTCCTTCATGCTCCAGAGCCGGAAGAAGAGATGCACCTTGCGAGACCCTGCGGCGAGCGCCAGCAAGCGCCGTTCCGTCGGGCCGTAGACCATGCTGCCGATGCCGTCCAGATCGCGCCGGGGATTGCGCTCCGCCACGTCGATGCCGATCCTGTCGTTCGACGCAAACACGATCAGGCCATGCCGGCCGCAGTGGCTGACATTGAAGCCCGCCGGGGTGCGCCGGCCATCCACCAGGGCATGGGGCTTGCCGTATTCACCATAGCCGAACGAGAGGCGGTCGTTGGAACAGGCCAGCCGCTCGGCAAGGTTTGCGCGCAGCGCCGCCCGGCAGAGGGCGAAACGCCGCCGGGGGGCGGGCACGGGAAAGCGATGCCAGCGCGCCTTCTCTTCGTCATCCAGAAGGGAGAACGCATATGCCTCGCGGTCCGCATGCGGCGTGAGGTCCACATGAAACATGGTCGCGCCCGCCGCTTCGCACCAGGGACTCCACCACAGGGACGCCGTCGTCGACATTGTGCAAGTCGTAGCAGCCGGATGCCGGCCGCGTCCAGCATGCGCGAGGCGGCGGGCGGGACCCTTGCCGAAGTGTCATGGAATGTCATGAGATGTCATGTTTTGTCATGGGGCCGGTCTCAGCCCCGGCCGTTTGCGCCGGTCCGGCGGTCGTTCGCAAGGCATCGCAGCTTCCTTTCCGTCCATGGTCCCGGACGCCCCGCTGCCGGAGGCGCGTTCCTCCCCCGCGCATAATGCGCGCGCGTTTCGCGGCGGCGCGCGCGCGCCCGCGTGCGCGAGGCGGCGGCCGGGACCCCTGCCGGAGTGTCATGGAATGTCATGTATTGTCATGGGGCCGGCCTCCGTCCCGGCCGTTTGCGCCGGTCCAGCGGTCGTTCGCGAGGCATTGCAGCTTCCTTTCGGTTCGCGGTCCCGGACGCGCCCGTTGCCGGAGGAGCGTGCCTCTCCCGCGCATAATGCGCGCGCACGTCTCGCGGCGGCGCGCGTGTGCGCCCGTGCGCGCAGGGCGGCGGGGGCGGGGCGCTCCGGCAGCATCGCCGCCGGTTGGGGCCGGGGGTCGGTTGCGGTCATTCGTGCCTCCCTGGGGGCAAAGGGCGGGACGGGGTGTCCCTGTTTCGCGCGTAATGCGTGCGGGCCTGCGTGCGCGGGCGGGCGGGCGTATCGCGGCGGCGCGGTTCGCGCGCGTGATTGCCCGCGCGCACGGGCGCGCGACGACGGGCCGGGCAAAGGGCGCACCCCTCCCGTCCGCTCGCGCCGGGGCGTTTGCGGCGCCCCAGCCATTGCCTTCTGCAGAAAGCGGAACGGCGGCCCCGGAAGCCGCCTTTCTCTCATGCCTATTCTACACCATTCCTCGGAAAGTCAAGTCCATTCGGGAACAAAAAATGACAATGTCGGACAATTTTCTCACAAGCCGTTGGACTGGCGGGATAATCCGGCACCGCCGGTTATGAGAGCCCGTCAGCCGAGGAGGTAGCGGCCGGCGAGCACGGCGCCCAGCAGGACCAGCAGCGCCAGCACGGCCTTGCGGAAGGTCTCCGCCGGCAGGCGGCGGCGAACGGCCTCGCCCAGCTTTACGCCCGCCCAGACCGGAACGAGGCCCAGCACGGAAACCAGCGCCGCGGGGCCGGTCAGCAGCCCCGCTTCCGACAGGCCGACCGCCATGGCGAGGCTGGAGAAGGTGAAGACGCAATTGATGGCCTGCACGAAGCGGTTCGGGTCCAGCTGCAACGCCAGCAGGTAGGGCAGCAGCGGCATCACCTGCGAGCCGGTCAGCCCGTTCACCGCGCCGTTGACGAGCCCGACGGGCCATTGCAGCGGGCGCTCCAGGCGGACCGGCAGCGCGAGCGGCGGGCGGGCGAGCGCAAAGGCGGCGTAGCCGGCCAGCACCGCCCCGAGCGCGGCTCCGGCGGCCAGCGGGTCGATCCACACCAGTAGTGCTACGCCGAGCGCGACCCCCGGCAGCACTGCCAGGCAGAGCGGCCAGAAACGGCGCACGGTCTCGCGGAAATGGCCCGCGCCGCGCATCACCAGAAGGTTGCTTGCAATGGACGGGGCCAGCACCAGCGGCAGCGCCTCCCTCATGCCGATGGAAAGCGCGAGCAGCGGCAGGGCGCAGGTCGAGAAGCCGAGCCCGGTCGCGCCCTTGACGAAGGCGGCGAGCAGGAAGGCGGCGGCGACGGCGGCGAGCGTTTCCGGCGCGGCCGCGTCAATCATGCTGGTAGCCGCGGCGGGCGAGCGCAACGGGCCGCCCGGCGCCGTCGAGGACCGTCACGCCCGCGCCGGGGACGATCCGGCCGATGGGGATGGCGGCGCTCTCCGGCGCGGTGAGCACCAGCTCGTAATCGTCGCCTCCGGACAGCGCGTCCAAGCGGGCCCCGGCTCCGAGCGCCGCCACCTCGGCCGACAACGGCACTGCCTCCAGATCGACGACGGCGCCGACGCCCGAGGCGCGGCAGATGTGGCCGAGGTCGGCAACGAGCCCGTCGGAAATGTCGGCGGCCGCCGTCGCGCCTTCCGCGGCGCCGAAACGAGGCGAGGGCAGCCAGTAGCGTTCCGCAAGGCGCGGGGCGTCGAGTTCGCCCCGGACGGCCTGCAGCCCGAAATGCCCGTCTCCCACCGGGCCGGTGACGAAAACGCGGTCGCCGGGCCTCGCCCCGGAGCGGCGTACGGGAGAGGCCGCTGAGCCGAAAGCGGTGACCGTGAGCGTGAGCGCGCCCGGCGTTCCCACCGTATCGCCGCCCAGCAGCGAGACGGCGAACTCCTCCTGGTCTGCGGCGAGGCCGGCCGCGAAGCCCTCCAGCCACGGATCGTCGATCCACGCCGGCAGCGCGAGATTGAGCAGGTAGCCTTCCGGCAGGGCGGCCATGGCGGCGAGGTCGGAAAGGTTCGTGCGCAGCAGCCGGCGCGCAACCAGGCCGGGCGGGCCGTCCGCCGGGAAATGCACGCCCTCGACCATGGTGTCCGTGGTGACGACCAGCCGTCGGTCCTGCGGCGGGTCGATGAGCGCGGCGTCGTCTTCGAGGCCGCCCGCGCCGGCGGCGGTTGCAAGCGGCGCCAGGAAGCGCCGGATCAGCTCGAACTCGCCGGCCCGGCTCATGCCGCCGGGCCGGGGTCCGGGCCTTCGAGCTCGCCCGGCCGCGCGCTGTGCGCGATGCGGTCGAACACGGCGGTTGCGAACCGGGCCTGCGGCTCGTCGAAGAAGTCGCCCACAAGGTCGGTATATTCGCGAATCGCGACGCGCGGCGGCACGTCCGGCTCGTAGAGCAGCTCGGCCGCTCCGAGCCGCAGCGCCGCGCGGAGCACCGGCTCCAGCCGGCCGAGGCCGTTCTCCCGGCTGAGCGCCGCCGAGACCGCGCTGTCGATGTCGCGCCGATGCGCCGCCACGGACCGCAGCAGGCGGTCGAAGAAGCGGCGGTCCGCATCCAGCCGGATGCCTTCCAGGTCCCTGCCCAGGCGGTAGCGCCGGAACTGGTCCGACACGGCTTCCGGCGTTTCCCGGTTCATCTCCGCCTGGTAGAGCGCCTGGAGCGCGGCGAGGCGCGCGAGGCGCCGCCGGCCCGGAGGCCCGTTTCCGGCGTCTCCCGCGTCTTCGGACTCGCGCTCGTCGCCCGTCAAGCCGGCCGCCCGAGCGCCTGCTTCAGCACGATGGTCTTGAGGCAGGCATGGGCCGCCTCGGCGCCCTTGTTCTTGCCCGAGACGCTGGCGCGGATGCGCGCCTGGTCGCCGTTCTCGCAGGTGAGCAGGCCGAACCCGAGCGCCAGCTTGCGCTCCACGGCGAGGGTCTGCAGCGCGCGGCTCACCTCCGTGCAGAGATGGTCGTAGTGGGTGGTCTCGCCGCGAATGACGCAGCCGATGGCGATGAAGCCGTCGAAGCGCTTCGGGGAATCGAGCGCGATCGAGATCGCGACCGGCAGTTCGAACGCGCCGGCGACGTTGTAGCGGTCCCAGCTGTGGCCGGCCTCCTCGATCACGGCCCCGGCGCCTGCGATCATCTCGTCGCAGATGTCCTCGTAATAGGGTGCGACCACCATCATGATGTGGGCCACAGGCTTTCCTCCTTCGGGATCGGGCGCCGGCCGGTAATGTGCAGGTCGTAGCCGTCGAGGCCGACGACATGCCGGTCGCTGTCGGACAGCAGCACCATGTTGACGACGCCGAGGTCGCGCAGGATCTGCGCACCGACGCCATAGTCGCGCAGCGGCGGCCGCCCGCGCGTTTCGCGGCTGTCGATCTCCGCCTTGATGCGCGCCGAGAGCAGGGAGGCGTGGCGCTCGCGAAGCAGCATCACCACGCCCCGGCCTTCCTGGCCGATGGCCATCATGGAACGCTGCAGTTCGCCGCCGCGGCCCCGGTGCTGGTCGCCCAGCACGTCTTCGAGGATGTTGAAGGCATGCGCGCGCACCAGCACCGGCTCGTCGCCCGAAAGCTCGCCCTTCACCAGCACCTGGTGCTCCACGCCGTCGATCTTGTTGCGGTAGATGATGAGCCTGAAATGCCCGCCATAGCGGCTTTCGAACTCCGACTGGACGACCTGCTCGACCAGGATGTCCTGCCGCCGCCGCCAGGCGATCAGGTCCTCGATGGCCCCGATCTTGAGACTGTGGAATTGCGCGAAGGGGATGAGGTCCGGCAGCCGCGCCATGTTGCCGTCATCGTTCATGATCTCGCAGATCACGCCGGCCGGGTTGAGCCCGGCGAGGCGCGCGATATCGACGGCGGCCTCGGTGTGGCCGGCGCGCACCAGCACGCCGCCCTCGCGGGCCTCCAGCGGAAACACGTGGCCCGGCGTCGAAATGTCGTTGCCGGTCTTGTCCGGGTCGATGGCGACCGCGATGGTGCGCGCCCGGTCCGGTGCGGAAATGCCGGTGGTCACGCCCTCCTTGGCCTCGATGGACACGGTGAAGGCGGTGGACTGGCGCTGCTCGTTCTCGCGCGGCATCAGCGGCAGGCGCAGCTCCTTCACGCGCGCCGGCGTCAGCGCCAGGCAGATCAGGCCGCGCCCGTATTTCGCCATGAAGTTGATCGCGTCCGGCGTCGCCATCTGCGCCGGGATCACGAGGTCGCCTTCATTCTCGCGATCCTCGTCATCGACGAGGATGAACATGCGCCCGTTGCGGGCCTCCTCGATGATCTCCTCCATGGAGGAGAGGTATCCGAGATCGTCCGTCGTGCGCGGCGCGGGCGCCCGCTTGAGCTCGTCGAGGTTACTTGCCACCGCCCAATCCCTCCAATTGGCGGGCAAGGTAGCGCGCCAGCATGTCGATTTCCATGTTGACCCCGTCTCCGGGCCGGAGCGCGCCGAGCGTCGTGTGCGCCAGCGTGTGCGGGATGATGTTGACGCCGAACCGCGCGCCGTCCACCTCGTTGACGGTGAGCGACACCCCGTCGAGCGCGACGGACCCCTTGGAGGCGACGAACCGGGCGAGCGCGTCCGGGGCCTCGAAGGTGAAGCGCACGCTGTCGCCTTCCGGGCGGCGCGACACGGTTCCGGCCACGCCGTCCACATGGCCGGACACGATATGCCCGCCGAGCTCGTCGCCGACGCGGAGCGCGCGTTCGAGATTGACGGCGGTTCCCTCGCGCCACCCGCCGAGCGTGGTGCAGGCCAGCGTTTCGGCCGAAGCCTCGACCGCGAAGGCGCCCGGCCGGACGGCCACGACGGTCAGGCAGGCTCCCGAACAGGAGATCGAGGCGCCGAGCGCAATGCCCGAAGTGTCCCAGGCCGTCGCGATCTCGAAGCGCGTATCGCCGTGGCGTTGGACGGCTTCGATGCGCCCGATGTCGGTGACTATTCCGGTGAACATCGCCGCCAGACCTCCCAGATATCGCCGCCGGCCTCGCGCCGGGCGTGAAGATGGAAACGCGGCGCCCGGCCGGGGTCTTCCGCGCCCAGCGCCGCCACGGCCGGCACACCGTCGCCGCCCATGACCGCCGGCGCGCGGAACCAGTGGATGCGGTCCACCAGGTCCGCCTTCAGCAGCGCGGCCGCCAGCATGCCGCCGCCCTCCACCAGCAGGCGGGTAAGACCGGCCTCGCCGAGCCGGAGCAGCCCGGCCGCCAGGTCCATCCGTCCGTTCTCGTCGAGAGGCAGCCGGATCAGCCGGACCCCGGCATCCTCCAGCGCGCCGGCCCGGTCCGGGTCGGCATCCTCCCGGCAAAGCACCCAGCAGGGGCGGCCGTCGGCGGCCAGGCGGTGCGTCGGCGGCAGGCCGAGGCGCCCGTCCGCCACGATGCGCAGCGGCGAGCGGTCCCGAAGCCCGTCGAGCCGGCAGTCGAGGCGCGGATTGTCGAGAAGCGCGGTGCGGGCGCCGACCATGATCGCGTCGTAACGGGCGCGCAGCCTGTGCCCGGCGGCCCGCGCCGCCGGCCCGGTGATCCAGCGGCTCTCGCCGCCCGGGGCCGCGATCCGCGCGTCCAGCGTCGTCGCCGTCTTGAGCGCGACCAGCGGCCGGCCCGTCCCGACCCGCGTGAAGAACCCGGCATTGTCGAAGCGCGCTTCCGCCTCGCGGACGCCTCGCTCGACCGCAATGCCCGCCGCCTCCAGCCGCCGGAACCCCTCGCCGGAAACGCGCGGGTCCGGGTCTCCGGTTGCGGCGACGACGCGCGCGACCCCGGCCCGGATGAGCGCCTCGGCGCAAGGCGGCGACCGGCCATGATGGCTGCACGGCTCCAGGGTCACGTAGCAGGCCGCCCCGCGCGCGGCCTCGCCGGCGCGGGCCAGCGCCTCGGCTTCGGCATGGGGCCGGCCGCCGGGCTGCGTCCAGCCCCGTGCGACTACCCGCCTTCCATGCGCCAGCACGCAGCCGACCGCGGGATTGGGCCAGACCCGGCCGAGACCGCGCCGGCCGAGCGCCAGCGCAGCGCCCATATGCGCCGCGTCCACAGCCGGGGCGTCAGTCATCCCGATCGGCGAGCTGCCCGACAAACTCCTCGAAATCCTTCGCCTCCCGGAAGTCCCGGTAAACCGAGGCGAAGCGGACATAGGCGACCTGGTCGAGCCCGGCGAGCATCTCCATCACCATTTCGCCGAGCCGGTCGGAGGGGAACTCGGACTGTCCGGAGGCTTCGACCTGGCGCACGAGGCTGGAGATCATGCGCTCCAGCCGGTCGTCGTCCACGGGCCGCTTGCGCAGCGCGACCGCGACCGAGCGCTTCAGCTTCTCGCGGTCGAACGCCTCGCGCCGGCCGCTGGATTTCAGGATGGTGAGGTCGCGCAGCTGCACCCGCTCGAAGGTGGTGAAGCGCGCATTGCAGGCCGGGCAGGAGCGCCGGCGGCGGATGACCGCATTGTCCTCGGTCGGACGGCTGTCCTTCACCTGCGTGTCTTCATGGGCGCAGAAGGGACACCGCATCGCACTATCTCCCGCACGCCGCCCCGTAGATCGGGAACCGGGCGAGCAGCGCCTCGACCTTCGCGGCCGCCTTCGCCTCCGCCGCCTCGCCGCCCTTCAGCACCTCCACGATGAGCCGCCCCACCTCCCGGAACGCCTCCTCGTCGAAGCCGCGCGTGGTCGCAGCCGGCGAGCCGAGGCGCAGGCCGGAGGTGACGGTCGGTTTCTCCGGGTCGAACGGGATGCCGTTCTTGTTGCAGGTGATGCGCGCGCGCTCCAGCGCCGCCTCCGCGACATTGCCGGTGAGGCCGAGCGGGCGCAGATCGACCAGCAGCAGGTGCGTGTCGGTGCCGCCCGAGACGATCTCCAGCCCGCCTTGCCCCAGGCTGTCCGCAAGGGCGCGGGCGTTGGCGACCACGGCCTCGGCATAGTCGCGGAATTCCGGCTGCAGCGCTTCGCCGAAGGCGACCGCCTTGGCGGCGATGACATGCATCAGCGGGCCGCCCTGGAGGCCGGGGAAGACGGCCGAGTCGATCCGGCGGCCGAGGCTCTCGTCGTTGGTGAGCACCATGCCGCCGCGGGGCCCGCGCAGCGTCTTGTGCGTGGTGGTGGTGACGATGTCGGCCCAGGGCAGCGGGCTCGGATGCACGCCGGCCGCCACCAGCCCCGCGAAATGCGCCATATCCACCATGAACTTCGCGCCGCACGAATCGGCGATCTCGCGGAAGAGCCGGAAGTCGATCTCGCGCGGATAGGCCGAGCCGCCGGCGATGATGAGCGCGGGCCTGCTCTCGTCGGCCAGCCGCGCGACCTCGTCGAAGTCGATCCGGCTGTCCTGGCGGCGCACGCCGTACTGCACGGCGTCGAACCATTTGCCGGAAAGGTTGGGCGCGGCGCCGTGCGTCAGGTGGCCGCCGGCGGCGAGCGACATGCCGAGCACCGTGTCGCCCGGCTTGCAGAGCGCCATGAAGGCCGCCTGGTTGGCCTGCGCGCCGGAATGGGGCTGGACATTGACATGGGCCGCGCCGAACAGCCGCTTCGCCCGGTCGATGGCGAGCCGCTCCGCCCGGTCCACCCACTCGCAGCCGCCGTAATAGCGCCGCCCCGGATAGCCCTCGGCATATTTGTTGGTCAGCACCGAACCCTGCGCCTCCAGCACGGCGCGCGAGACGATGTTCTCCGAGGCGATCAGCTCGATCTGGTCGCGCTGCCGGGCCAGTTCTCCGCCGATGGCGGCGGCGAGGTCGGGATCGGCTGCGGCCAGCGGCGTCCGGAAGAAATCGGCCATGCGAAAAGGCTCCGTCATCCAACCCCCAGCCCATACCAAATCCCGGCCCCGCCCGCCATAGAACGATTAAGCCCTGATCGGCGAGCTGCGGCAGGGGTGGCCTGTTGTCCGATGCCTTTCCTACAATGATTTGAGCGTCCTGTTGGGCGTATTTTGGTTTTCACCATGCGGGTGAAGGAATGGCGAGGGGTTATCGCTCTGCGATCAGGG
>JAJDYL010000104.1 GCA_022825195.1 Alphaproteobacteria bacterium
CCGGACCTCAAGCTCGGCATTTGCGGCGAGCATGGCGGCGACCCGGCCTCGGTCGCCTTCTGCCACGAAATCGGCCTCGACTACGTCTCCTGCTCCCCCTACCGCGTCCCCATAGCCCGCCTCGCCGCCGCCCAGGCCGCGTTGGCCGAGAGGGAGGCGGGCGAGGCGGACGAGGCGGAATAGGCGTTCCTGAAATCCCTGTCTTCGCCAGTCAGGATACGCCGGCGGTGCCGGGCCCCGGCTGGGTGGCTCCTCGCATCCGCTCCCTTTCCATCATGTTCGAATACCCCTCTCCGTCATGCCCGGACTTGTTCCGGGCATCTCTGTCAACCGTTTCCGTCGGGCCGGGCGGGCGCATGGATACCCCGGAACAAGTCCGGGCATGACGAGAAGAAGACATGAGTCCCAAATCGGGGCCGCCGGCATCATATCAGCGGTGAGGGTTTCCGCCTGCTGTTTTGTTCTTTATTTGTGCTTTATACTGCCCGTCAGGCAAGGAAGGAGCGGTGGACATGGCGAAGGCTTATTCCCTCGACCTGCGCGAGCGGGTCCTTGCGGCCGTAGTGGAAGGGATGCCGCTTGCCGAAGCGGCGAAGCGGTTCGGCGTCAGCGTGCCCAGCATCGTGCGCTGGCGCAGGCTGGCGCGCGAACGCGGCGATGCCCGCGCAAAGCCGTTCGCCGGCGGCCGCCGGGCGCGGACCGAGGAGGCCCGCAGCGCGATCCTCGCCCTTCTTGGGGAAAATCCGGACCTCTCCACCGAAGCCCTGCGCGCGGCGCTGGCGGCGCGCGGCCTCGTCTTCAGCTACGGCGCGCTCTACCGCTTCCGCCAACGCTACCGCGCGCTGCCGGGGACCGCCCCGGTCGAGGAACCGCTCGAGGCGGCGCGGGAGACGATCTTCGCCCTGCTGAGAGGCAATTCCGGCCTCTCGATCCGCGCGCTCCTCGCCGCCCTCGCGAAACGAGGCCATATCCTCGGATACGGCGCGCTCTACGGGTTCCTCACGCGCCACGGCTTCAAGGGGAAACAGGCGGGCCGCGCGAGCAAACCGGCCGCCGAAGGCGAAACCGCCGATCCCAAGGCGTTCGCCGACGATCTGCGGCAACGGATCCTCGCAGCCGTCGAGGCAGGAATGCCGTATGCGGAGGCGGGCAGGCTCTTCCGCGTCAATCCGGCCACCATCGCCCGCTGGCGCGGGCAGCCCCGTCAACCTGTCGGGAAGTGACGATCGACCGAAACGGACTGCCGGCCCCGTTTCCCCGGCAATTGGAGATCGACCGAAACGGATAACCACAGGCGGCGGACGCACATCGCCGGTTTGCTCCCCGGGAGCCCCGTTCATCCAGCCTCTCCTGCCGCAGCGATCCGCCGCGAGCGTCGGTCAGGGTGGCACGTCCTTCATCCGCTTCGTCTCCGCCGGTTCCTCCGGTCCGCGCCTATGTAGGGTTTTTGTTCCCGTATGTCAATGTTTTACGGAAAAAATACCATTATGTTCCAGCGAGCGATCCGGGACGGGCGCGGCGGCCGCCGGCCGGCGGCGCTCCGATTGACAGCGCCCCTGTCCGGGATTAGGGAAGACGGAGCCTTTCGTTGCGCGTGGGACAGGCTTCTTCCATGGCATCCGACAACCGGCCGCTGTCGCCGCATCTCCAGATTTACCGCCCGCAACTCACTTCCGTGCTCTCCATCGCCCATCGCGGCGCCGGGGTTGCGCTGGGCGTGGGGGCGGTGTTTTTCGCCTGGTGGCTGCTGGCCGCCGCGTCGGGGCCGGAAGCCTATGCCTACGCCGAAGCGTTCTTCGGGTCGGTTGTCGGCATCCTCGTCCTGGCCGGCTTTTCCTTCGCGCTCTTCTACCATCTCTGCAACGGCATCAGGCACTTGTTCTGGGATGCGGGCATGGGACTGGAACTCGAGCAGGCCTACCGGTCCGGCTGGGCCGTCATTGCGGCGGCGGTCGTGCTGACGGCCGGCGCCCTGGTCTGGGCGCTGGCGGGCTGAGCGGGGAGGCGCAGGCCATGGAATTCAGGACCTCCGCCAAGAGCGTGCATGGCCTGGGCTCCGCCCGGGAAGGGGCGGCGCACTGGTGGGCGCAGCGCATGACGGCGCTGGCGCTCGTGCCGCTTTCCGTCTGGTTTGCGGTGTCGGTCTGCCGGCTGGCGGGCGCCGGTTACGGTGCGTTCACGGAGTGGCTCGCTTCGCCCTTCAACGCCGTCGCCATGCTGCTGTTCACGATCGCCGGCTTCCACCACGCCGCGCTCGGGCTGCAGGTGGTGCTGGAGGACTACATCGCCCATGAAGGCCGGCGGGTGGCCTGTATCGTCGCGGTCAAGGGCGCCTGCTGGGCGCTCGCCGCCGCCTGCGCCTTCGCCACCGTCAAGATCGCTCTGGGAGGCTGAGGCGCGCCCATGACCGCCAACGGTAAACCCGCATACGATGTGACCGAGCACAGCTACGATGTCGTCGTCGTGGGCGGCGGCGGCTCCGGCCTGCGGGCGGCGCTCGGATGCGTCCAGGCCGGGCTCAGGACCGCCTGCGTCACCAAGGTGTTCCCGACCCGCAGCCATACCGTCGCCGCGCAGGGCGGCATCGCCGCCAGCCTCGCCAACATGAGCGAGGACGACTGGCGCTGGCACATGTACGACACGGTGAAGGGTGCCGACTGGCTCGGCGACCAGGACGCCATCGAATATATGTGCCGCAACGCCGTGCCGGCGGTGATCGAGCTCGAACATTTCGGCATGCCCTTCTCCCGCACGCCGGAAGGCAGGATCTACCAGCGGCCGTTCGGGGGCCACATGAAGAACTGGGGCGAGAGCCCGGCGCAGCGCGCCTGCGCCGCCGCCGACCGGACGGGCCATGCGCTGCTGCACACGCTCTACCAGCAGAGCCTGCGCCACTCCGCGGAGTTCTTCGTCGAGTATTTCGCGCTCGACCTCGTCATGGGGCCGGAGGGCGACTGCCGGGGCGTCGTCGCCTGGAACCTCGACGACGGCACGATCCACTGCTTCCGCGCGAAGCTGGTGATCCTCGCCACGGGCGGCTACGGGCGCTCCTACTTCTCCTGCACCTCGGCCCACACCTGCACCGGCGACGGCAACGGCATGGTCGCGCGCGCCGGCCTGCCGAACCAGGACATGGAGTTCGTGCAGTTCCATCCGACGGGGATTTACGGCGCCGGCTGCCTCATCACCGAGGGCGCGCGCGGCGAGGGCGGCTATCTGACCAACTCCGAGGGCGAGCGCTTCATGGAGCGCTATGCGCCGACGGCGCGCGACCTCGCCTCGCGCGATGTCGTCTCGCGCTCCATGACCATCGAAATCCTGGAAGGCCGCGGCGTCGGCGCGGGCAACGACCATATCTTCCTGCATCTGGAGCATCTGGGCGCCGACGTGCTGCAGCGCCGCCTGCCGGGCATCACCGAGACGGCGCGCATCTTCGCCGGCGTCGATGCGTCCCGCGAGCCGATCCCGGTGCTGCCGACGGTCCACTACAATATGGGCGGTATCCCCACCAACTATCACGGCGAGGTGCTGAGCCCGACGGCCGAGAACCCGGACCGGGTCGTGCCGGGGCTGATGGCGGTGGGCGAATGCGCGTCCGTCTCGGTGCACGGCGCGAACCGGCTCGGCTGCAACTCCCTGCTGGACCTCGTCGTGTTCGGGCGGGCGGCGGGGTTGCGCGCCGCCGAGACCGTGGACGGCTCGGGTGCGGTGCCGGACGCGCCGGCCGATGCGGCCGACCGGCCCCTCGCCAGGCTCGACCGCCTGCGCCACGCCTCCGGCTCGCTGATGACGGGAGAGATCCGCGACGGCATGCAGCGCATCATGCAGAACAATGCCGCCGTGTTCCGGGACCAGAAGGTGCTGGAGGAGGGCTGCCGCCAGATGGACCAGTCCGCGGCGAGCCTCGCGGACATCAGGCTTTCCGACCGGTCGATGATCTGGAACTCGGACCTTGTGGAGGCGCTGGAACTCGAAAACCTGATGGTCTGTTCCATGTCCACCATGTTCTCGGCCGAAGCGCGGAAGGAGAGCCGGGGCGCCCATGCCCGCGAGGATTTGCCGGACCGCGATGACGAGCAGTGGATGGTCCACACCCTCGCCTCTTGCGACGAGGACTGCAAGGTTACGCTCTCGTACCGCCCGGTCCACGACTACACACTGACCGGCGAGGTGGAATACATCCCGCCTGTCGAGCGCGTCTACTAAGCTAGGGAGCGGCAACGCCCATGGCCCAGCTCACCCTGCCGAAGAACTCCAGGGTCGGCGCCGGAAAGACCTGGCCCGCGCCCGCCGGGGCCGGGAAGACGCGGCGCTTCAAGGTCTATCGCTGGTCTCCGGACGAGGGCGGCAACCCCCGTATCGACAGCTACGATGTCGACATGGACAGCTGCGGGCCGATGGTTCTGGACGCACTCATCAAGATCAAGAACGAGGTCGATTCCACGCTGACTTTCCGCCGGTCCTGCCGCGAGGGGATTTGCGGGTCCTGCGCGATGAACATAGACGGGACCAACACGCTCGCCTGCACCCAGGCGATCGGGGACATCCGCGGCGACGTGAAGATCTACCCGCTGCCGCACCTCAAGGTGGTCAAGGACCTGGTGCCCGACCTGAACCAGGCTTACGCGCAGCTCGCTTCCATCGAGCCCTGGCTCAAGACGACAAGCGCGCCGCCGGAGCGCGAGCGCCTCCAGTCGGAAGACGACCGCGCCCGCCTCGACGGGCTCTGGGAGTGCATCCTCTGCTTCTGCTGCGCCACAAGCTGCCCGAGCTACTGGTGGAACGGTGAGCGTTATCTCGGGCCGGCGGTGCTGCTCCAGGCCTACCGCTGGATCGCGGACAGCCGTGACGAGATGACGGGCGAGCGTCTGGACGACTTGCAGGACCCGTTCCGGCTCTATCGCTGCCACACCATCATGAACTGCACCAAGACCTGCCCCAAGGGCCTCAATCCGGCCAAGGCGATCGCCGAGATCAAGAAGCTCATGGTGGCGCGGCGCTGACAGTTCGGCGGGACTGGACGCCGCGGTAATGGACGGCGATATCGGTCCGGTCCTGGCCTTCGGGGCCATAGCGGTGGCGCTGGCGCTCTATGCGACGCCGAGATTGCCGCTGGAATTCTCGTCGCTTTTCGTGGTCTGCCTGCTCCTGGTGGCGTTCCACGCTTTTCCGGAGACCGGACCGGACGGCGGCAATCTTCTCAGGCCGGACGCTCTGCTGGCGGGCTTCGCCAACCCGGCGCTGCTGGCATTGCTCGGGCTGATCGTGATGGGCCAGGGGCTTGCGCAGACCGGGGCGCTGGACCACGGGGCGCGCGCGCTGCTGCGCATCGCGGGCGGGCGGTCCGAGACGGCGCTTGTCGCCTCGCTGCTGGCGGTGCTGCTCATCAGCGGCATCCTCAACAACACGCCGGTCGTCGTCATCTTCATCCCGATCCTCCAGACATTCGCCAACAGGGGCGGCGCGCCGCCCAGCCGGTCGATGATGGTGCTGAGCTTCGCCTCCATCCTCGGCGGCATGACGACCCTGATCGGCTCCAGCACCAATCTGCTGGTCTCCGGCATGTTGACGGACCTCGGGCAACCGGGTTTCGGCTTCTTCGATTTCACCGTGCCGGGCCTTGCAGTGGCGCTGCCCGGCCTTGTGTTTGCGCTTCTGGTCGTCCGCCGCCTGCTGCCGGAACGCAGCGCCGCCGGAGCCCAGGGGCTCGCGACTGGCCGACAGTTCCTCGCGCAGATCGACGTCGTGGCAGGGCGCCCGCTGGACGGGTTGAAACCCTCGGCGGGATTCTTCCCGGACCTCGCCGATATCACGGTCCACGCGATCCGGCGGGGAGACGACCGCGTGCTGCCGCCCTTCGGCGAAGAGGCAGCGCTCCGGCCCGGGGACATTCTCATCGTGAGCGCCACCAGGCAGGCTCTGACCGACGCCGTCCGGGGCGAGATGGACCTGCTGCATCCCTCGCTCGGCGACAGCTGGGCGGCGCGCGAGGACGAAACCCACGGCAGGCCGCCCTGGCTGCGCGGGCGCCAGCTGCTGGGCGAGGTGCTGGTGACGCCCGGCTCGGAACTGATCGGCCGCACGCTGGAGCAGATCGGTTTCCGCTACCGCTACAATTGCGTGGTCGTCGGCGTGCAGCGCCGCGCCGCGCGCCGGCACGGGCCGATTACCGACCTGCCGCTCGCCGCCGGCGACGTGCTGCTGGTTCAGGGCACGGCCGAAGCGAAAGCGGCGCTGCGCGGCCGCCCCGGCATCCTGCCGATCGAGTGGTCCGCAAGCGAGGTGCCTTCGGCTCCGGAGGCCCGGCGGGCGCTTGCGATCTTCGCGGTCGTGGTCGGGCTGGCGGCGCTCGACATCCTGCCCATCGTGATCGGCGCGATGGCCGGAGCGGCCGCCATGCTGGCGACCGGCGTGATGACCTTGCGCCAGGCAGGCCGCGCCATCGGCACCGACCTCGTGCTGACCATCGCTGCCGCACTGGCGCTCGGCAAGGCGCTGCAGGAAACCGGCGGCGCAGCGATCCTGTCCGACCTGCTGGCCAGCGCGCTCGACGGAGCGCCCGTGTCGGTCGTGCTCTCCGCCTTCTTCCTGCTGGTCGCCGGCCTTGCGAACCTCGTCGGCACCAAGGCGGTGGCGGTGCTGTTCACGCCGATCGCCGTTTCGCTTGCCCACGGCCTCGGGGCGCCGGTCGAGCCGTTTGCGGTGGCCGTGGTCTTCGCGGCCAACTGCGCCTTTGCGACGCCGATGGGCTACCAGACCAACCTGCTCGTCATGGGCCCGGCGGGTTACCGGTTCCAGGACTATGTGCGCGCCGGCCTGCCGATGCTGCTGTTCGTGTGGGCGACGGCGAGCCTGATCCTGCCCTTATATTACGGGCTGTAGCGGATCGGACTACCCGTCTCCCGGTACCGTGCCCGGCGGCAGGCTTTCGACATGGCGGCAGATGTCGCCGGGGCGGGTGAGCCAGATGCGGTCCCGGTGGCGCGCGATATGCTCGAACACCCGGCGAAGCGCGCGCATGCGGTAGGGCCGGCCGACGACGAAAGGATGCAGCGAAATCGGGAAGACCAGCGGCATGGCTGTCGACTGGTCCAGCATCTCGTCGAAACAGTCGATCAGCATGTCAGCATAATCGTCGGAGGAATATCTGAACCAGACCAGCGCGCGGTTGTCATTGGTCTCGATGGGGTAGGGCATGGAGAGGATGCGGCCGCCGGAGCGCGTGCGCATCCAGACCGGCTGGTCGTCATGCGTCCAGTCCATCACATAGCGGTAGCCGGCTTCCTGCAGCAGGTCGAGCGTGACAGCGCTGTTGGAGAGCCAAGGGCTCATCCAGCCGGTGGGCGGCGCGCCTTCGTTCTCGGCAATGGCACGCGTCACTTCTTCGATATGCGCGCGCTCCTCGTCTTCCGGCAGCCCGCCCTGTTCGTCGGAGTTGGTGACGCCGTGGCCCAGGATTTCGTCGCCGCGCGCCCGCAGGCGTTCCGGGATGTCGGGGCAGTGCTCATAGACGGCGGTGTTGATTTGCGCCTGGCAGGGAATGTCCAGCGCGTCGAACATCTCGAATAGCCGCCAAATGCCGACGCGGTTGCCGTAGTCGCGCCAGGAATAGACCGACGCACTGACCGCCTGGTCGGGCGGTGCAACGCCTGCGCCCTTGCCGCGCCCGAAGGCGAACACCTCGACATTGAGCGCGACATAGACAGCGAGCCGGGTCCCGTTCGGCCAGTCATAGACCGGGCGCGAGACGATGCTCGAATAGTCGTAACGTCCGTGTGTCTCCAGCATGGGGCTACTCCGCCAGGAATTCCGCGAGGCGCGCATTGTATTCGCCCGGCTTCTCGGCATAGGCCGCATGGCCGGCGCCTTCGAAGTGGGTAATGCGGACATCCCCGAGCAATGTGGCGATCTCCTCTCCGCGTTCGGGCGGGGCGATGCCGTCCTGCTTGCCGCAAAGCACGAGCGCGGGGAGATCGAGCGCCCGGAGGATGTCGCGATTGTCGGTCCCGTTCAGCACGGCAACACCGCCGGCGAACGCCTCGCGCGTGACTTCCCCTGCGATGGAGGCGAGGCGCGCGAGCACGTCCGCCGGCGCTCCCGGCGCGGCCATGGTGGCGGCCCGCGTCCTGCCGCGCTCTTCGGGTGTGAGCGTGTCGAACTCGCGCTGCCGTTCTTCGAACCCGAGGGCGCCGACGAAGCCGGCTCGCGTTCCGGAAAGGATGAGCTTGTCGATGCGGCCCGGATGGCGCGAGGCGACGCGCGGCGCGATGATCCCGCCCATGGAATGGCCGAGCAGGCAGGCCGTTTCGATGCCGAGCCGGTCCAGCAGGCCCGCCGCCTCGTCGGCCCAGCGGTCAGCCGTCTGTTCCGGCGCGGGGTCGGAGCCGCCGAAGCCGGGCGCATCCCAGCCGATCACGCGATGGCTGCCGGAGAACGCCCGGTATTGCTCCTCCCAGGTCTTCGAGCTGCCGCCGATGCCGTGCATCAGCATCAGCGCCGGCCCCCGGCCCGCCTCGCGATAGGCAATCGGGCCGGACCGGCTGAGTTCGGGCAGGGTCATCGGAAGGCTCCTCTCATTGACGCCCCGGCATGGTGGCTGCCCGGAACACGGCAATCAAGGGCGGCCGGGCCGCGTGGTGAGGATGGCGGCGGCGACGACGAGGATGCCGCCCGTGATGATCCACACATCGGGCAGGTCGCCCCAGAGCCACCAGCCGAACCCGACTGCCCAGACCAGGCTGAGATAGCGAAGAGGCGAGACGAGCGAGGCCGGCGCAAGGCGGAAGGATGCGATGATGAGATATTGCGCGATGCCTGCCATGATGCCGGCGGCCCCGAACAGCAGCCAGTCGAACCAGCCCGGCCAGTGCGCTTGCCAGAACAGGCTGAGGCCCCCGCCGACAAGCGTCAGGACCTGGCTGTAGAGGAAGATGGTCGTGGAGGCCTCCATCGGGCCAAGCTTGCGGGTGATGACATCCCGGCCGGCCGAGATGAAGGCCGCCGTGATGGGCACGATCACCGCCCACTGGAAGGCCGAGGTGCCGGGACGCATCATCACCAGAACGCCAATGAAACCGATAATCACGGCCGCCCAGCCGTTCCGGCCGACCCGCTCGCGCAACAGGATCGCGGACATGATCGTCAGCATGACCGGGCTTACGAAGACGACAGCCATGGCGTCCGCCAGCGGCAGCACCGCCCAGGACATCACGATGGCAAGGCTGCAAAGGACCGCCAGCACGCCGCGCAGGATGGTCAATTTCGGTGCGCGGGGAACCGCGAGGCGCCATCCGCCGTCCCGCCGCATGAGCCAGGCGACCACCACCATGCCGGAGATCGTCCGGTAGAACAGGATCTCGCCGGCGTGGTAGTCGGCGGTGAGCCATTTGGCGATGGCGTCCTGCGCCGTCAGGATGATGGTGCTGAGCACCATGTAGAGCGCGCCCAGCCGCGCATCCCTGTCCACTTGCAGCTTGTTCCCGCCGACGGAGAGCCTAGAGTAACCGCCATGGAAGCATTCGTCTCTACGGAATGGCTGGCGGCGCGCCTGGACGATCCGGCGCTCCGCATTCTCGACGCAACGGTCCACCTGCATCCCCTGCCGGGCGGCAACATGCGGGCCGAGAGCGGGCGGGAGGACTATCTCGCCGGCCACATTCCGGGCGCGGTATTCGCCGACCTCATTGCCGACCTCTCCGACCCGGAGAGCCGGTGGCGTTTCACGCTGCCCGGCACGGCGCGTTTCGGCAGGGCGATGGGCGCGCTCGGCGTCTCCAACGACAGCGCCGTGGTGGTCTATAGCGGCGGGTCGCCGAACTGGGCTCCGCGCCTCTGGTGGATGCTCAGGGCCTTCGGCCACGACCGGGCGGCGGTTCTGGACGGCGGCTGGGGCAAGTGGAAGGCCGAAGGGCGGCCGATCGTTGCCGGGAACGAAACACCGGTGCCCGCGGTTTTCGAGGCGGAACGCCGGCCGGGCTATTTCGTCGGGCAGAGCGAGGTGGAAGCGGCGCTCGCCGATCCGGGCGCGGTGGTGCTGAACTCGCTGACGGCCGAACAGCATGCGGGCGGCGCGCCGCATTACGGGCGTCCAGGCCGGATTGCGGGGACCGTCAACGTGTCGAGCCGGGATCTGGTCGATCCCGAAACCGGCGCCATGCTGCCGATGTCCGCGGTCCGGCAGAAGTTCGACGAGGCCGGCGCGCTGGCGGCCGAGCGCGTGGTGACCTATTGCGGCGGCGGCATCGCAGCGAGCCTGGGCGCGATGGCCCTGCATCTGCTGGGGCAGGAGAATGTCGCCGTCTATGACGACTCGCTCCAGGCCTGGGCGCGCGATCCGTCCCTGCCGATGGAGACCGGATGAACGGCAACCGCCATGCAACGGGCCAGCGGACCACGGCCGAGGCCGACATGGCGGCCTACGACGCCCTGCCGTCCGGGTTGCGGGCGGCGCTGACGGAAGCATCGGAGAACTATTCCGCGGAGGCCGTGCTGGCCGCCGTGGCGGAGGACGGCCTGGCAGAGGCGGATGCGCTGGCCCTTCTGGCCGGGCGGGAGGAGGAACGGCGATGACGCGGTTCGTCATGGCAGCGCTTGCCGCCGCGGCCTTGTTCTGGACAACGGAGCCGGCGTCGGCGCAGGAAGCCGGGGAGCGGTTCCAGGACTGCCCCGAATGTCCGGAGATGGTCGTGCTGCCCCGGGGGAGCTTCATCATGGGGTCTCCTGCGTGGGAAGGCGCGCACCGCGAGCATGAGACGCCGGCGCGCCGGATAGGGATCGACCGGCGGTTGGCCGTCGGCGCGCATGAGGTGACCTTCGCCGAATGGGACGCCTGCGTGGCCGGCGGCGGGTGCGGCGGCTACAGCCCGGCCGCGCCGTGGGGCCGGGGCCGGCAGCCCGTCGTCTCGGTGTCGTGGTTCGACGCCCGGTCCTATGCGGACTGGCTGGCGCGGCGCACGGGCAGGGACTACCGGCTGCTGACCGAGGCGGAGTGGGAATATGCGGCGCGCGCAGGCACGGCGAGCCGGTATCATACGGGCGACCGGATTGCGCCGGAGCAGGCGAGTTACGGCGGCGGCGGGCCGGCGCCGGTCGGGTCGTATCCTGCCAACGCCTTCGACCTCCACGACATGCACGGCAATGTCTGGGAATGGGTGGAAGACTGCTGGAACCCGAGCCATGCGGGCGCGCCGGCGGACGGCAGCGCGCGCCTCGCGGGCGACTGCAACTGGCGCGTGCTGCGCGGCGGCTCCTGGCTGAACGGTCCCGTGTCGCTGCGCTCCGCCAACCGTTTCCGGACGAGTTCCGAGGAGCGGGCCTACACCGTCAACGGCTTCCGCGTCGCGCTCACCCTCGATCCCTGAGCCGACGCCGGCGCGCCGTCCGGGGTGAGGGCTGCATGCCAGGCAGCGGGACCCCTGCGAAATGTCATGTTTTGTCATGCGATGTCATGGCCGCCATGCCTTCATCGAAGTCTTGCCGTTCCCTTCCTGCATATCGTTCCTCCGTCTCGTTTCGTTCCGTCTGCGCCGGCGGCGGCGGGTCCCTGTTTCGCGCGTAACGCGCGCCCCTGCGTGCGCGGGCGGGCGGGTGTATTGCGCCGGCGCGGTTTGCGCGCGTGATTGCCCGCGCGCCCGTGCGCGCGGCGACGGGCCGGGCAGAGGACACACCCCTCCCGTCCGCTCACGCCGGGGCGTTTGCGGCGCCCCAGCCATTGCTTCCTGCAGAAAAGCCGAAAGGCGACCCCGGAAGCCGCCTCTCTCATACCCATTCTAGCACAATTTCTATCAGGTCAATCCTTTTTGGAAACAAAAAATGAAAATACTGGGTAATTTCTCCCAGATATACTTCTATCCTGTTGAATTAGAGGGATAACCGTAACTGCCCGGGGTGCAGGTGCGGCTCTCTCTACCGGGCCGTCATCGCCAGCGATCCGGAGCCGGCTACACCGTCAGGTCCCAGAACGCCCGTTTGCGCTCGTGCTCCCGGCGCAGCCTCGATTCGTAATCGGCATGGGTTTCGACCGGCGAGAAGTCCTCGATTCCATGCGCAAGGTTCGCGCATTCGCCAAGATGCCGCGCCGCGTGCGTGTAGCGCTTGGACCCGCCCTTCTCCAGCGCGAAATCGATCATGACCCGCAGCAGCAGCGTTGCAGCCAGAGGGTGTCTGCCGGCCAGGGTTTCGGCGGCCGGGACAAGATGCTCGTAATAACTGCCGCTCAACTCGTCCACCCGCGCGGAAACGAATTTCGCCGCCCCGTCGAGGTCGGGCCACGAGATCAGGAAGGTCAGCGCGCCATATGGATTGGTGAACCGTTGCGCATGGTGGAGTGCCTGTTCCTCGGCGCCTATGGCGTCGAAGTCCGACAGCCTCTTCATGTAGGCCTTCAGGTGCGCCGCTGACAGGAAACACTCGAAACACGCCCACCGATGCTGTTGGGCATCTTCGGGGCGCCCGAGAGCCTCAAGCACGTCTATCCTGGCGTCGTCCCAATCGAAGCCCGACCGGAAGCCGCGGCCCCGTTCGGTATCGGCCGCGTCGATGACCTCCAGCGCCTCCGCCGCGCGGTCTGCCTTCAGCAGCCTCCGGCCGATGTCCGCGGCGATACCCGGCACCCTGCGCTCTGTCTCGTCATATTGGGCGATGAAAGCGTCGGCATCCCCCTGGGCATCCGCGATATCCATCAATGCGGCCTGAAATTTGCGGTTCCGGGACGATTCCTCGATTTCGTCCGCGTATAGCGGGCCATTCAGGCCATAGCCGACAATTATCCGGTCGCTCCCCTCAGGCTTGGGCGCGGGCTCCTCCGACAGCGAGGTTACGCGCTGCCGCAATCGCTCCAGGCCAGACCGGCCCAGTATCGGCACCAGCAAGGGGATCAGGGCGTCGTACTGGCCGTATTCGTTGTCAACCACAGCTTTCAGAACCCTGTCGGCGAAAGCTGCCGGCTCGGGCTGCGCCGCCTCCGCAATCCGTGCCAGATCTTCGACCGCTTTCTCGAAGACATCGGCGACCGCGCCGTCGCTGTCGTCGCAACGGTCGAAGACAGGGTTGGAGAGCGACAGAAAGCGCCACATCGTGTCGAGGCCTTCGGCCGGGTCGCCTGTGGATATCGGGCCGGCGATGGCGTGGCGTTGGGTATTCAGGTCTTTCGCCAACGCAGAAGCGCGCCGCCTTTCGACGAACGAGCGCGAGCGCCCGATCGCCGCGAGCCGCTTCCGGACTTCCGCCGCAACCGCGCCAGGGCTTTCCCGCACGGCCAGTTCGAGGCGGAGGCGGCGCTTCGCCACCGCATCTCCGGCGCTGATCTCGATCAGCAGTTCCGCAAGCCGACCGGCTCCCAGCGTCTGCAGGTTCTTCGCGTTCAGCGTCTTTCGCGAAGCCACCGTCCGGCTCAACCCACCTGGTTTCTCGGCACGTCGCGGAAGGGGCGGTCAGTGTCGTGGCGGGGCTCCTTGGGCATGGAGAGGATGCGCTCCGAGATGATGTTGCGCTGGATCTCGTCCGTGCCGCCGGCAATCGAGATGGCGGGCGTGGAGACCAGGATTTCCGCGACCACGCCGCCCGTGCCGTCGTCCTCGCCGGTAAGCATGGCATCCGCCCCGGCGATCATGGTGTGCGCCTTTGCGCAGGCCCGCGCGACGACGCTTGCGGCGAGTTTGCCGATGGAGCCTTCCGGCCCTTGCGGCCGGCCCATCTGCTGTGCCTCGCGGGCGCGCCGCGCCGTCCATTCCGCCGTCCGCGCGAGGGTGAGCGCCTTCGCGACCTCCTGGCGAACGGCCGGATCGTCCCAGCGTCCCGCGGCCCTTGCGCGCTCGATCAGCAGGTCGGCGCGTCCGGTACGTTGCGGATACCAGACATAGGGCGCCATGACGGTCGCGACCTCGGCGCGTTCCTCCTCGTAGATGCGCCCCGGCCGGTCGCTGCCGGTGGCGTAGCGGCGCACGCCGTCCGCCCCGCGCCGCTCGTGCATCAGCGTGGTCGTCGCAACCTTCCAGCCCTCGCCGAGCCCGCCGATCCGGTATTCCGGCTCTACCACCGCGTCAGTGAAGAACACCTGGTTGAAGGAAGCATGGCCGTTCATCTGCCTGAGCTGGTGGACCTCGACGCCCGGCTGGCGCATGTCGAGCAGGAAATAGCTGAGGCCCTGGTGCTTGACGGCGTCCCAGTCGGTCCGGGCCAGCAGCAGGCCGAAATCGGCGTGGTGGGCGCTGGTGTTCCAGACCTTCTGGCCGTTGACGATCCACTTGCCGTCCCGGAAATCGGCGCGCGTCACCGCCCCGGCAAGATCGGAGCCGCTGCCGGGCTCGCTGAAGAGCTGGCACCAGGTCTCCTCGCCCGTGAGGATGCCGCGCAGGAAGCGCTGCTTGTGCAGGTCGGTGCCGTGCTCGAGGATCGTGGCGGCGGCGAGCGTGCGGATGCCCATCTTGGCGACGCCGACCGCGCCGAGCTTGTCGAACTCCTCCTCGACCACCGGCGTCATGCCGACCGGCAGGCCGCGCCCGTGCCACTCCTCCGGCCAGTGCGGAACGCCCCAGCCGGACCCGATCAGCATGTTGCGCCACTCGACGAGGCCTCGCTCCGGGTCCCAATTCTCCGTCAGCCACGCGCGGACTTCGGCGCGGACCTGTTCTTCCGTCATGTCGGTCATGTCAGGCGTTCCAGTGCTGCAGCATGCGTTCGCGATGGTCGGCGGCGCTGCCAAGGAAGGCTTCGCTCGACTTGGCGCGCTTGAACCAGAGCTGCGTGTCGTTGTCGTGGGTGAAGCCGATGCCGCCATGCATCTGCACGGCGTGGATGGCGGTCTGCATGTAGGTGTCGGACGCCGCCGCCTTGGCGAGCGATGCGAGCGCGGTCAGCGGCTGGTCCACCTCTTCGTCGTCCCCGTCGGCCGCGGCGGCGGCGTAGTAGGCGGCGGCCTTGGCCAGCTCGACCTCAAGCAGCATGTCCGCCGCCTTGTGCTTGGTGACCTGGAAGGAGGCGATCGAGCGGCCGAACTGCATCCGCATCGAGACATATTCGAGTGCGTCTTCGCGGAGCCGCTCGGCGCCGCCGACCATCTCGCCCGCCAGGCAGACGGCGGCGATATCGAGCGTCCGGGCCCATGCCGAGGCGCCGGCCTCCGGCCCCCCGCCGAGCAGCTCGGCCTCAGCGCCGTCGAAATCCATCTGCGCGAGCCGCCGCGTCGGGTCCATGGACTGCAGCGGCCGGCGCATGAGCCCGGCGCTGTCCGCCGGCAGGCAGAACAGGCCGAGCCCGCCCTCCGGCAGCCGCGCCGCCGTGACGACAAGATCGGCGGCCATGCCGTCCAGCACGTAGCTCTTGCGGCCCGTCAGCCGCCAGGAGCCGCCGGCCGGGCTGGCGCTTGCGGCGAAGGCGTCCGCGTTCCAGCCGGCTCCGGGTTCGGCGGCGGCGAGCGCGGCAATCGTCCCGCCGCCCGCAATGCCCGGCAAGAGGGCCTGTTTCTGGGCGTCGTCGCCCGCCTCCGCTATGGCGGTCGCCGCCATGACGGTGGAACCGAAAAAGGGAGAGGGCAGGAGGGCGCGGCCCGCCTCCTCGGCGGCGATCGCCAGTTCCGAGACGCCGAACCCGGCCCCGCCATAGGCCTCGGGAATGTGGATCGCCGTCACGCCCAATTCCTCCGCCATCATGCGCCAGACGTCCCGGTCGTAGCCGGCCTCCGTCTCCATGACCCGGCGCACCTCCGATGTCGGCGACCGGTCCTGCAGGAAACGGCGGAGCATGTTGCGGAACTCGGTCTGCTCCTCGGAAAAGCTGAACTTCATGCGGTGTCGGTCCTCGTTTCTGCGGCGGAGCCGGAGACGGCCGCGACCAGCGCTTCGGCCCCCTCCCAGTCATAGGTGCGGAAGGCGTGCCCGCGGGTCACGAACGGCGCGCCGGCATAGAACATCTCGTATTGGGTCTGCCGGCCGGCGAACTCGGAGCCGAGCGCATCCCAGGCGAGCTTCATCAGGCGTACGCGCTCGACCGGCGGCGCGCCGTCCGCCGATTGCTGGACGCTTTGCAGGATGCCGGCGAGCTCGGGGTCGGCAAGGTCGCGCTCGGAGGACGGCAGCATGATGAGCGCGCCGCCGGCAAGGCCGCGCACCCTCTCGACCATGCGCGGATAGAGCGCCTGGCAATAGGCCTGGGCGGCATAGACGGAATGGGCGTGCGGCACGAAATAGCGGCCGCGCCGGCTCCCCCGCGCCTCCATGCCGTAGAGCATGGTCTCGACCGCCGTCGCCTGCGCGGCCAGCATGCCGAGGGTCTCGGCGACCGGCGGCATCCTCACGGTGCCGATGGTCTCGCAGATGCGCCGCGCCAGCCCGACAAGGAACCGGAACTTCACCGCGAGGCGGATCTGCGCCTGGTAGTTCTGGTAGATGTGGCCGGGCGTGGCGTGGAACTGGCGCGCGCACATGGCCGGGCTGCGATGGACGAAGATCCGCTCCCACGGCACCTTCACGTCGTCGAACCATACCAGCCCGTCATTCTCGTCGAAGCGCGAGGCCAGCGGGTCGTCGAAGGTCGAGAGCGCGCGGCCCTCATAGGACTTGCGCGCGAGCAGCCTGAGCCCCCTGGCGGCCATCGGGACCGCGAAGCTGATCGCGAAGTCCTCCTCGTCCGGCTTCAGCGGCTGGAGATGCGCCACGAACATCTCGTTGGCCAGAACCGCCGCGGTGCCCAGCATCTTGCCGCCGCGCACCGTCACGCCCTCTGCGTCCTCGTCCACGATGCGGAGCATCGGGCTGTCGCTTCCCTGCTCGCCGGTGCTTTTCGAGCGGTCCAGCTGCGGGTTGACGATGACATAGGTGAGGTAGAGGTCGTTGTCGCGCGCATGGACGAAATAGTCGTGGAAGGCCCGCGCGCGCTTCGGGTCGTAGGCCTCGAACACCTCCAGTCCCATGATCTGCCCCGTGACGGCGGACGCCAGATGGTCCGGCGCCCGGCCCATGAAGCCCGCATGGCACTCCGCCCAGGCCGTCATCGCGCGGCGGCGCTGGACGAGGTCTTCGAGCGATGTCGGCATCTGCCAGGCACGGTTGACCCTCCGCCCGCCGGTGGGCGAGGCGAAGGTCATCGCCTCCAGATTTGCGGGGTCGGCCTGGTAGCCGTAGAGCCCGGCGGCCGAGCGGGCCGCGTTGCGGAAGGCGGGATGCCGCGCGGGGTTCTCGACGCGGGCGCCGTCCAGCCAGACGGCGCGCCCGTCCTCAAGGCTCGCCAGATGCTCGGCGGCGTCCTTGGCCGCACCCCCCATGGTCCGGCGGTCTCCGGCCTCCTTCGCCTAGGTCGCCGTCGAGTAGTCGGTCGGGTCCATGACCACGCTCTCTATGGAGCTGACCAGCGGGCCGTCGCGTTCGCTCTCGCCCTTCGCCTTCTGCCAGTCGGGATCGTCCCGGAAGGCCGCCCAGGCGCTCTCCATTTGCGCGGCGTCCTGGAAGGTGCAGATGTAGATGAGCTGGTTCGGATCCGCCCGGTTGATCCAGAAGCCGGCGACGCCGATGCCATGGCGGGCGAAGAGGCCGCAGGTGTGGTCGCGGAAGCGGGCGTTGAGCGCATCGATCTTGCCGGGCGCGGCGTTGTAGGTGCGCAGTTCATACAGCATGGGCGGCGTCTTTCCTTGCGTTCGGGGCTAGTCCTTCGGCTCCAGGCGGAGCGCGGCCGAATTCATGCAGTAGCGGAGCCCCGTCGGCGGCGGGCCGTCCGGGAAGACATGGCCCAGATGCGCGTCGCACCCGGCGCAGAGCACCTCCGTGCGCGTCATGAACCAGCTCCGGTCGACCTTCTCCGCGACGGCTCCGGCGGAAATGGGCCGGGTAAAGGACGGCCAGCCGGTGCCGCTGTCGAATTTGGTGTTGCTTTCGAACAACGGGATATCGCAGCAGATGCAGCGATAGGTGCCGGGGGTCTTGGTGGCGTGATACTCGTTCGAGAAGGGGCGCTCGGTGCCGTGCCGGCGCGTCACCTTGTATTGCTCGGGCGTGAGGCGGCTGCGCCATTCGGCATCGCTGAGATCGGTTCGGGGAGGAGCGGTGTCGAGAAGGTCGGTCATGGTGTCCACCCGCGTCGGCGCCGTGATTGCCGACTTGCTGGATTCGCTGCTGTTTGCGTCCGCCTGCAACCGGTTGCAGGAGGAAAAACGGTATGCCCAACCCGCCGCCCGCGCAAGCCCGCTCTCGGCGCCGGCAATTCTCTCCTTCCCCTGACCGGGCGCGCGGCTATTCTTCGTTTCCGGTGCCGGCCGGAGAGAAAGGGCAAGCGGGCGATGTTCATTGCAATGAACCGGTTCCGGATCGTGCGCGGGCGCGAGGCGGAGTTCGAACGGCTGTGGTCGGAGCGCGATTCCCATCTCGACGGCGTACCCGGCTTCCTCGAGTTCCGCCTCCTCAAGGGACCGGAGGAAGAAGACCACACGCTCTACGCCTCTCACTCGATCTGGCGGGACCGTGACGCCTTCGTCGACTGGACGCGTTCCGAGGCGTTCCGGAAGGCGCATGCGGGCGCCGGCACCGCGCGGGACCTTTATCTCGGCCATCCGCATTTCGAAGGGTTCGAGTCCGTCCTCGAACGCTGAGGCGGCGCCGGTCGGGGCGTTTCGCCTCGTTGCGCTACAGCGCGCCGGCCGCCTCGGCCTTGGCCCGCCGCGCCGAAAGCCGCTCGCGCTGACGGCGCTTGTCGATGACGAACCGGGTGTGGCGGGCGCGGCCTACCGGGCCGAGCGCGTCGCAGATGTCGGCGGCGAGTTCCACGCGCTGCCCGTCGAGCGACAGGACGCGGACCGAGACTTCTATCCACATGCCGGCGAGCGTCGGCCCCAGATGGTCGAGTTCGATCCGTACGCCGACAGTGTCTTCGCCGTCGTCGAGATGGGACAGCACGAGGTCGCGGGAGGTCTGCTCGATCCGGGCCAGCATGAACGGTGTGGCGAAGACCCTGAGGTCGTCGCCCATGAAATCGATGGTCTGGTCCGCCGTGACATCGAATCGGCGGACGTTCTTCAGGTCGGGCGCGAGCGAAGGTTTCATGCCGTATCCCTGTGTCTTTCCCGCAGGAGCGACATGGTTGGACAGCGCGCGCGCCCGTGCAAGACTTTCGCGGTGAAAAAATCACAGCTTGAGGATTCGATGCCGCTTGTCCCGATCGAACGCGACGGCCCGCTACGCACCGTGCGGCTGAACCGCCCGGAGAAGCGCAACGCGCTCAACCGCGAGATGCTCGACGGTCTGCTGGACGCCTTCCGGGGTGAGCCGGAGAAGGCCGAACGGCTGACCGTGCTGCGCGCCGAGGGGCCGGTTTTCTGCGCCGGCATGGACCTGCGGGAGCGCGCCGGGACGCTGGATACGGAAAGCCCCATCGAGGCGGTCCTGGACGCCGTGCAACACTATCCGCTGCCGGTGGTCGCGGTCGTGCATGGCGATGCGATTGCAGGCGGCAACGAGCTGGCGCTGCATTGCGACCTGGTCGTTGCCGCGGAGAGCGCGCGCTTCGGCATGTCGCTCGCCCAGATCGGGCTGGTGCCGACATGGTTCCTCACCAAGAAGATCGTGGAAACCGGCGGTCCCGTGGCCGCGCGCGAGATGCTGCTGCTCGGCGACCCGCTGCCGGCGGCCCGGATGCACGCGCTCGGCATGATCCACAAGGTTGCGCCTGACGACGAGCTCGAGGCGGCAGTCGCGGCCGTCACCGCGCGGCTCGCCGCCAATGCGCCGCTCGCCATGAAGGCGATGAAGGCCGTCATGCTGCGTCAGATGGCCTTTCGCGATGCGACGCCGCACGAGGACCTGCTGGGGATGCTGCGGGCCGCCCGCCTTTCGCGCGACGCCCGGGAAGGGATCGCGGCGCGGCTGGAGAAGCGCCCGGCCGACTTCACGGGGGAATAGATGGCCGTGCGACTCGACAAGCCGTGGCGGCGGCTCGATTCCGCCGCCGTCTCCGGGCTGAGCGGCCAGCTCGGCGTCTATCAGCTCTCCGACGACGGAGCGACGGTGCGGGCCATCCACAGGGTCGATGCGCGCTCGCTGTTCGGCCTGCGCGGCGAACTCGGGCGGGAACTCGCGGAGCGCGGCGAGGGGCTGTTCTTCCGCCTGGAGGTCAACCACCAGCCGCGCACCCGCTGGCTGGAGCTGATGATGGTCCATCGGGCCGACCACGGATGCCTGCCGGCGTGGAACCCGCCGGAGGACGGCGAGGGCCTCGGACGCCTCAGCCCCGCCTGACCGGCCCCCGGCCGGATTTTGGGAATAAGGAAAGCGCAAGACTTATGGATTTGTCCCTTACCGACGAGCAGAAACTGATCGTGGACCAGGTGCGCCGGTTCGTCCGCGAGGAGATCGTGCCGCTGGAGGACGGGCTCGACCCCGACGCCGACAGCCTGCCGCCGGACGACCACGAAAGGCTCGCCGGAAGGGTGGCGGAGATGGGGCTCTACGGCCTCGACATTCCGCCGGAATTCGGTGGGCCGGACGTGGATATCGTGACCCGTACCCTGCTCGCCATCGAGATGTCGCAGCACCGCGCAGGCCTCTATGCGCCCTGCTACAACGTCTTCGGCGGCGCGGGCCTTGCCCAGATGTTCGAGGCCAATGACGACCAGAAGCAGCGCTTCCTCTTTCCGATGCTGAGAGGCGAGAAGAAGACCTTCTTCGGCCTGACGGAGCCCTCGGGCGGCTCGGACCCGGCCCGCGCCATCCAGACCCGCGCCGTGCGCGACGGCGACGACTGGGTCATCAACGGCGCCAAGATGTTCATCTCCGGGGCCGACCGGGCGGATTTCGGCCTCGTCTTCGCCCGCACCGACCCGTCCAAGGGGCGGGCCGGCGTCACCTGCTTCATCGTGGAGACGGACACGCCGGGTTTCCACGTGCGCCGCATCGTCCACACGCTGCGCGCCGCGCGTTATGCGACCGAGCTGCAATTCGCGGACATGCGGGTGCCGCACGCCAATGTGCTGGGAGAGGTGAACGGCGGATTCGCCATCGCCAACGACCGCGTGTCGCGCCAGCGCATCCCCTATGCCGCAACCTGCATCGGGGTCGCCGTCAAGGCGCAGGAGCTCGCGGTCGAATATGCCGGGATCAGGGAGACCTTCGGCGACAAGCTGGCGCATCGCCAGGGCATTCAGTGGATGGTGGTCGAGAACGAGATCGACATCCGCCAGGCGCTCTGGATCACGCTGGCGGCAGCCGACAAGGCGCGGCGCGGCGAACCGTTCCGCACCGATTCCGCGCTCGCCAAGATCGTGGCGACGGAGGCGTCGGGCCGCGTGGTGGACCGGGCCATGCAGATCCACGGCGGCTATGGCGTCACCAAGGACCTGCCGTTCGAGCGCTGGTACCGGGAAATGCGCATCCGCCGCATCGGCGAAGGGCCCAACGAGGTCCAGCGCCACATCGTCGCCCGCGACCTGTTCGGCAGCTCGCTGCGCTAGGGAGCAGGGGCGGAGCTCGAAGTCGCTGTAAGGAGAAGCAATGACGACCTTTACCGTGGTCGATGTCGAGACCGCGAATCACAGTCGTGCGAGTGTCTGCCAGATCGGCATTGTGCAGGTCCGGGACGGCAGGATCTGTGGCGAGTGGCAAAGTCTGGTCGATCCGGAAGGGGCGTTTCATACGTTTCATACCGGGCTGCACGGCATAGACGTGAACGCAGTAAGCGGCGCTCCCGTCTTTCCGGATCTTTATGGGAAGCTGAAACGGCTTTTTGGCCGATCTGTCGCGGTCGGGCATTCTCAGTTCGACCGGCAGGCGCTGGACCGGACGACGGATAGGTACAATCTGCCCATGTTTCCGGTCGCTTGGCTTGACAGCGTTGTTATCGCCCGTGACGCTTGGCCGGGACTGCCCAGTTACAAGCTCGGGCCGCTTGCGGAAATGCTGAGTATCGATTTTCGCCATCACGATGCGCTGGAAGATGCACGGGCGGCCGCCAAGGTGGTGTTGCTTGCGTGTGCAGTCACCGGGCGCAGCATCGAAAGCTGGCTCTAGGGAGCCGCGTTTCCGTTCCTGCCGGATCACACGGACCGCGTGATCCCTCCGTCGACACGGATATTCTGTCCGGTGATGTAGCCGGAGCCTTCCGAGGCGAGGAACGAGATCGTCGCCGAGACCTCGTCCACGGAACCGTATCGCGCCATGGGTATACGGTCCTTGAACTCCTGCCTTTCGGGAAGGCTGTCGATAAAGCCCGGCAGTACATTGTTCATGCGGATGTTTTCGGATGCGTAACGGTCCGAAAAGAGCTTGGCCCAGGCGCCATTTTCCTGGCGGTAGACTCGCCCGCCGGAAACGCAGAAGCCGGGATTAACCGAGGGAAAAACAGCGCGCCAGCGCCGACGGCATGTCGTCCGTGTCTGTCCGGAGGAGTCGTTTCGTTCGTTCGTTCAATACCGGGCGGCATGGCATAGACGGAGATGTAATCCGCGGTGCCCCGGTTTTCCCGATCTCTACGAAGAGATGACGCGCCGTTTCGGCCGGTCTGTCCCGGTCGGGCATTCGCCGCTCGACCGGCAGGCGCTGGACCGGACGACGGGAAATACCGCTGGACCGGACGACGGGAAATACCATCCGCCGGTGTTTCCCGAGAACCCTACGGTGACGGCCGCGACGCCGCCGGGTGCGAAGGCAACCGCTCTGCGATAGCCCGTCAGTTGCGGGAACGTCGCCGTTCTGCGGTCGAGTGCTTCCGGGCGCGACCGGGTTCGAGCAGGGCGTATCGAATCATTGACGTCTGCGCGCGGGCTTGCGCATGATTGCGGATATCGATGCGTCCATGCACAAGGTAGAGGGGAAATGCGAAACGACACTATCGAGTTCAGGCCTCTCACTCGCCATATCGGCGCGGAAGTGCATGGCGTGGACCTGCGCGAGCCGCTCGACGACGAGGCTTTCCGCACGTTGCACGGAGGGCTGCTCGAGCACCTCGTGCTCTTCTTTCGCGATCAGGACATCACCCACGAACAGCATGTGGCGTTCGGCCGCCGCTTCGGCGAGCTTCACATCCACCCCTCCGCACCATGCGTGGACGACCGGCCGGAACTCATGAAGATTCACGCCGACGCGACCTCGCCCTTCGCCGAGGGTACCGCCTGGCACACCGACGTGAGCGCCGACGAAGAGCCGCCGATGGCAAGCATCCTGCATCTGAGCACGGTGCCGTCGGTTGGCGGCGACACATTGTTCGCGAGCATGTACGCCGCCTACGACGCCCTCTCCGATACCATGAAAGGCATCCTCGGTCCGCTGGAGGCGCTGCACACCGCCGACGTGCATGTCAACCGTTACGAGCAGGTCGGCGGCGGCCTGCGCCGGGCAGAGCATCCGCACGCGATACACCCGGTGATCCGCACTCACCCCGAAACCGGCCGCAAGCTCGTCTACGTGAACGAACCTTTCACCCAGAACATCGTGGGCATGACGCAGGCGGAGAGCGACGCGCTGCTCAAGTTCCTCTACGCGCACAACGCCAAGCCGCAGTTCCAGTGCCGGTTCCGATGGCAGAAGAACTCGATCGCCATGTGGGACAACCGCTGCACGCAGCACCATGCGACGTGGGACTACTATCCCGAGACGAGAAGCGGGGTGCGGGTGACCATCAAGGGTGAGCGCCCTTATCACTAGTTGCCGTCCGGCGCCGTCATCTTTGCCCGGTACCGGGATCATCGCCGCCTCGAAACCCCGTGCACTTGCGACGGTGCGATCGGGCAGTTTTCTCCCGATTGTGCCTCTATCCTGTTGAACCGACCCGCTGCTCGCCGGCTTTCCCGGCCAGGGGCAGGCGGTGTCGATGCAACCGGCGATATCGAGAGCCGGCATTGCGTTTCCCGTCCGTCAGCGGGAGTCAGCCGTCTTTCATTTCCGCGAGGAGAGCCAGGACGACGCGGGCGGCATTGCCGGCGGCCAGGCGGAAGAAGAGCCCGATCTGGTTCGCCTGTCCGCTTCCGCCGGCAAGGTCCGACAGGCTTCGAATGGCGATAAAGGGAACCCCGTTCGCCCGGGCGACATGGGCTACCGCTGCGCTCTCCATGTCGAGTACGCGCGCCCCGAAAGTCCTGAACACATAGTCGCGGAACCCGGCATTGTCGATGAACGCCCCGCCGGAAACGCCCGAACCGCCGATGACGACTTTCGGCACATGCGAAAGGCAGTGGTTTTCGTCGGTGCAGCGGTCGAGCGTCACGCCGGCTGCCGCGCGCCGCGCCCGGTCGAGCAGCCTTTCGTTCACGGGGAACCAGAACCGTGTTTCCGGCTGGGCTGCATCCGCGCGTCTGACGGTCACGGAGCGCGGGAACATCATGCCGAAATTCGCATAGGGATATTCGAAGAAAGACGGCTTTTCCCAAGCGCCTTCCACCTTCCGTGCGAACACCGATTCCAGATACTGGCCCCAGCGTTCGGCGATAACGACATCGCCGATATTCAGGCCGGAGTCCACGCCGCCCGCTATGCCGGAAAAGACGATCCGGCCGATATTGAAACGGTCGAGCGCAAGCTGCGCGGTCATCGCCGCATTCACCATGCTGATGCCGCTGAGGAAAAGCACGACATCGCGGCCGGCGAGCCGCCCGGTGACGAATTCCACGCCGTTGACGGACCGGGAAGCCGGATCCTCCAGTTCGACCCGCAGCACCGCCATCTCCGGCGGGAAAGCGGAAATGACGGCCGTACGCGGAGTTTCGTCCGCGGCCGGCTGCGTGGCCGCCGGAAGCGCGGCTAACGCAAGCCAGAACGCCGCGACCGGAAGGAGGAAGAGCTTCCGTGACACGGCCGGGCGCTAACCGGCAGCTGCCACCATCAGCCGGCCCTCGACGCTGTGGCGCGCGATCAGGCTCGCGACAAGGCCGCTCGTCTTGGCCTCCTCCACGAATTCCGCGACGAAGGCGGCGGCGGTTTCGGGCCGGGAGCGGGGCACGCCGATAGCCTGCTGCACCGCGGAGAACTGCCCGTCCAGTATGCGCGCGCCGGGCAGTTTCTCGACATCGCCGATCAGCCCCGGGCGAAGGCCGGCGAGCGCCTCGTAGCCCTCGTCCACGAACAGCTGGAAGGCCGCGCCGAGGCCCTGCGCCAGCACCAGCTCGGCATGGCGGATGTTGCGCGAGAGCCAGAGCTCGTAGGCGCTGCGGGCCGAGACTGCGATGCGGATGCCGGGCCGGTCCACCTCCTCGATCGACCGGATCGGCGAGCCGGGCGGCACGAGGTAGGTTGCCTCGATTTCCGAGTAGGCGAGCGTGAAGGCGATCTTCTCCGCGCGCTGCGGCTCGGCGCCGATGAGCCCGATATCCCAGACATCGTCCTCCGCCGCGTCCGCCAGTTCGCCGGGGGTGGCGAAGGGCACCATCTTCACCGGCACGCCCAGCCGCTCGCCAAGCGCGCGCGCCATGTCGGGCGACACGCCGTCGGGGTCTCCGGATTCGGTCCGGCCCGTGACCAGCAGGAAATTCGACATGTTGATGCCGGCGCGCAGCACGCCGGTCGGCGCCAGTTGGCCGGTGATATTGTCTGACATGGGTCCGAGGGTTCCTTCGTTCTGTCGGTTCCGGATGGGGACGCAGCCGCTCAGACGGCGCCCTTGTCGCGCAGCGCCTCCACCTCGCCTCCGGAGAGGCCGAGCCAGTCGGACAACACCTCGTCCGTGTGCTGGCCGAGCGTGGGCGAGCACTCGACCGGCACATCATTGCCCGATGCCTTCACCGGCCAGCCCGGCATCAGGAAATCGCCGCGCTCGGGGTGCTGCACGGTCTGGAAGATGCCGCGGGCGCGCATGTCCTCGCTGTCCGAGAGCTCCTTGGAATCGAACACCGCGCCCACCGGCACGCCGGCCGCGCCGATGGCCTCCATCGCTTCTTCCTTGCTGCGCCGGCTGGTCCAGGCGGTGATCGCCTCGTCGAGGTCCTTCTGGTTGGCCGAGCGCGCGGGCGCGTCGGCGAAGCGCGGGTCGTCCCTGAGCTCCGGGCGGCCGATCACCTCGCAAAGCCGCTCCCAGTGCAGGTTCGAGGCGCGGGTCGTGTAGATATAGACATAGTCGTTCGGCCCGCCCGGTGCGCACCGGAACACGTCCGAGGGCGCGCTGCCCGCCATGATGACCTCGTTGCCGCGCCGGGGTGCGGCCGCGCCGGTCGTGGCCTGCACGGCATAGGCGAGCCGGCAATAGTTGATCATCGCGTCCTGCATCGCGACCTCGATATGCTGGCCCTCGCCGGTGCGCCCGCGCTGGTAGAGCGCGCCCAGGATCGAGATCGCCATGTGCAGGCCGGTGCCGGTGTCGCCGATGGTGGGGCCGGGATTGATCGGCCGCCCGTCCGGGTCGCCGGTGATCGCCATGACGCCGCCCACCGCCTTGCCGATCATGTCGAAGGAGAGGAACTTCTCGTAAGGCCCGCCGCGCGCGAAGCCCTTCACCTGGGCGTAGATGATGCGCGGATTGATCTCCTTCGCGACATCGTAGCCGAGGCCGAGCCGCTCGATCGCGCCCGGTGCGAAGTTCTCGATCATCACGTCGGCCCGGGCGATCATGGCCTTCACCGTCTCCAGCCCCTCGGGGCTCTTCAGGTTGACGGTGACGCTCTTCTTGTTGGCGTTGAGCAGCATGAAATAGTAGCTGTCCACGCCCGGCCGGTCGGTGGAGGCGAAGCGGCCCTGCTCGCCGGCGCCCGGCCGCTCGACCTTGACCACGTCCGCGCCGAGCCAGGCCAGCGCTTCGGTGCAGGAGGGGCCCGCCTCGAATTGCGTCAGGTCGAGCACGCGGACGCCCGCCAGGGCGCGGTTGCTGTCGTCGGTCATGTCGGTCTCTCGCGGGTTGTCAGTCTTCCTGCAGGCTCAGGCTTTCCTTGAAGCGGGCCCGGTTGGTCACATACCACTGGTTCTGCTCGGCGAAGAAGGCGGACATCTCCGGCGTCACCTGCCGGATGACCCTGCCGGGAATGCCGACCACCATGGAATTGTCGGGAATCTCGGCATTCTCGCGCACCAGCGCCTTGGAGGCGATGACGCAATTGCTGCCGATCTTCGCCCCGTTCAGCACCACGGCGCCGATGCCGACCACCGTGCCGTCGCCGACGAGGCAGCCGTGCAGCATCGCCATGTGGCCGACCGTGACATTGCGGCCGAGCACCAGCGGCGAGCCGGGGTCGGTGTGCAGCACGCAGCCGTCCTGGACGTTGGTCTCCTCGCCCACCTCGATGGGTTCATAGTCGCCGCGCAGCACCGAGTTCCACCAGATCGAGGCGTTGCGGAGCACGCGCACGCTGCCGATGCACACTGCCGTCGGCGCAATGAAGGCGCTCTCATGCGCCTCCACCCGCCGGTCTTCGAGGACGTATTTCATGGGCCGGCATTAGAGCGGGGCGGGGCAGGGGGCGCAAGCGGCGGCCGATGGCGTTTCCGGGGCTTGACTTTATCCCTATTTATTCTATATTTGTTCCATTCCGGCGCACAAAGGAAGCGGGGGGATGACCTGACGAACTATCGGGGCGGGCGCGCTGCGGCGTCCGCTCCGGCGCGATTTTCAAGGCGAACTGCCGGCGGCCGGGGGCCGGGCGGTAGACGGGGAAAGTGCGCGCGCGGAGACGGCGGCGATGTGTCGTTTGGCCGGTCGAGTTATCCCGCAGCGGGCGAAAACCGGAAGGAGCAGGGAATGGCGGAAGAGCTGGAAGGAGGCCTGGCGGTGTCCGGGCCGGGCCGGGCGGTCGGCGTGGAGCTGCGGGAGCGGGCGGTGGCGGCGGTGCTGCAGGAGGGCATGAGCATGGCCGCGGCGGCGCGGCGGTTCGGGCTGGGAGAGCGAAACGTCAGCCGCTGGGTGAAGCGTTTCGTCGAGCGCGGGCATGTGCGCCCGGACGCGCGGGGCGGGCGCCCCTCGCGGGTGGAGGCGGAGCGCGAGCGGATCGTCCGCCTCCTGGAAGCGCGCCCGGAGCTGTCCAGCCGGGCGCTGAGCGAGGCGCTGGCCGCCGAGGGCGTGCAGCTCGCCGCCCGGACTCTGCGCCGATTCCTCAAGCGCCACCGCATGGAGCGCAGCCGCCGCCTCGCCGTCCGCCGCAGGCGCAGGCGGTGGAAGGCGGGCAGCGATTAAGGGCCGGCGAGGGCGTGGCCCAGCAGGCGCGGTGCCCAGCTGTCGTCATCCAGGAAATACACGCCCCGCCCTTCCCATTCCTCGCGGCTGCGCAACTCGTCGCCGATCCGGTCGAGTGGCGTGACGGAGAGGACATAGGCGTGCAGGTGGAGTTTCGAGTCCTGCCGGCGAACGCGCGCCTCGACCTCTTTGATCTCGGTATGCAGGCCCACCTTCCGGCGTTGCTCGGGACCGAATATGACCAGACCCTTGGGATCGAGGAACAGGATGTGCTGATCCGTGCCTTTCGCGAGCCAGACGATGAAATCCGGATAGTAAGAATGGTCGTCGAAGAAGGACACGCCCCGGCCGCGACTTAGATTGCGGATGAGGAACAGTTTCCGGCCCTGCAGGCAGGAGTCGCGGGTCTTCGCCAAGTTGGCCAGCCTTTCGACTACCCGCCTTTCATCTTTATTCAGGCTAACGGGTTGCACCCTCACTTTACCGTTGCCGGTTGCGTAAAGTAGAGGCTTGTAGGCATGGGTACCGAGCATGAGGAGGCCGAAGCCAAGGTCGGGAAACACGCCTGCCCGCAAATTGGACTGCAGTGCCAGAAGGTCCTCGACAAGCCGTTCCTCTCGCGCGTCCACGGACAAGCGGTATTCTCGGATGAAATTCGGATCGGACTTGTCGAGCGTCCTTACTTCGAGATTCTCATATTCCCATTTTCGCCGCTGCTTGCGCCAGAACCTACCGGCGTAATCGGCGATTAATTCGACCGCGACATCCTCCAGCTTCAACAGGTCGGCGAAGCTCTTCGGTTCCAAACGCTCCGGCGGGAGGTATAGTTCGTACCAGTCATTCCGATCCAGCAGCACGTCCACTGTAGCGCGGGGAATGGAGAAATTGTACCAGCCCTCACGCTGCTTGCGCGCCAGCAGCTTGTCGTGGATGCGGGTGCGGTTGAAGAAGGCGGTATGGTGGCGCTCCAGTCGGACGGGCGTTTTCTCTTCTTCCGGTCCGGTTCCGGCGTCGTTGGATTCAAGTGCCTGCAACTGGGAGTAGAGATCAAGTTCGGCAACCAGGCTGTCCGCCCCGCCCGGCCCCGGAAGGACGGGGCGGTCATCCGAGCGATCATATGCAAGTCCTTCCGGAAGCCGGACGATCTTCAGCTTGTTCCTCGCGAAGTTCCATGTAACGGGAAGCGCGATTTCCTCCCGCTCCGTCGAAATCCCGTCCGTCTCCAGCATCTGCCGGAAGGTCTGCATGTAGTTGGCCCTGAGGCCGAAGATGCGCAGCGTCTCCAGTTCCGTCAGCCCGTCGCTGTCGGCGGGCGGTTCGGCCCCGCTCTGGCGGTGGCGTTTGAGGCTCATATTCCAGCCCTTGAGCCGCACGCCGCGCCCGAACATCTGGATGATTTCCGGCCCCTCGCCAACGCCAACATGCATCAGCCCCATCGCGCTCACGCGCCACGAGTTCCAGCCGGCGATGAATCGCCTTGCGCCGATCACGATATTCACGGTCGAATCCACCTGGTCCACCTCGGCGAACAGCCGCCTCGCGAACCCGGCTTCCCGTTCGAGCGTAAGGTCGGGGTTGTCGTTTTCGCCGAGCAGACGGTAAAGCGCCTGCGAATCGCCGACATTCACGACGCTGAAGGGCTCGTTGTCCGCGGTGCGCAGATGAAGTTCGCCCTCGCCTTGGGTCAGGTAGCGCACATGCAACCGGCCCGCCCCGTGGAACAGCGTTTCGCAAATGTCGCCATAGAGCGCATCCGCACCGATGCCTTCCAGCCCCCCAAACCGGTCGGAGAAATAGTCCGCGCCGTCCTCGCCGGTCAGCCCCGATTCGCCGGCCAGCAAGCGGGCCAGCATCGGGCGGACCTCGCCGTCGTGAGCTAGGACCCAGCCGAGGAAGTCAAGGATAAGCACCACATCCGATCGCGTTTCCCTATTGTCCTTCTTAGCGGCTCCACCTGTAACCGTCTTGCCGATAAACACCCACAAAGGCCGCGTCACATTGAATTCGGCCCAGCCGGCGCGGCCCTCGTGCCAAATGCGGCATTGTCGGTAGAAGCTCAGCAGCGCGCCCAGCAGGTAGATGCGGCTGTTGTCGTCCTCCGCTCCCTGCGGCAGGTTGGCGATGGCATAGTCCTTGCCGTAGCCGTCCGTGTGGAAGGCGCGGTAGGGGTAGTCGAACAGTAGCGACTTGCCGTAGGCGTTGAGCAAGGCATCGTCGTTGCCCACAATCTGGTTGAAGGTGGCCGAGTATTCGAAGGTGAAGCCGCCCTCCGCCAATTCCGCCCGGAGCCTGCGCCAGACCTTCCCCGACGCGCCGAGATGCCCTTCGTCCACCAGCACGAGGTTGTTGTCGCCGAAATCGCGGACGGCCACGCGCTTCACGCCCTGTTTCTCGGCGAGCTTGTTCACGTCGATGATCTCGACCGGCGCCAGCAGGTCCGCTCCGGCCTCGCTGGAGAAAATGCGCGCCGAAAGGTTGCTCGCCCGCAATTCGCGCTCATGCTGTTCGGAAAGCTGTTCGTTCGGCGTCACCAGGATGACATTGCGGGGCGGCTTGCCTGCGTCGCGCGCGATGCGCCGGTACTGCAGGATATGAGCGTGCATCACGAGCGTCTTGCCGGAGCCGGTTGCGCTCTGCACGGCAACGGTGCGCAACTCGTCTGCCGTGTAGTCCGGCAGCCGCGCGGTCCGCGTGCCTCGCCGCTTCTCCGCATTCAGCGCCGCGCGGAGTGCTTTAGCATCCTCGAAATAGCGGCGCAGATAATGTTCGGCGAACAGCAGCGCCAGCCACTGGTGCGGCTTCCAGCCCCTACCGTGCTCCGGCGTCATGCGCAGCCGCCGGCTCAATGCCGCGATTTCAGCATCGTATCCGGCGAGGCGGTCCGGAGCGATTTTCGTTCCTGCCGGGTCCGGGAACAGGCTGCGGAAATAGAAGCTCTCTCCGCTGGCGGCTACCCCGGCGGAGTCGTCCTGCAGCCGCTCCAGCATGGAGGGCAGGCCACTATAGCCGAACTCCCGGCAGAGGAAGCGGTGCAGGACGAGGCGGTTTTCGAGGGGCGTCATTCCCTGCCGGCCTGCCGGTGCTTCTGCGTCAGATAAGCGGCGAAGGACGCGCAGGCCCCGAACATGAGCACGGCTTCGTCCAGACCGACATCGGCGGCGTCTTTATCCAGCAATGCATGGCGGACACCCTGTTCAGCATTTGCATATATGTAGAGTTTCTCCAATGCTTGTTTGAATTCGTGATTTAGGAACCCGGTCCCTTCGAGGGACTTCAACGCCTGCCCCAATGTCTTGGATTTTGGGTCTATCTCACGGGCAACGGATTCGACTGCGTGGATACTTTCTCTAATTGAATCAGCATATCGTTGCTCATTCATGGCCTCTCCTGCTTGTCGAAAATGCGTTGTCGCACCAACTATATCGTTTTCGTGAAGTGTCGCTATGGCTTCCCGCGTTGCCTCTCCCTGTTTTTGACTTGCACAAGGGAAAAACCAATACGGACGCTGCGATGTATTTAACCAATACGCAGAAACATGCTTCGTAAACAAATTGTCGATCTCCTTCACAAGATCATTCGATCTCGTTTCGTTGACAATGGTTTCCAAAAAATTCATAAACCGATAGAATCTTGCCCTCAGAATAGTGTTCTTGAATTTGTCAACCACGTCATTATGATCGACTCGTATTTCACTCTCCGGTATTCGTTCAAATTTCCCCCAAACTACAACGACAAATTCATGAAATTCTTGACTAAAAATCAATTGATTCCCAAGCGAATTAAGACTTCTATTTTGTCGAATACTTCTATACATTAGATTCCATATTTCTCGCCTCAAATCATCCGAAATTTCTTCTAAACGCATTGGGTCCGGTAACGGTTCATATCCGTAGCGCTGCGAAAAGGTAAAGTGTTCGGGGAAATCGCCGCGACCGGCAGTCATCGTTCATCTACCTCGAACATGAGTTCGCGAAACACCGGCTCGATCAGGACGGCCTTCCAGGCGTCTTTTTTTTGCCGCACGGCGTTCAGCGTGTGGTCGCCATTGGCGTAGATGAGGTCAGGCGCGAGGAATGCCTTGCGGTGGCGACGGAGCCAACGGTTCAGCGCCTCATTGTCCGTTTCGTCCAGATTGCGCCAGAGGATGAGGCAGCTTTGGCCTTGGGGATCCTTGCCGGTGATGGCGAGCACGCCGTCGAGGCGGCGGCGGGCTTCGACGCGGAGGCCGAGCAGCAGGTTGAAGGTCTCCGGCAGATCGACCGGCGTCTCCCGGCGCACGCCGTCGCGGATAACCGAAAGCGTGTAGGAAAAGGGGTCTCGGAAATCTCGGCCCACCAGAGAAGGACTGCTAGCCGTCTCTTCACCCAGCGTATAGCGCAGCCTGTAGTCCTCCGCCAGCGCCGAATCGCTCTCTGCCAGAAGGTCGCCCTCCGACGGCGTCACTACCAACCCATCCAGCGTGTCTTCGTAGGATTCCAAGCGGATGTATTTGAAAGCACCGCCTCCTGTCCAACCAACGTTAGAAGAAATTCCATAGGGGTCACCTCCGAGAACACGCTTCATTCGGGGCAAGGAATAAGAATAAAAATGCTCTCCTGCTTCGACGCCTATATAGCGTCTCCCCAACTTTTGCGCCACAGCCGTTGTTGTTCCTGAACCTAAGAAATAATCCAAGACTAAATCTCCACGACGAGAAGATGATTCTATCATGCGCGCAACTAAGTTTTCATTTTTCTGCGTTAATGCTTGATTTCCAACTTTTTCTTTACTGAAGCTCATAATTTGGATCGAATTCATAGAGTCTAAATCATTACAATTCCAAGTGTCTTCCAATGGATATCCTTTGCCCGAAGGAGCATTCCCATCCCTTCTTTTATATCCTTCTGGATAAGGAATGTATTTCTTTACGAATAATGGAGATTCTGTCTTTCCATACTGATAGATTGTATAATGATTTCCGTTATGTACGAAAAATAGCCATCGAGCAAGAGCTTTAATCGCTCCTTCTCCGTATAATCTATATGAACATACAAGGTCCCATCTCTAGACAACAGAGCATCAGTTTCTCGAATTCTTGATTCCATCATGGCCAACCAACTAGAATGAAAATACCCATCCTTGTACAAAAATCCATCTTGCCCTGTATTGAATGGTGGGTCTATATAGACACATTGAATTTTCTCCCTATATCGTGTCTTTATGAGGCTTTGCGCTTGCAAATTGTCACCATCGATCAATAAACCATCCATTTCTTCGTCCAAAGAGTTATTCTCCGATAACACCGTCAGAAGCCGATCCTTGAAATTGCAGTCGAAATGGCGTGTATCCAGCACCAAACATGGATTGGCCTTGAGAAATCCAGCGCGTCTTTTCCTGGCATTGTCGGGAGCAAACAGCTCCCGCCATTCCGCCCATTGCGCTTTATTGGCGACGACCTCCGGGTAGAGCGCCTCTGGCACCCGGTCCAGCGTCACGCACCATTGCGTTTCCAGCACGAATTTCTTCTTGAGCCAGAGGCGCTTCTGGAAATCTTCCAGTTGCGCGAGGAAGGCGATGAGCTTGTCGCCGATCTCACGGACGGCGCGCATCCGGCCGAGCGCGCGGCGGAGACGGTCGGCGTCGCCCAGCGCAAGGTCCTGAAGGTCCAGCACGTTGGTCTTCAGGTAAAGGTCCAGTTCGCGCCGCAGGAAGCCGCCCAGGTCCTTGTGGATGAAATAATCGAAGCTGTTCTTCGCCGTGTAGCGCCCGACATGCTTCGCCAGCAGCGAGCGTTCCGAGTCGGCGTCGGCTGGGACGGCGAGGGCAAGCCGTCGGGCCGGGTTCAGCCTCTCAACGGCGTCCAGAATGCCTGTTGCCGTGTCCGCGTCGATCCGGTCCTGTTGTTTAGCGCTGCCGCCCCAGTTCCGCTTCTCACGCTCCGTCAGGGGCCGGTGCTCGAAACGGACAACAAGCTCTTCCCCGTCCAGCGCAACCGCGTCTTCCACCAGCACGAAGCGGCGCTGCTTGCCGGTCGCTTCCTTGATATTGTCCTTCTCATTGTCCGCCGCCGCGATCTCGAAACGCACGCGGAACGCCGCCTCGCCTTCCCCGGCCATGAAGGCGTAGGAGGCGTAGTTCTCGGTCGTCTTCACATAATACTGGTCCGCATTGGCCCAGTGCAGCTTCACTTCCTCGCCATCGTAGGGGATGAGATAGGTGGGCTCGCCGCCGCCGGAATAGCGGCGCAGCGACATGAAATCGCCTTCGCTGTAGTAACGGTCGAAGAAGTTGAAGAGATGGCCGTAAACATCGGCCTCGGCTTCGGCGTCGGCCGTCGCTTCCGACAGTTGCTCCCTGAGTTCGATAACCTTAGGCGCTTTATCGGGGGCGACTCCCAGAGTCCGCGCGGTCGCCACCGCCTTGTCGAGTTCCGCCTGGAGCGCCGCCCGCTGCTCGTCAGCGACTCCCGCAAGCGCCTCCTTCACCTGCGGCAGCAGGTCCCGGTCGAGGAACGCCTCGATCTCCACCGCCTTCATGTTCATGATGCGGTAGAGGCCGAAATCCAGGTCGCCGCGGTCGAGCTGGAACATCTCCCGCAGCAGGCATTTGAGGCGGTTGAAGTTCCGCAGGGATTCCGGAGCGGGCGGCGCCGAATCGGTCATGGGAAATTCCTAGTCGGCCCCTGCGGGCCGGTCAATTCCAGATCAGCCGCCCACAATGTTGTGCTCCGGCCCGTACGGAAATCCCGTGATGTTCTCCGCCCCGTCCTCCGTCACCACCAGGATGTCGTGTTCGCGGTAGCCGCCGGCGCCGGGTTGGTCTTCGGGGATGGTTATCATCGGCTCCATCGAGAGCACCATGCCGGGCTCCAGCACCGTGTCCACGTCCTCGCGCAGTTCCAGGCCGGCCTCGCGGCCGTAATAGTGGGAGAGCACGCCGAAGCTGTGGCCGTAGCCGAAGCTGCGGGTTTCCAGCAGGCCGTAGCCTTCGTAGATGGCGTTCAGTTCCGCCGCGATGTCGCGGCAACGCGCGCCGGGGCGGATGAGCGCCAGGCCCGCCTCGTGGACCTCGACATTGATCCGCCAGAGCCTCAGATGCGCGTCGGAGCACGCCTCCGCGAACAGCGTGCGTTCCAGCGCGGTGTAGTAGCCGGCCATCATCGGGAAGCAGTTCAGTACCATGATGTCGCCGCGCTCGATCCGGCGCGAGGTGACGGGGTTGTGCGCCCCGTCGCTGTTGAGGCCGGACTGGAGCCAGGACCATGTGTCCATGAGCTCGACATGCGGCTGGCTGCGGGCGATCTCGCGCACCATCGCCTGCGTGGCGTTCAGCGCCACCGCATGTTCCGGCACGCCGACGGCGATCGCCTCGACGGCCGCCGCCCCGCCGATGTCCGCGACGCGCGCGCCCTCCTTGATCCAGGCGATCTCCTCCGCGGACTTCACCATGCGCAGGGCCATGGCGGGCTTGCCGGCATCGACCAGTTCCGAGGTCGGCAGCGCGCCCTGCAATTTGCGGAGAGTCTCGACGCTGATGTGGTCGAACTCGACGCCGACCCGCCAGCCGTCCGGGACCAGCGCCTTCACGGCGGCGAAGAAATTGTCCCGGTGCCAGTCGGTATAGACGAGATTGTCGCCGAAGGTCCGCCGCCAGGGCTGCGCCCCGTCCACATTCGGCGTGATCGTCGTCTGGCCCTCATGGGTGACGACGAGGCCGAACGGGCGGCCGAAGGCGCAATAGAGGAAATCGCTGAAATAATTGATGTTGTGGTAGGAGGTGAACAGGCAGGCATCGACCCGCTTTTCCGCCATATGAGCGCGCAGCGCGGCCAGCCGGCGCTCCATCTCGGCGGCGGAGAATGTCGGGCGCGCTTTCGCGCCGTTGCGGATCGTCCTGAGCTGTTCCATCGCCTCGTGTCCTGTGCCTCGGTCAGCCGGCGGAGTGCAGCATGTTCCGGGCCGGCGGCAAAGGGTCTCGACAACCGCTTTCGCTGCTGCCATGCCGGCGTCTTGCCGCAGGGGGACAAGCCGGATGCTCGACGAATTCGACTGCGCGCGGATGGGCCATGTCGCAGGGCTCCGCCGCAAGGGGGACGCCGCAGGCCGCGTGCTGACCGCCGCCGGTTTCGCCGAAGCGGCGGCGGAGATTGCCGGGTGGGAGGGCTATGCCCCGACGCCGCTGCTGGAACTCGACGCGCTTGCCGCCCGGCTGGACCTCGGGAAGGTCCTCTACAAGCATGAGGGGCCGCGCTTCGGCCTCGGCAGCTTCAAGGCGCTGGGCGGGGCCTATGCGGCGCTCCGGGTGCTGCAGCGGGAAGTCTCGCGGGCGCTCGGGCGGCCCGTTGCCGCCGCGGACATCCGGGAGGGCAGGCAGGCGCAGCTTGCGTCCCGGATCACGCTTGTGACGGCCACGGACGGCAATCACGGCCGCGCGCTCGCCTGGGGCTGCCGGCGGTTCGGCGCCGCCTGCCGGATCTATGTCCACGCCGAGGTCAGCGAGGCCCGCGCGGAGGCCATGCGGGCGCTCGGCGCGGAGGTGGTGCGGATCGACGGGAATTACGACGACTCGGTCGCGCTCGCCCGCGAGGAGGCCGGGGCGAACGGCTGGTTCGCGGTCTCGGATACCTCCTGGCCGGGCTACACGGAGGTGCCCCGCGACGTGATGGCGGGCTACGGGGTCATGGTGAAGGAAGTTGCCGGCGTGCTCGACCGGCCGCCGACCCACGCCTTCCTGCAGGCGGGCGTGGGCGGGATGGCTGCCGCCGTCGCCGCGGGCCTGCGCCAGCGCTGGGGCAAGGAGTCGCCGCGCATCGTGGTGGTGGAGCCGGAGCTTGCCGCCTGCCTGTTCGAGAGCGCCCGCGCCGGAGGCAGGACGGACATCCGCATCGAAGAGGAGACGCTGATGGCGGGCCTCTCCTGCGGCGAGCCGTCCGGGCTGGCGTGGGACGTGCTGGCGGACGAGGCGGGAGACTTCCTGACGGTGCCCGAGAGCTTCGTCGGCCCCGCCATGCGCCTGCTCGCCCGCCCGCTCGGCGGCGACCCGGAGATCGAGGCCGGCGAGAGCGCCGTCGCCGGGCTGGCGGCTCTGGTCGCCGCCGCGCGCAACGGGGCAATGCGGGGCGCGCTCGGCCTCGATGCGGACTCCCGCGTGCTGCTGGTCGGCTCCGAGGGCGCCACCGACCCGGACAGCTACGCCGCGCTCGTGGCCGCGGGCGAAGGCAGCTGACCCGTCTTCCCGTTCCGCCGGTTCCGCATGTAGAGTCCCTGCAGGTGGAGAGGGGGCCGTCCGGGCGGTGAAGCTGAACGGTGAAGAACGGGCCATGCTGGCCGGCGATATGGGCGAGCCCCGGCGCTGGGCCGTCGAGCACATGATGGAGGTCGGCCGCATGTTCGATGCGGCGGACTTCGTGCCCGTCGCCCAGGCGCACATGATGGCCGACACGGAATCGCTCGGCGAGGCGGGCGTGGCGTTCCTGGAGGGGCTGGCCGCCCATCCGCCGGCGGAGCGGCGGGTCGCCGTGCCGATGCTGACCGACCCGCGCGGGGTCGATCTCTCCTACTACCGGCCGCTCGGCCAGACCGAGGAGATGGCGGACCTCGAACGGCGCACCATCGCCGCCTGCACGGACCTCGGCATCCTGATGACCGACAGCTGCGTGACCTACCAGACGATCATGCCGCCGGTGCGGGGCGAGCATGTGGCCTATGGCGACACGGGCGTGGTGATCTACTGCAACAGCGTGCTGGGCGCGCGCTCCAATTTCGAGGGCGGCCCCTCGGCGCTGGCGGCGGGCCTCACCGGGCGGACGCCGCGTTACGGCCTGCATCTGGACCGCAACCGGCGCGCGACGAGGCGCTTCATCGTCGGCGAGCGGCCGGAAGGGTTGACCGGCTGGGGCGTGCTCGGCGGGCTGATCGGCCGGCTCTGCGGCTCCTACTGGGAAGTGCCGGTGCTGGAGGGGATCGAAGGTGCGCCGACCTCGGACGAGATGAAGCATTTCGGCGCGGCCATGGCGAGCTTCGGCTCGACGCCGCTTTTCCACATCGCCGGCGTGACGCCGGAGGCGCCCGACCTGGAATCGGTCTGCGACGGGCCGCCGCCGGAGCCGGTCGAGATCGGCCGCAAGGACCTGGAGGGCTTGCGCGGCAATTTCGGCGCGAGCGGCGACGAGGTGGATGTCGTCGTGTTCGCCGCGCCGCAGCTCAGCCATGTCGAGATGGCGCGGGTCGCGGAGCTTCTGGAGGGCCGCCGGGTGCATGAGCGGACGGCGCTGGTGGTCTGCACCTCGCCGACGGTGGCGGCGGACTGCGGGCGGCTCGGCATCGTCGGGCGGATCGAGGCGGCCGGCGCGGTCGTGCTGCGCGGCACCTGCTTCTACAACCAGTACGCCCGCGAGATCGGCGAGGCGAACGGCTGGACCCGGCTGCTCAGCAATTCGGTCAAGATCGTCAACATCCTGGGCGGCTACGGCTACCGGCCGGCGCTGGCGGGCATGGAGGACTGCGTGACGGCCGCGGTGACGGGGCGCATCCCGTGACGCTGCGCCTGCGCTGCCATCCCGGCATCGGGCCGAGGGTCGAGGGCGAGGCGCTGGTCGCGGCCGACGATTTCTCCGCGCGCTACGACCTCGACCGGCTCGCCGGCACCTTCTCGCGGCCGGGGCACAAGCTGGCCGGGCTCTCCTATGTGGACAGGGTGCTGGTGCTGAACACCGCCAAGGGCGGGGTCGCGTCCGCCTGGATGCTGCGCGAGATGACGGAACGCGGGCTCGCGCCGAAGGCGATCCTGTTCAATGCCGCGAACACCATCCTGGCGCAGGGCGCGGCGTTCGCCGGCATGGCGCTCTGCGACCGCTTCGAAGACGGCGACATCACCCGCCTCATCGCCACCGGCGACCGCGTGATCGTCGATCCCCCTGCCGGTCTGGTGACGGTGCTGGGCAAGGCGGAGCGGTCCTAGTGTACTGCAGGGCATTCAACCTGGGACGCTTCTGTTGCCCCCTATGAACATCCGTCATATAACGACTCGCGTCATAGACTGCCGAAGCTACCCGTGATCGTCGGCTTTCGGGACAGGGAAACCGAGCATGTATGGCACGGTCGGGTATCCCGCAGGCTACCCGCATCCATTCAGGCGACTGCCCGCCGCAAGCTGCGCATGTTGAACAACGCCCAGTCGCCGGCCGATCTCAGGGCACCGCCCGGAAATCGGTTGGAGGCGCTCAAGGGTGAAAGGAAGGGGCAATTCAGCATTCGTATCAACAACCAGTGGCGCATTTGCTTCGTCTGGCAAGACGGGCAGGCATCGCAAGTGGAAATTGTCGACTATCACTAGGGAGGCGCCGTTCGATGAAGAGGCTTCCGAACATCCATCCCGGGGAAATTCTGCTGAAGGAATTTCTCGAGCCGTTGCATCTCAGCCAGAACCGGGCGGCGCGAGAGATGAGCGTGCCGCCGCGCCGCCTCAACGAGATCGTGCATGGCAAGCGCCGCGTAACGGCCGATACAGCGCTGCGGCTGGCCCGTTATTTCGGGACTTCGGAGCGTTTCTGGCTCGGTTTGCAGGCCGACTACGATCTGGAAGAAGCGCGCCGGCTGCTCGGAAGCCGGCTGGAGCGTGAGGTCGGAACCGTCGATTTCGCCGCTTGACGGGGCCGGCAACGCGAACAAGGCTTTCGCACCCGGCCGGGGGAGGCTGCCATGTACCGTTTCGACCTCATCGAATCCTACATTCCCGCCCAGACCGACGATGTCGTGCTGGAGACGACGGTCGGGGGCCAGCTGCGGGACATGGCGGCGCGGCGCGGGGACTGCACGGCGCTGGTCGAGGTGGAGCTCGACGGCGGGAACGGGCGGCGCTGGACCTATGCGGAACTGCTGGCGGACAGCGAGCGGCTCGGGAAGGCGCTGGCGTCGCGCTTCGCGCCGGGCGAGCGGCTGGTGGTCTGGGCCCCCAACGTGCCGGAATGGGTGCTGATGGAATATGCCTGCGGGCTCGCCGGCCTCATCCTGGTGACGGCCAACCCCTCCTACCAGGCGGCCGAACTGCGCTATGTGCTGGAGCAGTCGGGTGCGTCCGCGCTGTTCTCGGTGGAGAGCTACCGGGGCAATCCGATGGCGGAGATCGCCGTTGCGGCCGCAGACGGCCTTGCGGCGGTGCGCGAGCTGGTCGATCTGGACGATGCCGGGGCGCTCTACCGCATCGGGGACCGCCCGGCGGAACTGCCCGAAGTCACGCCCGACCATGCCGCGCAGATCCAGTACACCTCCGGCACGACCGGCTTTCCCAAGGGCGCCGTGCTCTCCCACCGCTCGCTCACCAACAATGCCCGCTACTGCGCCGTCCGCGCGGGCACAAGGCCGGACTCGGTCTGGGCGAACTTCATGCCGATGTTCCACACCAGCGGCTGCGGGCTGATTACGCTCGGCGCGCTCCAGGCGGGCTGCGCGATGTATCTCGTCAAGCTGTTCGACCCGGCCGCCATCCTGCGGCTGATCGAGCGCGAGAAGGTGACCGCGATCCTGGGCGTGCCGACCATGCTGGTCGCGATGATGGAATGCCTCGACCAGGAGCCGTTCGACCTCTCCTCGGTGGAAATCGCGGTCTCCGGCGGCTCGATGGTGGCGCCCGAACTGGTGCGCAACGCCAGGGAACGCTTCGGCTGCGAATTCGAGACCGTTTACGGTCAGACCGAGGCCTCGCCCCTCGTCACCATGCACCATCTGGGCGAAAGCCTCGACATCGTCTGCAACACGACCGGCCTGCCGATGCCGCAGACGGAGGTCTCGATCCGCAGCGTGGACGGGGAGAACCGGGTGGTGCCGGTCGGCGAGGTCGGCGAGATCTGCACGCGCGGCTACTGCGTGATGATCGGCTACCACGACAACCCGGCGGCGACCGCCGACGCCATCGACGCGGACGGCTGGCTGCACACCGGCGATCTGGGAACGCTCGACCGGCAGGGCTATCTGCGCATTACCGGGCGGGTGAAGGAAATGATTATCCGGGGCGGCGAGAACCTCTTCCCGGCCGAGATCGAGAACACGCTGCTGGAGCATCCTGACGTGGCGGAAGTCGCCGTGGTCGGGCTGCCGGACGACAGGTGGGGCGAGATCGTCGCCTGCTTCGTGCGGATGGAGCCGGGCCGGGAAATGGACCCGCAGGAACTCCGCCGCCACTGCCGCGCCCACCTCTCGCCGCAGAAGACGCCGGTCGTGTGGCGCGAGGTCCCCGCCTTCCCGCTGACCGGCTCCGGGAAAATCCGGAAATTCCAGCTGGCGGAGGACTATGCGGCGGAGACCGCGTAGCCGCGCGGCTACAGGCTCCGGTAAACCGCCGTTTCGAAATCGAGATAGAGCGGCAGGGACTTCTCGTCGGCGAAGGGCAGGACCTGAGTGAGGTAGGCGCCGCCGATGCCCTTGTGCGGGTCGATCCAGAAATAGGAGTTGGCGAGGCCGGCCCAGGCGAGGCTGCCGGCGGTCCGGCCGGTGGGCGCTTCCTCATTGTTGATCATGAAGGTCAGGCCCCAGCTCTTCTCCATGCCGGGGAAGAACTCCGCATCGTTGGAGTAGGGCGGCATGGCGGTCGCGAGATTGACGACCCGGTTGTCGCCGATGCTGTTGACCGACATGGCCTTCACGGTCTCGGCCTTGAGCACCCGGTGGCCGTTCGCCGCGCCCTTGTTCAGGATCATGCGGATGAACTTGAGATAGTCCCCGACGGTGGAATAGAGGCCGCCGCCGCCCATCTCGAACTCCGGGTCCTGCTCGACGGTGAACTCCATCGCCATCCAGGCGCCGTCCTCGCCGCGCACATGCACGGTCGCGATGCGCTCCTGCATCGCCGGCGTGATCCGGAAGGCGGTGTCGCCCATGCCGAGCGGGTCGAAGATGTTTTCCTTCATGTATTGCCCGAGCCGCTGGCCGCTCACCGCCTCGACCATCTTGCCGGCCCAGTCGATGCCGATGCCGTAATCCCAGCGCTCGCCCGGATCGAAGAGCAGCGGGGTCGTCAGCGCGGCATTCTCGCAGCTCGTGATCTGCGGCACGCCCTTCGCCTCCTGGTAGGCGAGGATGTCGGTGTTCCAGATCTCGTAGACGAAGCCGGAGGTGTGGGTGAGCAGGTGGCGCAGCGTGACCGGCCGCTTCGGCGGGCGCATCTTCGGCTGGCCGTCGCCGTCGAAGCCCTCCAGCACCCCGACTTCGCCGAGCCAGGGGATGACCGCGCTGGCCGGCCCGTCGAGCTCCAGCCTGCCCTGCTCGACAAGCTGCATGGCCGCGGCGCCGGTGACGGCCTTGGTCATGGAAGCGATCCAGCCGACCGTGTCGGGCGTCATGGCGGTGCCGCTGCCGACCGCGCGCTCGCCGAACCCGCCCTCATAGACGGTTCCCTCCGCCGTCGTCGCCGCAGCCACGACGCCGGGCACGTCCCCCCGCGAAACCGCCGCCTCCAGGATTCCGTCCACGCTGTCCTTGAGCGCCATGGGTGCCTCCCGCCAAACAGGCTCGATTTCAATGGGTGGTGGGCGCACCGGGACTCGAACCCGGGACCCGCCGATCTGCGTTCAATCTAGAGGTTGCCCGCGGGTAGGGCAAGAAGTTCAGGTCTCTGTCGAGCCAACGGTCGGATCCGGTTGTCCCGGCGGTATTCGCCGCCGACGGGCTTACCGTCAGGGTCTCGGGAGCCTTGGCGTTTCTTGGAGCAATTCGGCGTAACTGAGCGGAACCGATCGACGAAGGCCTTGTATCGTATTTCACCCGACATCGAAGCCGCTTGTCTTGCTGACATTTCAGATATGTTGGAAAATTCATAACATATTTATAGATGCAATGACAATCGATATTGCATATCAATGTGCGTATAAGTTACCTTAAGGAATGTTGGCACAGCGTAAATGTCGCCCGCTCTCTTGCGAAGGAGCAGGCAGATTGTGGACGATGATTCCAACAGACACCGGAAAGAACGTAAGCGGGGCGGACGGGGCACCTTCCAACTGAGGTTCTGATCTGAGATTTCACCTCTGCGAAGCAAGCAGGAGGTAAGAGTCTGAATGCAGACCTCAATTTCGACTCTCAGGAGTGTGGAAGTGCTGCCGGCGCCTG
>JAJDYL010000005.1 GCA_022825195.1 Alphaproteobacteria bacterium
GCGCGCGCCGTCGAGGGCGCTTCGGGCCTCGGCCTGGTGATCCTGGACGCCTGCCGGGACAACCCCTTCGCGGCGGCGATGCAGCGCGCCGGTCCGACCCGCTCGATCGGCCGGGGCCTGGCGCGGGTCGAGCCGGCGGGGAGAAGAGCCTGCGAACGGGCAGGCCGTTCGGAAGAGGGGGGAGATCATGTCCGCCGCCGTCAACCTGAAACAAGAGCCGAAGCTGCGCGAGCAATTCGACCATGCGCAGGTCGTGGGCAACACCGTGCTGATCGACCGCCGCACCAGGTGGGGCAATGCATTCAGAATCGAATCCAACTGTTCGAGGGAGCAGGCGATCGCCCGCTATCGTACGGACCTGTGGCGCCGCATCCGGGCGGGCGAGGTTTCGCTGGAGGATCTCGCCGAGCTGGACGGGTGCTGGCTCGCCTGTTGGTGCGCGCCGCTGCCCTGCCACGGCGATGTGCTGGCCCGGGCCGCGGCGTGGGCGGCTCAGGTATTGGTTGAGAGGGAAGGGGCATGATGCATGCAGGGTTGGGCGTCTGCCCGGTCGCGGGGCGACCGGGCACCGGGCTCTACTCCGCCGGGCGCGGCAGGCCGCGCCCGGCTCCGCGAAGCCCGCAAGCGGTCTTCGCCCTTCGGGTGACGATCCCTGACGCGAAGCCGTCGCAAGCGACGGCGTTGTCGCCGCCCTGGCGGGCGGCGGAGTGTTCCGTGTGGTTTCCCCCAGATCGGTGTGGGCGGCGCGCCATTCCAGGCCCGCAGCGGCGGCCCGCAACCCGCTGCGCGGGTCCTCCACTGCGTTCCGGCCCTTCGGGTGCGGGCCGCCTCAATCTGCGGACCTTCCAGGCTCGACTCGCCGCCCACCCCGCTCCGGGGGAAACGCGGTGTTTTTTTCAGAGGAGAGAGGAACCGACCATGACCTACGACACCACCGACACCGGCAGCGGGGAACACCACGGCGCTTCGGCAACCGCCGTCGCCTGCGACAGCCTCGCCCTTCACGGCGCGACGCCCGGACGCGACGAGTTCGACAGCCGCGACGTCTGGGACCGCGACGACGCGCTCGCCGCCGTACAGGAAGCCTTCCGCATCATGGCCCAGGGCGTCGCCCCGGACGGCTTCCAGCTTGCCGACGAGCGCGAAGGCCTCCTGTGGGGCTTCGTCAACATGCTGGACGCCCAGACCCAGCGCCTCGACCGCGCCGCCGACCGGCTGCTGCCCGACCTGCGCGACCTGCGGCGCGCCCAGGACGGAACCGAGATCAAGTCGCGGGAACTGGAGCTTGTCACCGACCGGGCGCAGAACCTGACCGACCGCCGCGACGCCTTCGAGATCATGCGCGACGAAGCCGCCGAAGCCTACCGCACGGAGACCGGCAGCGTGTGGCGGCCCCGGCGCGGCAGCCATGTCTCGCAGACCGGCAGGCTGACCTCCGCCGCCATCGACGCCCGCGACTTCATGCGCGCGAAGAAGGACCGCGAGACCATGGCGCACCTGCCCGAAGGAACGCTTATCGCCGTCGCCGGCGGGAAGGACGTTGCCGACCCGGCCGCCGTCATCGCCCGGCTGGACAAGGCGCGCGAGAAATATGCCGATATGGTCCTCGTGCATGGCGGCGGCCCCGGCGTCGAGAAGATCGCGGCGCGCTGGGCCGAGCGCAACGGCATCCAGCAGATCGTCTGCAAGCCCGACTGGAACAGGCACGGACGGGCCGCCCCCTTCCGGCGCAACGACGACTTGCTCAACCTTCTGCCGAAAGGCGTGATCGCCTTCCCCGGCTCTGGCATCACCGACAACCTTGTGGACAAGGCAAGGCAACTCGGCATCCCGGTTCAGCGCATCGCCGCCTGACCCGGCACCATTGACACGGGCCGCGCCGTCACCCCGGCGGTGCGGCCCGTTTGCACCTGTGCATCGCGCGCCGATCGCCGTTGCGTTCGCCGCCAGCGTCACGCGCCGTTGCACCATGCTCCGCATGAGTGCATCGCCGACTGCGCCGCTCCGCGCGCAGACCGCGCCGCACTGCCGCGCGCACTCCGCGCCCGCTCAATCGCCGCTGCGGCTCCGATCCGCCGGGTTCTCCGGCGTCGATTTCCCCATGAACATCGCTGCACGATTTTGGCCCTCTGGACCGCGGAGCGGCTGTTTCGTCACACCGGAACGCACCAACGGTGCCTTTCCTGCCTCCGCCCGCCGCCGCCTGAGTAGCCGGAAAACCCTGCAATAGCAGGGCCTTACGGTTCCATCGGTCCCGCGCCGCCTCGCGGCATCCCCGACGAAACGCCGCCGCGGCTGCTTCCTTGACTACCAGTCAGCCGCGCGGCCCGAACAGGGAGCCGCGGCCATGACCGACCGACCCAAGTCCACCTTCGCCCGGCGCCTCCGCGCCGCCAAACCCCGAACGAAAGCCTACGAAGTCCGCGACGACATCGTGTCCGGGCTCGGCGCGGCGATCCAGCCCACCGGCGCGCGCACCTTCTTCCTCGCCCGCATGGTGCGCAGGAAACGACGCTACGCCACCATCGGCAGCGCCGAGAGCATGACCGTCCCCGAGGCGCGGCACGAGGCCCGCAGGCTCATCGCCAGCTACATCGAGCCAGCGGTGAAGGATTGCGGCCCGAAGACGCCGGGACATCCGATGACCGCCTTCGCGGACGAGTTCCTCGAACGCCATGGCCGCCACTGGAAGCCGCGCACGGTGGAGACCAACACCCGGATCGTTCGCAAGAACATCCTGCCCGCCTTCGGCCACATGACCGTGGACGCGATCACCGCCGACGACGTGAAGCGTTGGTTCGCCTCCCTGGGCGAGCGCCCCGGCATCGCCAACCGCGCCATGCCGGTGCTCTCGGTCATGATGCGCATGGCCGAGCTCTGGGGATACCGCGCCCACAACACCAACCCCTGCAAACGGACCCGGCGCTACAGGATGAAGCCGAAGGAGCGGTTCCTGACGGCCGAGGAAATGGCGCGGCTCAACGCCGTGCTCACCCGTGACGAGTTCTGGTGCCCGCATGTCGTTGCCATCGTGCGCCTGCTGATGCTGACAGGCTGCCGTTTCGGCGAGATCGTTTCGCTCGAATGGGACTGGATCAAGGGCAAGCGCATCCACCTTCCCGACTCGAAGTCCGGGCCGCGCACGGTCTGGCTGTCGAGCGCCGCGCGCGCCGTGATCGACGCCATCCCGCGATACGGCGCGGATTGCCCGTATCTCTTTCCCGCCCGTCCGCCGACGCGGCCCGTGGATACCATCGCTTTTCAGTGGGACCGCATCCGCAAGGAGGCCGACCTGCCCGAACTGCGGCTTCATGACCTCAGACACACGTGGGCGTCGGTCGCGGCCATGAACGGCGTGGGCATGGTGACCATCGCCAGGCTGCTCGGCCATGCCCTGGTCGAGACGACCGAGCGATACGTCCACCTGTCCGACCGCTCGGTTGCCGAGGCCGCCGACCGGGTGTCGGGGCGCATCGGAGCGGCCCTGGCCGGAAGGGGGACCGTCCGGGAAGGAGGGTGCGATCATGCCGACGGTTGACCTTACCGCGCGGCTTGCCCGCGAGACGAAGCCCGCCGACCGGGACCTGTTCCTGTTCGACCGGGCGCTGCCCGGCTTCGGGTTGCGCGTCCACCGCTCCGGCGCGAAGGCGTGGATCGTGCAGACCCGCATCGAGGGGAAGACCCGGCGCTTGCGTATAGCCCGATACGGCGAACTGGAGCTTGCCGAGGCCCGCCGCCGCGCGCGCGAAATCCTTGCGAGCGTCCGCGCGGGCGACAACCCCGCCGACGACATCCGAAAGGAGAAAACCGCCCCGACCGTGAAGGACCTGGCCGAGGAGTATCTGCGCCGCTGCGACCCCTACTGGAAGCCTTCGGGGCGCGAGACGATCCGCATCTATCTCAGGGCGCGCATCCTGCCCGCCTTCGGCAAGATGCCGGTGCACCGTGTCGGTCCCGAGGACGTGGCCGCGTGGTTCGACGCGGCGAGCAGGGAAAAGCCCGGCGCGGCCAACCGCGCCTTCGAGATACTGCGGTCGATGATGTTCCGGGCCGAGGAATACGGCTTGCGCGAACCCGGCACCAATCCCTGTCTCGGCATCAGGAAGAACCCGAGGCGCAACATCGCCCGGTTCCTCGACACCGACGAGCTCGCCCGGCTCGGGCGAGCGCTCGATGCCCGCGAGGACCAATGGCCCGAGGCCGTCGCCGCCATCCGGCTGCTGGCCCTCACCGGCTGCCGCCGGGGCGAAGTGCTCAATCTCCGCTGGCGAGACATTGGGCAGAACGCAATCACATTGCGCGATGCGAAGACTGGACCGCGCAGCGTGCCGCTCGGCGAGGCAGCGCGATCCGTCATCGACGCGCTGCCCGGACCGCGCGATCCGAATGCGTTCCTGTTTCCGAGGCTGGGCGGGAGCCGACACGCTCATCGGGTCGTTGCCTGTTGGCGCGCGGTCCGCGAAGACGCCAATCTCGGCAAGGTGCGGCTGCATGACCTTCGCCATACGGCGGCGAGCCACGCCGTCATGTCGGGCGAAAACCTGCCGCTCGTGGGCAAGCTGTTAGGTCACCGGCGGCACGAGACCACGGCGGGCTATGCCCATCTTGCCGACGGCCATCTGGTCGAGGCGGCGGAGAAGGTCGGGACTCTGATCGCCGATGCGATGGGCTTCGACCGCGACCCGCCGCCTTCGCGCGTTCGTGTTCGCCGCAAGTATGGCCGCTGGGTTTGAATTCCAAAACCGTGCACGGTGCCGGGCGTTTGCCATGCACTTACGACAACCCCCGAATCGCAGAAACGGGAGTCAGTCTCGCGACGTGTTCCGATGCCGCCACCGCCTCGGATCAGTGTTGACGGTATGGTCCCGGTATGGTCCTACATACCGTGTTCGGACTTTCAGCGCCTTCTGTGTCGGTACGGGCATAGGTATACTGGCTGCATTGCAATCGATGTCTGGAGCTTTCAGCATATGCATGACTCGATCCGTCGCATCTCTCGAAGAAGTGTTGGGCAGTTTAATTCTAAGAATTGGTTCGATGAAGGCGACGGACTCTTGGCTTCGGCCAAGCGGACAAGAGATAATTGGACAGACCATCGTCAGATCTTATCAGAAACCAAACGAAGTGGAGAGTGGAGAAATAGAGACCGTTTACTTGATTGGAATCTCCTTACGGGACTTCCACGAGCGTCAATGTTGCTATTGGGATATTCCGTGGAGATGTACTTGAAGGGAGGGATAACCAAAGCTTATCGCGGTTGTTCAGAACAAATGTTTGAGAGGGACGTCAAGAGTAGGTTTGGTCACAAATTCAAAATAATGGCGCACGAGATCGCATTTCCTCTCGGAAATGAGGACGAAAACAATCTTTTGAAGTTGCAGAACATGGTACTCATCGATGCACGATATCCTGTGTTTGTGCCAGAGGGAGAAAGTTATTCTGACACGACAAATCAGCAAACAAGCAAAATTTGGAATTCACAGCATTTCGAATCGTTGACTGAACTCGCCATGAGAGTCAGAGAACATTCAAAGGGCTTAGATCGAAATTCAGATAACCCGGCATTTTTGATGACTGTCAATGTAGATGATGACGGCTATCTGGCTTTCAGAATTGGGGGAGACCTCCCACCTCGGATAACGTACCGGTTGAGTTCTGAACAAAGGCAAACTGGTCAAACGTCTACGGAAGATGTTAAGTTTCTTTTCCAGTCATCCGAGTTTCAGAGAATTCTTCACTATTGGGATCGGGCATGGATATACGAAGACGGGGAGGGAAAGACTTCTTGTCGTGCTCGGCCATCGAGTTGATAAAGTAAGCACGAATAGCGAGGTAGTCCAAATATCTTCACACCACTTCTCTGCCCCTTCTTTCTGCCTTGTTGGGAGGCGCTTAGCTTCAGCTCAACATGTTCAGCGCCAGGTGATTGCGCAGGGTTTCGTCTTTGGAAGTTCCCGCATCCCACCCATGGGCCGCCTCAACCGCAGCACGGCGCGCTGATTCAGATGGCGGAGAAGGGTGGGGAGCCTGATCGTCGAGGCGATGCGCTTTGACAAGAATACACAGCCTCCCTGCTCCGACACTCCCCGCTTGTGCAGCGTATTGTTGTGAATCTCAGCAAGAGCAGACCGACGCCTTCTGCATAACACGAATCCAAGGTCCTGCGCACCAGGACCTTGGTTGGCCTTGATAATCGCAATATAGTCAGTAACCTTCAGAAAATTCGAATAACCTTTAGCTCGCGAAATCTGCACAAAATTTCTGTACAAACAATATCATCTGCTTAACTTGTTCGGCGTCGTATCCATCGTATCGGCCATGCGCTGCATCATTTCTCAGATTTGACCACGACGTAACCTGCTTCTTGACCAGTGCGTTGTACGCACCACTCTTGCTAAGTTGTACATTCATTGCATCCATGGCGAGTGGCTTACCGTGTGCACTCAAAGTACCTATTCCACGTGAATCCGCCAGCTTTCGCAAAGCATCTTCAAGAACTGCACCAAGTATCATGGCTGAAGCATCCTTGTATCCTTCATTTGCGAGATATTCAGCCATTTCCAGAAAATCCGAAAACAATTCAGCCTGAACTAATCGGCGGAAATCAATCAGTGTACCTGACTCAATATCATGCTTCACAGCTTTGAATATTCCAGCCAATTGGGCCACATGGGCATAATGATTGCTGTGCATTTGTGTAAAGTCTTTTGTATTCAAAACAGATTGAAGCATTTTGGCATATTGACTTTCAGAGCCGTAAAGACGATCGATTAACTGACTTCCACGAACAGCAATAGAGGCGAGTCCTTGAATATATTCATGACCCAGCCCTGAATCAGAGACTGACGCCTTCTCTACTAACTCGTCTGCCGCAACGATAAGGGCCTCGATTTCCTTACGAATTATCTCGTCCATCATTTCTCCAAGACCTCGTGGTTGAGCATCCAATGCGAGCCCGGCAAAGTGCTATTCTTCATGACCCACAGGATACCCATTCAGTTCCAGCAACATTCGCAACGCCTCATCCTCGCCGATCTCCACGTTCCAACCGTAGGCTGCTGCGACGGCGGCGTCGAGCGCCGCGTGCGCATCCGCGAGCCATTGCGGTCGGGCATTGTACAGGTTCGTCAACGTGCGGGCCTTGATTTCCTTCGCCGCCGCCTCGTCCCGAGCGACCGGGCGCTTGGGATAGCCCGGCACCGGCTCGTCCACCCATTCCACCCATTCGGGCGGATTGAGCCAGCGGTCGCGCAGTTCCACCAACCGCCGGGCCGCGTCCGCGATGGCGACCGCGCGCGGGTCGTCGGCGGGGATGTCCGGCGAGAGGCCGTCTGGGAAGGGGAACGTCTCAAAGGTGGTGGTCGGCGTGTAGCGCGGATCGTTGCCCTTGCCGAGCCACGTCCCCAGCCTCAGCGACCATGCCTCGTGGAACCGGCTGTGCAGGATGCCGAAGGTCACATCATCGTCGCGGGCAATGGCAATCGTCGCGCTATCGGGGCAAACGCGGGCGTCGAGCCAGACGAACAGCCGATGCTTGGACACGCGGGGCGTCACGATGTAGCGCCGCAGGCCATCGAGTGCCCTCCACATGCCCTGTCTTGGCTCGACGTGCCGCCACCAGTTGACGCGATACGCTTCCCGGCGATTCCGTTGTCGCATTGGCCAGACGTGTTCCTTGGCGTGTGCGAAGGGTGCTTCGTAGAGCGCGGCTTCGGCCTCCGTCATGTCCCACCCGAAATCGACGATCCACTTGCCCGCCGGGCGGCGGGTGAGATCCATGCCGTTGACCCACGGCTTGAGAACGTCGGCATTGGGCCGCCCGTTCGGATTGGCCGGAAGGCGGAGCCATTCGCGAGCGAGATCGCCAGAAACGTCGAACGGCCCGCCCTTGGTGTCACCCATGAAGGCTATCCCGGCGTTCGCCGGGATGCGCTTCGCCCCGGTAAGGTCGATTCCGGCCCCACCGCGTCGGGCCGTGAGGTCGGAATGGACTTCGTCAGCGGGTTCGCCATCCAAGCGCGTCTCCGGCCTGTACACGTCACCCGCGCCGGAGAAGCAGACCAGCGACACCCGCACTGCCGCGCCGTCGATCACCCATGGCTCGTCCGACCAGGCATCGAAGATCGAGCGTCCATCAGTCGCGGCCTGCAAGGCCCGGCGGTTCGCGCCGCCGCGTATCGAGTTGGTCGCAACGAGGCCGACGCGCGTCGCCTTGCCCGATGCTACTTGCTCGCCCGCCTTCACGAACCAGTAGCAGACGAGATCGGCTTCGGGTGGCACGCGGCCTCGCCACGCCGCGAGCATCCGCGAGACGTAATTCTCGCCAAGTCCGCCGTTGAGCAGCTTGCCGCCGAGAAACGGCGGGTTGCCGATCACGGCATCGGCTTCCGGCCAGCCGGGTTCGCCACCATCGGGCGCAAGAATCGCGTCACGGCATTCGATGGTGTCGAGCGGATCGAGAATCGGATTGGTCGAGTTGCTGAACCCGTTGCGTCGCATCCACTGGATTTCGCCGATCCACACCGACACGCGCGCAAGCTCCGCCGCGTAGGCGTTGATCTCAATGCCCTTGACGTTCGCCGGGCCGACCGCCGGGAACCCGCGCGCAAGGCCCAGCGTCTCCGCTTCAAGCTGGACCCGGTGCTCGATGTCCTTGAGCGCGTGCAGCGCCAGATAGAGGAAGTTCCCCGACCCGCAGGCGGGATCGAGCACAGTGAACTGCCGGAGCCGTTCGAGGAAGGTGCGTAGCGCCTGGTCCGCCTGCCGCCGCATCCGCGTCTGCGCCGCCGGCGACCCCGCCGCGTCGGCGCGCTCGACCATGGCCGCGATCCCGGCCTTCGCCGTCTCCCACTCCGCGAGCAGGGGCCGGACGATCACCGGCTCGACGATCCGCATGATCTTGTCGCGGTCGGTGTAGTGCGCCCCAAGCTGCGAGCGCTTGTCCGGGTCGAGGCCGCGCTCGAACAGCGTGCCGAGGATCGACGGGTCGATCTCCGACCAGTCGAGCGCCGCTGCCTTGAGCGCCGTCTCGATTCCTTCCCGGTCGAGCGGCAACGCGGTGTCGTCGTCGAACAGGCCGCCGTTGAACCACGCCACGGATTCGAATCCGATCCGGCCTCCAGCGGACATCGCCCCGAACAGGTCGCGGGCAAGCTCAGCGAACTCGTCAGGCTGCCTGCGCGCCTGTTCCAGCATCCGGGTGAACATGTTGGCGGGCAGCAGGCCCACATCCTCGGCGAACATGCAGAACACCAGGCGGTTGACGAAGTGTGCCACCGTCTGCGGCTCGTGGCCCCCGTCGCGCAATCCCTGCGCAAGTTCCGCGAAGGTCGCCGCCGCGCGTTCGGTCACCGCCTGCCGCGTCTCGCCGGGCCGCAGCCGCTCCGGGTCCGACATTGCCCACTTCAGCTTGTCGCGGGTCGAGCCGTCGGCGAGATCGTCGAGCATGAACTCGTGCGTCACGCTCACGCTGTTCGTCCAGTTGGTGCGGATGCGGAACCTTGTCATGTCGGAGACGATCAGCAGCGGCGGGTTCTCCAGTGCGAGCGCGTACTGCCGCAACTGATTGAACGCCGCGTCGAGATCGGCGCGGCGGCCCTTGTACTCCCACGCAAAGCAGCCGCGCTTCCACACGTCGGCCCAGCCGTCGCCGCCGGTGTCCTTCCGCGCGCCGCGCTCGAAGCAGTACCGCTCGCCCGCCGGGTCGGCCTCGGCAGGCGTCGGCTCGCCGAGCAGACGGCACAGGTCGATGAAGTGTTCCTGCGACGCCGAGCGTTCCTTCAACTCCGACGCCCGCCATTTGGCGATGAACTCGCCCGGCGTCATCGCGCCGCCCGCGACGATGGGGACACCGGATGGCAGCGCTGACGGGTCGCGTACGGGGATGTCGACGCGGCATCGTTCATCGAAGCATGTCTCTCCGTTCCGCTCTCGTTCCGATCACGATGCAGCGGCCTCGTGCGACGTGCAGGCCGGGCTGCGACGGCTCGGATGCGAGCGACCGTCGACCGTTGAAGCGCAACGATGATCGCATGACCGCACCGATGCCGCGCGCGGTTCGTAGCACAATGCGTTAAGCGATCGACAGTCCGTTGCCGCAGTCGCGGCGACATTGCGCCGGGCACCGTGCACGTCGTCGCCGACAGTGCAGGCCGCACAGATGACCCTCCTGGTGCGCGGGTCATTCCGCAATTGCGTCGCCGCCTCGTGCTTCCTACACTACCAGTCGGATGCCGCGCGGCGGATCGCTGACCGTTCCCTCACATGCGCGGCGGGCGCTGCCGCTCAAGCGCCGCTCGGGCTAAATGCCGGTTGCAAAACGGCTTTCATGTCCCGAGTGCTTGAGCGTCAAGGAAGCAGGATCGGGACGCCCTTCGGCGCGTTTTTCTCACACCGGAACGCAGC
>JAJDYL010000103.1 GCA_022825195.1 Alphaproteobacteria bacterium
GACAACAGCCACATCTCCGGCACCGATGCAGTCGGCAGCCTGATCGTCGCGGGGCCGGAGGGCTTCATCAAGAACGCCTACCGCAAGTTCACGATCCGCGCGACGGCGGCCGAGGACGAAGCCACGCCCGGCGACGACTACGCCATGATGCGCGAGGTGCTGACCCGGCGCTTCTCCCGCCTCGTCAAGGAGGACCCCGCGCGCGCCGGCGAGTCGTGGCCGGACCTCGTGCTGATCGACGGCGGCGCGGGCCAGCTTTCCTCGGCGCAGGGCGCGCTCGCGGAACTCGGCATCGAGGACATGGCGCTTGCCGCCATCGCCAAGGGGCCGGACCGCAATGCCGGGCGCGAACGCTTCTTCACCGCGGAGAAACCGCCCTTCTCGCTGCCGGAGCACGACCCCGCGCTGCATTTCCTCCAGCGCCTGCGCGACGAGGCGCACCGCTTCGCCATCGGCACCCACCGGGCCCGCCGGGCGAAGGCCGTCCGCCAGTCGCCGCTCGACGAGGTGGCCGGCATCGGCGCGGCCCGCAAGCGCGCGCTGCTGCACCATTTCGGCTCCGCGCGCGGCGTCGAGGGCGCGGGCTTCGAGGACCTGCTGGCCGTGCCGGGCATCTCGAAAACGGTCGCCAAGCGCCTCTACGACCATTTCCACCCGGAGGGGTAGGGCGGCCGGCCCGGAAAGGGCGCAATTCCTTCCCCATCCGTCACCCCGGCCCCCGAGCCGGGGTGACGAAAGAACCTGCCCTGAGCTTGCCGAAGCGGCGGCGCGCTTTTTGCTTGATTTTGTTCCCATTTGTTCTATATAAGTTCCGAAACAGGAAGAACAGGGCCGCAGCCATGACCTGACGGATGCCGGGGCGGGGGGCCGCTTGGAGCGCGCGAAAGGGCGCGCGAGGCGTGTCTTCCGCAGACGAAGAGGAGCTGGAATGCCGGCGGCCGGAAGGCCGGGTGGCAAACTGGCGAGGTGCGGCTGCCGCGATGCCCGGAGCGGCCGCGGATTCGGCTGAAACTGGGCCGCTGCGGATGCCCGGAGCGACCGCAAATTCGGTTCGACATGGCCCGGCGCGGCGGCGGCGCGGCCATGTCATCCGGCCCGGCGGGCCGGCGGAGCGTGGAGCGCAGGGAGGAGGAACGATGACGGACGGGCGGGAGACTCTGCCGGAGGACGAATTGCCGGGGCCGAGGCCGGGCCGGGAGGTGAGCCTGGATTTGCGCGGCCGCGCAGTGGCGGCGGTGGTGCGCGGCGGCATGAGCGCCAATGCCGCGGCCCGGCAGTTCGGGCTGGGGGCGTCCAGCGTACAGCGCTGGGTGCGGCAGTTTCGCGAGCAGGGGCATGTGCGGCCTTGCAAACGGGGCGGCAGCGCCTCGCGGATCGAGCCGGAGCGCAACCGCATCCTCCGCATCCTGGCGGCGCGGCCGGCGCTGACCGTGCAGGGACTGCGCGACGCGCTGGCCGCCGAAGGGCTGTCCTTCTCCGCGAGCACGGTGCACGGGTTCCTGAAACGCCACGGCCTGGAGCGCAAACGCCGCCTCCCCCGCAGGCGCAGGCGGGGAAGGTAAGGCGGAGGCCGGGACGACGAAATTCCCCTCTCCCCGCTTGCGGGGAGAGGGGATTTGCGGCCGCGCGTCCTTCCTCCTCCTTTGCTTGCGAGGGAGGGCCGGGGCAGGAGGCTGGCCGGAGGGCCGGGAGAAGCATGGACGGGCAGGTTCGCCACGATACGTGTCGCCATTTACCTGCTGACGGCTTACGCGAAGGCGGACCGCGAAGACCTCACGCCGGCGGACACGAGAGCGTTGTCGCGCATGGTCGCCGCGATCAAGAAGGAGGCAACGGGACAATGACGGCGGAACGCACCGGGCTCGGGCTTGAGATCGAAACGGCTCTGGGCGAGGTTCTCGGCCATGTTCGCGGCGAAACGGCCCTGCCTTGCCGGATTGTCGACGACCCCGCCGCCGGCCGGATTGCGGCGCTGCGCAAGCGGTTCCGGCTGAGCCGGCGGCAGTTCGCCGAGCGTTTCGGCCTCGACGCGCGCGCCCTCCAGGAGTGGGAACAGGGCCGGCGCGTTCCCGACAGGGCGGCGCGGGTGTTGCTCACCGTCATCGACCGGGACCCGGAGGCCGTGGTCAGGGCGCTCGGCGAAGGTGGCATTGAGGGACGGACGCGACGTTCCCCTGCGTCGTGAGCGGCTGCGTGGAGGCCTTGAGTCGCTCCGCTATCGGTCGGCAATGACTTGCCGGTAGCAGATGGACAAGCCTATTTCCGCCTCAAGCGTTCGAAGATAGTCGGCGGCCTCTGCATCGAGCGGTTGTTCCGAGACAACGAAAAGACGGTTGGGCCGGACGGGAACGGGCCAGTAAGCATATTCGAGCAGTTGGCCGATGGCGTGGCGAATGGCAAGGCGCGGGGTCGTGTCGGTCTTGATTTCGTAAAATTCGGTCTCGGAGTCTCTCTTGGCCACAAGATCGATGTGGCAGCCTCTGCCATCCGGATGTTCGGTGCCGACTTGGGCGCCTTCGGCACGGAGTTGGCGCTTCAGTGCGCTTTGCAGCCTTGTGTGGCGCAGGGATACTGGCGAAACACCGCCGGCTCTTGTGGCGGTCGTCGTTGCGGAACGGTCGTCGGCTGCGTCAGGTGGGTCGGGTTTGAAAACAAAGCCGCACGGCTCATACAACGCGGGCGCGGCGTCACCGGGCGAGAATTCGATATACTCGTAGATCGGCAACAAGAAATCGAAGTCCCGTAGGACACGAACTGGATTGAATTCCTCGAACGAAGCCCGCTTGCCGACGAAAATGAAGGTTCCCGAACGGTAGAGATCGTCTGTGACGCGCTGCGGCGGACGGTTTGGGCTGCGCGTACGTTTTTCGCGGCGGCCCGTTGAGTGCCACATTTCGAAGCCGAGCCCATAAAGTTGGTTGCTTTGGGATTCGAGTACGGAACTGAATTTGCCCAGCTTGGTGCGCAATTTGGTCATATCGTGAAATGAACGACTTGTCTCCAGGGAGATGGCGATCCCCCACCTGAGGAGACCGTTGTCTTCGCCGATATTGAATTGGAGCTCTTCGCGGCCGCCGACGTGGTACGCGTAAGCCTTGCCTTGACTGGTCTTGGGGAACGGACGCCAGCTCCGGGGTCTCTTTAAGCCGCGTCCCTTCACACGAATGTCCTGGAGACAACCGAAGCGGTAATTCGAGGCACACTCATTAAGCTCGGCGAGGATGCCGTTCAAGTTCATCATATGTACTCCGGCAACAGGCTACGGAAGTGAAGGCCTCTAAACAGGGGGCGCGAGTCCTGCGCCCGCCTTACCAGAGCGCCCGCGTCAGCTCGCTCAGTGAAATCTTCTGCCGGCCGTCGGCGTCGAAATTCTCCGGCGCGAACCATCGGGCGTGGGCTTGGCGGACGGCGGGCCATTCCTCGTCGGTCAGGGAGAACCAGGTCGTGTCGCGGCTGCGGCCCTTCACGATCATGTGGTTGAGGAAGAGGCCTTCGTAGCGGAAGCCGAGGCGGAGCGCCGCCGAGCGCGAGGGGGCGTTCAGCGCGTTGCACTTCCATTCGAGCCGCCGGTAGCCGCGCGTCTCCAGCACATGGTGCATCATCAGCGAGAGCACTTCCGTCGCGCGGATGTCGCGCTGCCAGGCGCGGCCGAACCAGATATTGCCGATCTCGCCGACGCCGGCGGCCTGCCTGATCTCCATGAAGCTTCCCATGCCGCCCGGAACGCCCGTGGCCCGGTCGCGATAGACCATGAAGAGCGGGTCCTTCGACGCGGCGCAACCAGTGAGCCATTCATGCACGGCCTCCGCGCCGGCGAAGGGGCCGTAGCCGAGATAGTCCCAGATGCGGTCCGGCTCCTCGCCCTCGATCCCGGCGGCGTAGAGGCCGGCGGCGTCCCGGTCCGGGTCCACCGGCTCCACGACGGTTCGAGGGCCGGTGAGGGTGCTGCCCTCGAAGCCTTCCCAATGGCGCTGCGCCACCTCCGCGTTGCCGATGGGCCGCCTCCCGGCCGCGCTTGCCCGTTCCCGTTCGCTGGCCATGCCGCTGTCCTCTTTGCCGATGGCCAAGGATAGCGGGGAAGCGGGATTGCCGCTAAGGTCTGCCGCGACGATTTCGGGGGAGAAACGCGATGCGGCTCGGCATCACGCTCGGCTACAGCGGCGGCGACATGGCGGACAAGGTGGCGCTCGTGCAGGAGGCCGAACGGCTCGGCTACGAGATGTGCTGGACTTCGGAGGCCTGGGGCACGGACGCGATCTCCCCGGCCGCCTGGCTGCTGGCGCAGACCTCGCGGATCAAGGTCGGCACGGCGATCATCCAGATGCAGTCGCGCTCGCCCGCGCTTGCGGCCATGACCTCCATGACCCTGCAGGAAATGTCCGGCGGGCGCTTCGTGCTCGGCATCGGCCCGTCGGGGCCGCAGGTGATCGAGGGCTGGCACGGCGTGCCGTTCGGCAAGCCGCTGGCGCGCACCCGGGAATATATCTCGATCATCCGCCAGATCCTGAAGCGCGAGGGCGTGCTGGAGCATCACGGCGAGCATTACGACATCCCCTATCACGGGCCGGGCGCGACCGGCCTCGGCAAGCCGCTCAAGACCATCCTGCATCCCGACCCGGACCTCACGATCTACACGGCCGCCATCACGCCGGCGGGCGTGCGCACCGCGGCGGAGGTGGCCGACGGGGTGATCCCGGTGTTCATGGACCCTGAGAGCGATGTCTTCGCGGAGCCGATTGCCGACGGCATCGCCAGGGCCGGCAACGGCAAGACGGCGGAGGATTTCGAGGTCGTGCCCTTCGTGCCGGTCCGCGTCGGCGACGACCTGGAGGCCTGCCGGGCCCCGGTGCGCGACCATCTGGCCTTCTATGTCGGCGGCATGGGCGCGCGCGACAAGAACTTCTACAACGACTATGTCGGGCGCATGGGTTACGAGGACGAGGCGCGCAAGGTGCAGGACCTGTTCCTCTCCGGCCAGCGCAAGGAAGCGAGCGCCGCCCTGCCGGACGAGCTGGTGGACAGCGTGGCGCTGCTCGGCGACAAGGCCCGCATCCGCGACCGGCTGGGCGCGTGGAAGGACGCGATCGCCGCCGGCCGCGTCGCCGGCATCGCGCTGACGGGCGCGACGCCCGAGGCGGTCCGCACGGTGGCCGAGGCGGCGGGCTGAGCGGGTAGGGCGCCGGCGCCCTATATGAGGAGGCTTCGATGCCGGACGGTTCGCTGACATCCTTCATGGCCGCGCGGGCGGAGGAGATCGTCTCGGCCTGCACAAGCTGCGGGGCCTGCGTCGAGGCCTGCCCCGTCACGCCCCATGCCGGGATTTCCGGCGCGGAGCCGGGGGCGGTTGCCGGCGGCGTCCTGCAGGTGTTGCGGGATGGCGGCCGGCTGGAGGGGCCGGCGGCTGCCTGGGTGCATCAGTGCAACGGGTGCGGCGAGTGCATTCCGGCCTGTCCGGAGGGTGTCAACCCGCGCAGCATGGTGATGCTCGCCGCCGGCAAGTCCGCGGAAACGCATTCCGACACACCGCAGCTATTCCGCAAGATGGCCCGCGCCATCCGCCTGATGGCCGCGATGCAGCTTGCGCCGGCGGACCTGGCGCGGCTGCTGCAGCCGCCGAAGCCGCGATCCGTCCCGGTCGTCTTCTATGTCGGCTGCAATGCGGTGCGCACGCCGCACCTGCTGTTCAACGCGATGTATGTGCTGGACGCGGTCGGGGTCGATTACGAGGTCCTCGGCGGCCCGGCCGCCTGCTGCGGCATCATCCACACCAAGTGGGAAGGCGAGACCGATGCAGGCGGCCGTGTGACCGGCGGCACGCTGAAACGGTTCGGGGACTTCCAGCCCGAGCGGGTGCTGAGCTGGTGCCCCTCCTGCCAGCTCCATATCGGGGAAACGGTGGAAGGCTACGGGGAAGCGGCCTTCGCCTTCGAGCATGTGACCGGCTTCCTGGTCGAGAACGAGGAGCGGTTGCGGGGCCTCTACACGACGGAAGTCCCGATGCGGGTCCTGCTCCACGCCCATGAGGGCATGGCGGACCTCGGCCGGAATGTCGCCCGCCTGCTGGGCGATGTGCCGGGACTGGACATCGCCGGCATCGCCTGGGAGTCCGGCTATACCTGCGGGGGCTCCGGCCAGGACCGCTCGCCCGGCCTGAAGGCGGAACGGCGCCGGGCGACCTATGCGATGGCCGAGGAAACGGGCGCGGAGGCGCTGGTGTCCCTCTACCACGGCTGCCATGCGCAATTGTCCGCCGGGGCCGAGACGCAGGGCCCGCCGGTCGTCAACTTCACCGACTTCCTCGTGCGCGCGCTTGGCGGCGAGCCGCGCGCGGACCTGCTCGCGGGCTGGCGGATGGCCGGGGACTGGCAGGCGCTGGCGGACAGGAGCATGCCGTCGCTGGAGCGGAACGGCGTGTCCGTTGACTCCGAATGGCTTGCCTCGCTGCTCCCGGACATGCTGGCCAGCAAGGAATTCACGGGCGGCCTGGACGAGCTTGCCCGGCCGCGGTGAACGGCCGCCGCGGGTCGCGAATGAGCAGGGTCCTTCTCAACGTCAATGGCGCGGTCCGCGAGGTCGAGGCGGACCCGGCAACGCCGCTGATCCATGTGCTGCGCAACCGGCTGGGCCTCGTCGGCGCGAAGCTCGGCTGCGGGCTGGAGCAGTGCGGGGCCTGCGCGGTAATCGCCGACGGCGAGAAGGTGTTGAGCTGCATGCGGGCCGTGTCCGAATTCGAGGGATGCGCGATAGTCACGGTCGAGGGCCTTGCGGAAGACGGCGAACTCAACCCCGTGCAGCGCGCCTTCCTCGAAGCCGGCGCGGCGCAATGCGGCTACTGCACGAGCGGCCTTGTCGTCGCGCTCACGGCCTACTTGCAGGCGGCGGAGCGTCCGGACCGGCAGGGAGCGGTCGAGGCGCTGCAGGGCCATCTCTGCCGTTGCGGCGCGCATGCCGACGTGTTGCGGGCGGTGGACCGGCTCCTGGCCGGGGCGGCCGATGACCCCTAACCCGAGCCTTGAGGCCAACCCCGCGCTCGACGACTGGCTGACCTTCGGTCCGGGCGAGACGGTCACCGTGCGCAGCGGCAAGGTCGATATCGGCCAGCGCATCTCCACCGCCGTCGCCCTGCTGGCGGCGGACGAGCTCGGCATCGACCCCGGCCGGGTGGAGGTCGCCCCGGTCGAGACCGGCCGCTCGCCGGACGAGGGCTTCACCTCCGGCAGCCAGTCGATGGCCCGGTCCGGCAACGCAGTCCGCCTGGCGGCGGCCACGGCCCGGCGGCACCTGCTGGAGCGGGCCGCGGCCGTGCTGGAGGTCGATATCGCCGCGCTGGAGGTGGACGACGGCACGATCCGCTCGCGCGCCACCAACCGGAAGACGAGCTATTGGACCTCGCCGCCGGGAGGCCGTTCGGCATCGCTGTCGATCCGGAGGCGCCGCTCAGGCCGCGCGAGGCCCTTGACCATGTCGGCGGCGCGGCGGTGGCGCGGGGGCTGGAGGACATCGTCCGCGGCCGGGCTTGCTTCCTGCACGACATGAGCCTTCCGGGCATGCTGCATGCGCGCCCGGTGCGGCCGCCGCACTACCATGCGCGGCTGGCGGCCCTGGACGAGGCCGTGACCGGGCGCCTCGCTGCGGAGGGCGTGCGGGTCGTGCGCGACGGCAGCTTCCTCGCGGTCGCCGCGGCGGACGAATATGCGGCGGTCAAGGCGGCGGAGAGGCTTGCCGCCGCCGTTTCCTGGGATCTGGGCGGCGGGCTTGAAATCCGCGACATTTACGAGAGCCTGCGCGGCAACGGGAAGGTGAGCCTTCCGGTCGTTGACGGCGTGCCGATGGAGGCGCCCGTGCCGCCGCCCGGCGATGCGCCTGCCGCCGCCGCGACGCTGGAGGCGCGCTACGAGCGGCCCTACCAGATGCACGCCTCGCTGGGTCCATCGGCGGCGATGGCGACGTTCGCCGACGGCCGCCTGACCGTCGCGACCCACAGCCAGGGGGTCTATCTCCTGCGCCTCGCATTGGCCGATGCGCTTGGCCTGGAGCCCGAAGCGATCCGTGTCCGCCACGCGCCGGGCGCCGGCTGCTACGGCCATAACGGCGCCGACGATGCGGCCTTCGACGCGGCCCTTGTCGCCCGCGCTCTGCCCGGCGCGCCGGTGCTGCTCAAATGGACGCGCGAGGAGGAGCACGCCTGGGAGCCCTACGGGTCCTGCGCGTCGATGGATCTGCGCGCGAGCCTCGACGGCGACGGCAGGATTGCCGCCTGGTCGCATGAGACATACAGCGACACCTATTCCATGCGGCCCCGTCCGGGCCCCGGCAGGATCGGCGCGGCGCGACTGCTGTCCGCCCGGTTCCTGGCCGAGCCGCTGGAGCCGCCGGTCATGGGCCCGGCGATGGGGCGCCATATGGGCATCCACCGCAATCTCGACCCGCTCTACGACCTGCCGGAGAAGCGGCTGGTCAAGCATCTGGTCCGGGACATGCCGCTCCGGGTGTCGTCGCTGCGCTCGCTCGGCGCCTACGCCAATGTCTTCGCCATCGAGTCCTTCATGGACGAGCTTGCCGGGGAAGCGGGCCGCGATCCCGTTTCCTTCCGGCTCAGCCATCTTTCGGACCCGCGCGGCCGCGCGGTCATCGAGGCGGCGGCGGCGCGTCTCGACATAGCGGGCGCGGACTGTCCTGCAGGCCGCGGGCGCGGGATCGGATTCGCGCAGTACAAGAACAGCGCCGCCTATGCCGCCGTCATCATGGAAGTATCGGTCACCGATGCCGGCGGAATCCGGCTCGAACGCTGCGTCATCGCCGCGGATGCGGGCGAAATCGTGGACCGCGCCGGCCTCGCCGCGCAGCTCGAAGGCGGCGTCATCCAGGCGGCAAGCTGGACGCTCCACGAAGCGGTGACATTCGACCGGGGCGGCATTACCAGCCGCGACTGGGACAGCTATCCGATCCTGGGCTTCGACAATGTGCCCAGCTTCGAGACCGTGCTGATCGACCCCGGCCGACAGCCGTTCCTCGGCGCGGGCGAGGCCACGGCCGGCCCGACCGCAGCGGCCATCGCCAACGCCGTTCACGCCGCAACCGGGCTGAGGCTGCGGCGGATTCCCTTCACGCCGGACGAGCTGCGCGCCGCAGCCCTCGCATAGCCGTCCAAGCGCCCGTTTCGCGTCAGGCGGCGGAGACGGACCCGAATTCCCTTTGCTGCGCGCGCGCCACTTTGCGAACGGTTTCGGCGAAGAACCTGAAAGCGGAAATGTCCCAGGCCGAAATGCGCGAGACGATACCGGCGCGCAACCGGGTCCTGCCGAAGTCGAGCGGCAGAGGCTTGAGGCGGGGGCCGGGGATCCTGCCGAGGAACGCGACCGGGAGTCGGGACAGGTAAGGCCCCGTGCCCATCAGCGCCAGGCCCGCGGGACCGGCGCGGACGACTGTGCCCACGCGTTTTCCGGTTCTGGCGAAGAGTTCGTTGAGCAGTGTCGCCAGGGGCGGCTGTTCCTCGTCATCCCGCGTTCTCGCGGGAGCTTCGCAGTCGATCCAGGGCCAGTCGGCCAGGTCGTCGCAGGTTGTCTTTTCGGTGTGAAGCGGGTGGTCCGAGCGGGCGACGATGCGCGATGTCATGTTGAAGAAGCTTTCGCGCCGCAGGATCGCCGGGAGGAGCCGTTCGGCGTCGATGCGGCCGCAATGGAGATCGCTCTCGCCGTTGACGAGCAGGCGGATACCCTCGGGGAATGTCATGGCATGGAGCCTGAGCTCGACGTTCGGGAAGGCCTCATGAAATCTGGCGACGACCTCGGGCATGACCGCCTGCATCCATGTCGGGCCTGCGGTGACCCGCAGGCCGCTGGAATGGCCCGACAGCGCCGACTTGACCCTGCCTTCGGCGGTCTCGATCTCGTGCAGGATGTGGCGGGCCTGATCTGCGGCCGTGGCGCCGAATTCGGTAAGGCGGACGCCTGTCGGGAGCCGTTCGAACAGCTTTCCGCCGAATGCCGCCTCGAGCCGGGCGATGGCGCGCGACAATGCCGGTTGCGTCATTGCGATCCGGTCCGCCGCGCCCAGAACCGTGCCGGTTTCCGCAACAATGAGGAACTTCTTCAGGTCGCTGCGCTTTTCGAACATGCCGGCTTCTCTCCTTCGGCAGTCCGGAAGGAATCTTTGACATGCTATATATGTATATGGCCGATGAAGTTAAGGGTGATAACATGGGTTTTTCGGTAAATTACACGAGTTTGTGAACATATTTTAACTCATAAGAATAGCCTATATGGCCTATAGGTTTTTCTCTTGAAACTCACAAGAAGGGGCAGAAGCAGCTATTATATTCGAATTATTACCTTATGTATTTCTCGCATAAAATTCGTTTATAGGCATTTCCGAAAGGGAGCATATACGCAGCCCTCTTGCCGTCATGCCCTGAGCTTATCTAAGGGGGCGTTCGGGCATGACGGAAAGAGAGCCGGGACGCCGGAGGCATCCTTCGCAACGAGCATGTCCAGGGCGCTGTCGGCGCCCATGGCTCCCCTGGCCGCCGACCCGAACGGAGTTATCCTTTCCGGGCATGTGCCGGCTGCCGACCGGAAGCTCCTGCCGTCCGACGAAGTCCCCTGCCGCCCGATGCAGAGGCGAGGATTGTCCGTTACGAACTGCTGATGGCGGCAAGGATGGGCCGGATGGCGCGGTCGGCGATGTCCGCCAGTTCGTCCGGCGTGCGGTTCTGGATCGGATGGTCCACGAACACCACGGCCGGACGCACGCCCATGGCGTCGGCCTGCGCCGTCGCGGCGTCCCGGAACTCGACGGTCGCTACCGCGCAGCCGGGCATCCCCAGGCGATCGAGCTCGTTCATGTCATGCAAACTGCACGACGTGCACGAGCCTCAGTCCGCCAGCCCTTCGACAACGATGTCGCAGCGCTCCACAAGGTCCTGGATGACGCCGCGGGGAGCCGGCTTGGTGTGTGTCGGCTTGGCGAAGCGGAGCACGTTCAGGCCCCGCACCGCGAGCCGTTGCTCCACCGTGTCGAGAAACTCCACCGACCGCTCCTTGCCGATGGAAAGCAGGCCGATGGTGAGGCCGTCGAGACTCGTCGGCGGAACGACGGGCTGGCGCATGACCGGCTCCGTCTCCGCCGTCGGGTCTCGCATCGCATAGGGTTCCGTCATGTACCGATCTCCTTGGTTACAGGGTCCACCTGGCCGGCAATCCGCATTCCGGACCATCCGCCGATCACCGCCGAGAACAGGCCCGCCGGCCCGCCGGCGCGCGCGATGATGAATGTGCCTTCGCGGAATTTGTCGATCATTTCATCCTCGCGGCCGGGGTCTATCCCCTCGGCCAGTCCGCCCGCCCCCCGCACGACCTCGCTTCCGGGGCGCTTGAGGGCAGAGATGAGGGCGTCCTCGATCTCGCTGCGGCCCCAGCCGTCGTCCTTGTAGATTGCATGGTGCTCGGGCGAGAGCACCAGCAGGGCTCCGCCGAATTCGCAGAGCTTCGGGTGGTTCACGTTCCACAGGTAGCGGACCAGCGAGGCCGTCAGTTCTTCCGCCGTCCGGCTTTTCTGGTCCACGAACCCGCTCACCCCTTCGCCGTGGAACAGGGTGACGGCCGATGCGCCCGGCCGGATGCCGCGCGAGACCGAAAGCGGCGTCCAGTCCGGGTCGGTCTCGTCCTCGGCGAAGCAGAAGGTGTATTTGCCCGGATTGCCCTGCATTGCGCGGTCGATTTCGCCCGGCCGGCCGCCGCCGACATTGCGGATGATGAGCTGGAAGGCCCGGCCGATGGTCGCGTTGGCCCGGTTGCCCTGGCCGAGCGCGTTCAGGCCCCAGTTCATGCCGATGCGCCGCGCGACGGGGCCGTTCACGATGATGACCGGCCCGGCGAAATGGGTCGTGCAGAGCAGGCCGTGCATGGAGAAGCCCGGTATCAGCGCCGCTTCGACCGCCGCGAGAACGGTCGGGAAATATTCGGGCCGGCAGCCGGCCATCACGGCATTGATGGCCGCCTTCTCCACGGTGCAGGGCGCGAGGTTGGGCGGAATATCCCCGATAATTTCGTCCGCCGCCCGCGTCGTGCCCGCCAGCATCCGCGCGACGCGCAGGTCGGTCGGCGGCACGATCGGCAGCCCGTCCGTCCAGCCGCGGTCGAAGGCCGTCTCCATCGGGTCGTCATGGTCCTCCACGACGATCCGGCGCGCCGAAAGCGGGATGTCGCCGAACCGCACGGCCAGCCTCTCCGGCATCCCGAATTCGACCGACAGAGACCCGCATCCGGGCTGGTTGTCCGGCAGGCTCTCGCCGAGATCGGCGCGGCCTGTCAGTGCGCGCCACTCGGCCTTGTTCCATCCGATCGCACGTTCGGCTTCGCTGCCGCCGCTGAAGCGGATCAGCGTCGGCACGGTCTCGATGTCGAGCCGGTAGGAGAGCTCCAGGTCGCCGTCATGCCGGGGGGCCGCACCCTCGGGAAAGGCGGGATCGTCCTGCGTGACCGCTACGGCGCCCCCCGCCGCCAGTTCCGCAAGGAGCGGCGCAACGAGGACGCAGGTCGGGCAGTCCCGCTTGACCACGGCAAGCAGGCCGTCGGAAGGAAGGGCGTCGCGCCAGCCGGTCACTCGTCCGTCTCCATGTTCGGTATGCGCAGTCTGCACGGAATCCGCACCGGACTCCAATTTTCGCCGGTCGCTTTGATAAAGTGTTTGCCAAGTGTATCTGTACACGGTACACCTTGGGGCAAATCCATAATGTCTGGTTGCGTGAAGTTTCGACACAAAGGGCTACAAGCGTTCTTCGAGCGGGACGAAGCTCGGCGCCTGCCCGGATACCTCTCCATGCCCTGAAGGGCGACCGGCGGGGCCAGTGGAGCATCCGCGTGTCCGGCAATTGGCGCGTCACCTGTCGCTTCGTCGAAGGTGGGGCCGTCGATATCGATCCGGTCGACTACCATTAGGGAGAGACGCCAATGACCGACGCGATGATGAACCCGTCCCATCCGGGAGAAACGATCCGTGATTGCATCGAGGAAATGGGTTGGACCGTGACATATGCCGCCGGACAGTTGGGCGTGGCGAGGCATACCCTCTCGCGCCTGCTCAACGGCCATTCGGGTGTTTCGCCGTCGATGGCGCTGGCGCTGGAGCGGGTCGGCTGGAGCAATGCCGGTTTCTGGATGCGGCGGCAGGCCTCCTGGGACCTGGCGCAGGCAAGGTTGCGCGAAAGCACCAGAGCCGCGTGACAAGCGGAACTTGCTGCGAGCGTCCCAATAGCGAAATTCGGATGATTTCAGGCCGGACCGAAACCGTCACTCTGCTCGTTGCTCACAGTGCCGGCGCGCCTTGCATCGAAACCGTATCCGCCTCCATCGCCTCGGCCATGCGGCGCAGTTCGGCTTTCTGGATCTTGGTGCCGTTGGCGCTGTAGGTGACGGGGAAGGCGTCTATGGCGGCGGCTCGGACCGGGACCTTGTAGTTGGCCATGGTCTCGCGGCACCAGGCGAGAAGCGCGGCTTCGTCGTAGAAGGGTTTCCCCGCCGGGCGCACGAAGGCGAAGGCGCGGGGCCCTCGCGGGGTGGCGACGCCGACGACCTGGCAGCCGGCGACCGAAGGATGGGTCTCGATATGCGCCTCGATCTCGCTCGGGGCCGTAAGGAAGCCGGCGAGTCGCAGCGTGTCGCCCATGCGCGCCTCATAGATGAAGCTGCCGTCGGCGCGCATCCGCCCGGCATCCCCCGTGCGCAGGAAGCCGTCTTCGGTCATTGCCGCCGCTGTCGCTTCCGGGTTGCTCTCATAGCGGAGGAACAGGCTGGGGCAGCGCATTTCGACTTCGCCCGAGACGCCCGGCGGGCAGAGTTCGCCGGTCTCGACATTGCGCACCCGGACGGCGGCTTCGGGCGCCACCGGATAGCCGCCGCCGGCAAGGCGGTCCTCCAGCGGCGCGTCGATCTTCTGGACGGCCATCAGCGCGCCCACCTCGCTCATGCCGTAAAGGCCGATCAGCGGCACGCCGCGCGCGAGCGTCCGAGCCGCGAAATCCTCCAGGGTCGGGTTGAACAGGGCGTAGCCGCACAATCTGAGGCTGGGGAAGGGGATCGGTTCCTCCCGCAGGGCCAGCATGCCGGCATACATGTCGTCCGTGCCCATGAAATGGGTGACCTTGTGGCGGCGCACGGCCTCGGCGGCCTCGCCCGGCGTGAACAGCGGCGCCAGCACGTTCGGCGCGCCCGCGGCCGCCGTCGCCATCATGGTCGAGAAGCCGAACACCCCGCAAAGCGGCGTCGCCTGGTAGCTCGCCGCGCCCGCCCGGTCCCAGCCGAAGGCGGCAACGCAGTCGCGGGCATGGCGCGTGACCGGCGCCTGTCCATGCAGCACGAATTTGGGTTTCGAGGTCGTGCCGGAGGTGGTGAAGACGTTGCAGGGGTCGTCCGGCGTTGCGCGGTCCCCGGCCATCGGGAGCGCCTCGAACAGTGTCCGCACCGCCGTCGCGGGCTTGCCGGCCACCCGCTCCGGAACCGCAGCCTCGCCCTCGTCGTAGACCAGCACCCGCTCAAGGCCGGACAACGCCTCGTAACCGATCTCCGCCAGCAGGCCGGCAAAGTCGATATCCTTGAAGCCCGGCCACATGGCGAGCGCCTTCGCGCCCGACCGCGACAGGATGTCCGCGACCTCCAGCGCCCGGAAGCGGGTGTTGACCGCGACGGCGACTGCGCCGAGGCGTCCGAGCGCGAAGTAGAGCGCGAGCCAGGCCGGCACGTTCGGCAACCAGAGCGCGACCTTGTCGCCGCGCCCGATTCCGAGACCCGCCAATGCGGATGCGGCCCGGCGCGACCGGTCGAGCAGGTCGCCGTAGCTCCAGCTCCCGCCGCCATAGAGCAGCGCCGGCGCGTCCCCGGCTTCCGCGGCGACGCGCTCAAGCAGCGCGGAGAGGGTCTCCCGCTTCCCGGTCATGCCCGGACGAAACGGAAGACGTCGTCGGGTCCCCGCTCGCGCTCGACACGGCCCCCATGCCAGAGATTGTGGAGATGGGCGATGGCTTCGCCGATGGCGAAGGACTGCTGGTGCAGGTCGAGCGGGCGGTGGAAGAAGACCGGCAGCAGGTCGATGGCGTGTTGCGGTTCCGCCAGCGCTTCGCAGCCGTCGTCGAGGCGGACCCGGTGGTGGTCGCGAAGCTGGGCCAGCCGCTCATGCAGGCCATAGAACGGGCGGTCGTGGCTGCAGAGCGTGAAGGTGTCGTCGGGCAGGTGGGCAAAGGCGCGGGTGCTGTCCAGGAAGTGTTGCAGCGGGTCGCCGTCGGGCTCGACGAAATGCACGGACACATTGGTCGTGATGCGCGGCAGCACCTGGTCGCCGGAGATCAGCAGCTTCGACTCCGGGCAGGCGAGGCAGACATGCTCCGGCGAATGGCCCGAGCCGATGATCGCCTGCCATTCCCGCTCGCCGATGCGGATGCGGTCGCCATGCTGGATGCGGTGATAGACGATGGGCGGGCGGACCACGTTCTGGGCGTAGAAATTCCCGCGCCCGCGCATGGCGTCCACCGTCGAGGTGGCCATGCCGTTGCGCCGCCAGAAGCGCAGCATCTCCTCCATGTTGCGTTCTCTGGCGTCGAAGGCGAAATGCGACCAGAGCCATTCCGAAAGGCTCATCCAGAGCTCGGCTTCGGGGAAGCGCGTCAGCAGCCATTGCGCGAGGCCCATATGGTCCGGGTGGAAATGCGTGACGAGCACGCGGCGCACCGGCCGCCCGGCCAGCAGCGTCCGGATCAGCGTCTCCCAGATGTCGCGGACACCATCCTTGTTGAGCCCGCAATCGACGACGGTCCAGCCGTCGCCGTCCTCCAGCAGGTATAGGTTGATGTGGTCGAGAACGAAGGGCAGCGGCATCCGCACCCACCAGATCCCCTCCGCCACCTGCCGCGCCGCGCCTTCCGGCGGCGGCTCGTCATAGGGGTACTCGACGACGACGGCGTTCACTTGCCGGTTTCTGCCAGCCGGGCCTCCAGGGCGGCCACGCGCGCTTCGAGCCGTTCCTGCTCCATGCGCGCGTTCTGCGCCATCTCCTGCACGGCCTCGAAATCCTCGCGCCGCACCAGGTCCATCGAATCGAGCATGCTCTGCAGGCGGTCGCGCACCATCGACTCCATCTCGTCGCGAACGGCGCCGGCCGCGCCGGCCGCGCCCGAGGCCACGCGGGCCAGATCGTCGAAGATTCGCTTTCCGGTTTGCATGGGTCCGACTCCGGGCATAGCTTCTCGACCGCGCCGACAGGATGGGCCATGAAATGATGCTTGTCACGGGAGATCCTGCCGCCTTGCCAGGGCTGGCGAAGCCCCGGTCGTGATTCTTCCTGTCATTCCGTTCCCGGCCATCGACCCGGTCGCGGTAGAGCTGGGGCCGCTGGCGATTCGCTGGTATGCGCTGGCCTATCTCGTCGGCCTGATCGCCGGCTGGCGCCTTGCGCGCCGCCTTGCCGCCCTGCCGCCGCGGCCGATGCGTCCCGAGCGCGTGGACGACCTGCTGGCCTGGATGGTGCTGGGCGTGGTGGCCGGGGGGCGGCTCGGCTACGTGCTGTTCTACAAGCCCGGCTACTATCTCCAGAATCCGGGCGAGGCGCTGTTCCTGTGGCAGGGCGGCATGTCGTTCCACGGCGGCATGGCCGGCGTTGCGCTCGCAGTCTTCCTGTTCGCGCGCCGGCATGACCTGCCGTTCCTGCGGGTGGGCGATATCGTGGCGGCGGTCACCCCCCTGGGCCTGTTCCTCGGGCGGCTCGCCAATTTCGTGAACGGCGAGCTCTACGGCCGGGCGTCCGACGTCTCCTGGGCGATGGTCTTTCCCTCGGACCCGGCGCAGGTGCCGCGCCACCCGAGCCAGCTCTACGAAGCGGCGCTGGAAGGCCTGGCGCTCGGAGCGGTCATGCTGGCGCTGGCGTTCAGCGAGCGGGTGAGGGCGCGCCCCGGCCTGCTGGCGGGCGTCTTCATGCTCGGCTACGGGCTCGCGCGGTCCTTCGTCGAGTTCTTTCGCGAGCCGGACGCGCATCTCGGGTTCATCCTGGGGCCGGTCACCATGGGGCAGTTATTGTCCCTGCCGCTGATCGTCGCCGGCCTCTTCCTGCTGGTCCGCAGGCCGTGACCGCCGGCCTCGGCGCCCGCCTTGCCCGGCGCATCGGGCGCGACGGCCCGATTCCGCTTGCCGAGTTCATGGCGTTGAACAACGCGGCCTACTATGCCGGCCGCGACCCGTTCGGCCGCGGCGGCGACTTCGTGACCGCGCCCGAGGTCAGCCAGATATTCGGCGAGATCGTGGGGCTGTGGTGCGTCGATGCCTGGGAGCGGCTGGGCCGTCCCGCGGAGGTCCGGCTGATCGAGCTCGGGCCCGGCCGCGGCGTGCTGATGGCGGATGCGCTGCGCGCCGCGCGGCTGGAGCCGGCATTCCGGCCCGAGATCCATCTGGTCGAGACCTCGCCGGCGCTGCGCGCGCTCCAGCGTTCGCAGGGCTTCGATGCGGTCTGGCACGACCGGCCGGAGACGATACCGGACGGTCCGTCCATCTGGATTGCGAACGAGTTCTTCGACGCCCTGCCCGTCCGACAGTTCGTGCGAATCGGCGGTCGCTGGCATGAACGCCTGGTGGACCGGGACGGAGACGGTTTCCGCTTCGTCGCGGGCCCGGCGCTCCGCCGCGCGGGGTCCGGCGAGGACGGCGACATTGCCGAAGTCTGCCCGGCGGCGGGCGGCATCGCCGCGACACTGGCGGCGCGTCCGGGCTACGGCCTCGCGATCGATTACGGCTATGCGGAGGCGCAGCGCGCCGCGACCCTGCAGGCGGTCAGTGGGCATGCGCCGGTCGATCCGTTGTCCCGGCCGGGCGGAGCGGACATGAGCGCGCATGTGGACTTCGGGGCTTTGATGCGCGCGGGCCGCGAGGCCGGCGCGGCGGTCTGGGGGCCGGTGCCGCAGGGCGAATGGCTCAAGCGCCTGGGCATCGAGGCCCGCGCCGCCCGGCTCGGCTGCCAGGACGATGCGCTGGCCCGGCTGACCGGCGGGGACGCCATGGGCCGGCTGTTCCGGGTGCTTGCCTTCGGCCCGGCGAGCGAACCCGCGCCGGCCGGGTTCTGCGACGGGGAAGGGGGATGATGGAAAAGGGAGCGCTTTCCGGCCTCGAGGGCGTCGCGCATGCCTTTCTGGACCGCGGCGGCGGCGTCAGCACGGGCCTCTATGCCGGCCTCAATTGCGGCTTCGGCTCCTGCGACGACCGGGATGCGGTGAGCGAGAACCGGCGCCGCGCGCTGGCGGCGGTCGGCGCGGAGCGTCTGGCGACCCTCCACCAGGTCCACAGCGCCGAGGCTGCGATCCTGACGGAGCCCCCGAAGCGCCTCAGGGCCGACGGCATGGCCACGGACCGTCCGGGCCTTGCGCTCGGCATCCTGACGGCGGACTGCGCGCCCGTCCTGTTCGCGGACGCGCGGGCGGGCGTGGTCGGGGCCGCCCATGCCGGCTGGCGGGGCGCGCTCGCCGGCATCGCCGAATCGGTCCTGGAGCGGATGGAGTGGCTCGGCGCGCGGGCGGGGCGGACGGTGGCCGCCGTCGGCCCCTGCATCGGGCAGGAATCCTACGAGGTCGGCCCCGAGTTCCGGGCGGCGTTCGAGGCCGCGGACCCCGATAACGAACGCTGGTTCGTCCCGGCCGTGCGGCCCGGCCACTTCCGCTTCGACCTCGCGGGATATGTCGGGGCGCGGCTGGAGCGCGCGGGCCTCGCGGCGGTCTCGGTCGCCCGGGCCGATACCTGTGCCGAGGAGGAGCGCTTCTTCAGCTACCGCCGCGCCTGCCTGAGAGGCGAGACGGACTACGGACGGCAGTTGTCGCTGGTGGCGCTGCGGCCCCGCTGACCGCTATCCCGCCAGCCGCTCAGCGCGGCCGAGCGAGGCGGCCAGGTAGCGGGCCGTGTGGCTCTCCGGCGCGTCGGCCACTTCTTCCGGCGTGCCGACGGCCACGATGCGCCCGCCGCCGGCGCCGCCCTCCGGCCCCAGATCGACGATCCAGTCCGCCGTCTTGATGACTTCGAGATTGTGCTCGATGACGATCACCGTGTTGCCGGCATCCACGAGCGCATGCAGCACTTCGAGCAGCTTGCGCACATCCTCGAAATGCAGGCCCGTAGTCGGCTCGTCGAGAATGTAGACCGTGCTGCCGGTCGAGCGCCGGGAAAGCTCTTTGGCGAGCTTGACGCGCTGCGCCTCGCCGCCGGAGAGCGTCGTCGCCTGCTGGCCGATCCTGATATAACCGAGGCCGACCCGGCGCAGCGTCTCCAGTTTGTTATAGACCGCAGGCACCGCCCGGAAGAGCTCCACGCCCTCCTCGACCGTCAGGTCCAGCACGTCGGCAATGGAATGGCCCCGGAAGCGCACTTCCAGCGTCTCGCGGTTGTAGCGCCGGCCCTTGCAGGTCTCGCACTCGACATAGACGTCGGGCAGGAAATGCATCTCGATCTTGATGACGCCGTCGCCCTGGCAGGTCTCGCAGCGCCCGCCCTTGACATTGAAGGAGAAGCGCCCCGGCCTGTAGCCGCGCGCCTTCGATTCGGGCAGCCCGGTGAACCAGTCGCGAATGGGCGTGAACGCGCCGGTATAGGTGGCCGGGTTCGAGCGCGGCGTGCGCCCGATCGGCGACTGGTCGATGTCGATCACCTTGTCCACGAGGTCGGCGCCCTCGATCCGGTCGTGGGGGGCGGCCGCGCCGCGCGCGCCGTGCAGCTGCCTCGCCAGCGCCTTGTAGAGCGTTTCCACGACCAGGGTGGACTTGCCGCCGCCGGAAACCCCGGTGACGCAGGCGAACACGCCGAGCGGGAAGGTGGCGTCGATATTCCGGAGATTGTGCCCCCGCGCGCCGGCGACGGTAAGCCGGTGCCCGTTGCCGGACCGCCGCCAGTGCGGAATCTCGATCCGTTTCCGGCCGGTGAGATATTGCGCCGTCAGGCCGTTGCCCTGCGCCACCACGTCCTCCGGCGCGCCTTCGGCCACCACATGGCCGCCGTCCACGCCCGCACCGGGGCCCATGTCCACCAGGTAGTCGGCGCTGCGGATCGCCTCCTCGTCGTGCTCGACCACGATGACGGTGTTGTCCAGGTCCCGCAGGCGGCGCAGGGTCGCCAGCAGGCGGTCATTGTCCCGCTGGTGCAGGCCGATGGAGGGCTCGTCCAGCACATAGAGCACGCCGGTCAGGCCGGAGCCGATCTGCGAGGCGAGCCGGATGCGCTGGCTCTCCCCGCCGGAGAGCGTGCCGGAGGACCGGTCGAGGGTGAGATATTCGAGCCCGACATCGTTCAGGAAACCCAGCCGGTCGTTGATCTCGCGCAGGATGCGCGCGCCGATCTCGAGCTGCTTCGCCGTCAGCGTGTCTTCGAGGCCGGCGAACCAGCGTCCGGCTTCGCCGATGGACAGCGCGGCGACATCCGAGATGTCCTCACCGCCGACCTTGACGGCGAGCGCCTCGGGGCGGAGCCGCTTGCCCCCGCAGGTCTCGCAGGGCCGGGAGGCGAGATACTTCGACAACTCCTCCCGCACCCAGGCGCTGTCCGTCTCCCGCAGGCGGCGCTCCAGGTTGCGGATGACGCCCTCGAACGGCTTGGTAACCTTGTAGTTCCGCAGGCCGTCATTGTAGGCCATGGTCACCGGCTCGTTGCCCGAGCCGTAAAGCACCGCGCGGCGCACCTCCGCCGGCAGTTCGCGCCAGGACGTGTTCACGTCCACCTCGTAGTGGCGCGCAAGGCTTCTGAGCGTCTGCTGGTAGTATTTCGCGGTGGTGTTCTTCCAGGGCGCGACGGCGCCGCGGCGCAGGCTGAGGCCCTCGTCCGGCACCACCAGGGCTTCATCGACATGGCGCCGGCTGCCGAGGCCGTCGCAGGCGGGGCAGGCGCCGGCCGGATTGTTGAACGAGAAGAGGCGCGGCTCGATCTCCTCGATGGTGAAGCCGGAGACGGGGCAGGCGAAGCGGGCCGAGAAGAGGATGCTTTCGCCCGTCCGCACATCCTCGACCGAGGCCAGCCCGTCGGAGAGTTCGAGCGCCGTCTCCAGGCTGTCCGCCAGCCGGTTGCCGAGGTCCGGACGGACGGCGATCCGGTCCACGACGATGGCGATATCGTGCTTGACGTTCTTCCGGAGCGCCGGGGCCTCCTCGATATCGTAGAGCTCGCCGTCGATCTTGGCCCGCTGGAAGCCGCGCCGCTGGTATTCCCTGAGTTCCTTGCGGTATTCGCCCTTGCGGCCGCGCACCACGGGCGCCATCAGCAGCAGCCGCGAGCCTTCCGGCAGGGCCTGGATCCGGTCCGCCATCTGGGCGGTGCTCTGGCTCTCGATGGGCAGGCCGGTCGCCGGCGAATAGGGAATCCCGACCCGTGCCCAGAGCAGGCGCATGTAATCGTAGATTTCGGTGACGGTGGCGACGGTCGAGCGGGGATTGCGCGAGGTCGTCTTCTGTTCGATGGAGATGGCCGGCGACAGGCCCTCGATCGAATCGACGTCCGGCTTGCGCATCAGCTCCAGGAATTGCCGCGCATAGGCGGAGAGGCTCTCCACATAGCGGCGCTGCCCCTCGGCGTAGATGGTGTCGAAGGCGAGCGATGACTTGCCCGAGCCGGAGAGCCCGGTGACGACGATCAGCCTGCCGCGCGGCAGCGACACATCGACGGATTTGAGGTTGTGCTCCCGGGCGCCGCGAACGACGATCCGGCGGGGCTGGGGCGCGCCTGACATGACAGGTGGGATTTTAGGCCGAACCGCAACCTTATAGAAGCCGGGGCGCGGTTCAGCCGCATTCACTCTGGCGGCGGACGCTCCGGGCCGGAGTTCCCGTCCATCGCATCTGGAGATCGGGCCCGGCGCATGGCAGGCTGGGCGGCGATGACGTTCGTTTCCAACGCCCGCATGTATGCCGTCAGCCCCGCGGCCGAGGCGGAGTGGAGGAAGTTGATCGCCCATGTGGCCGGGGACGCCGGCGTGTCCTTCGACTATCTGGCCTACAAGGCGCCGCAGCCTCTCGAAGACCTCTGGCGCCGTCCTGATCTCGGCTGCGTGCAGATGTGCGGCTACCCCATCGCGCTCGGGGTCGCCGAGGTCGCGCCGCTGGCTTCGCCCGTGCCCGCCGCGCCCTGGGCGGAGGAGAAGGCGGTTTACCGGAGCGACCTGATCGTGCGGAAGGACGCGCCATACCGCACGCTTGAAGACACGTTCGGCGGCACGGTCGGCTGGACCGTCGAGCACTCGCATTCGGGCTTCAACGCGCTGCGCCATCATCTCCTGCCCTGGCTCGGCGGCGGCCGGGATCGGCTTTACCGGCAGTCGGTCGGCCATCTGGTCACGGCGCGGCGCATCCTCGACAGCGTGCTGGACGGCACGGTCGATGTCGGGCCGCTGGACGCTTACTGGCACATGCTGATGCGGAAATACGAGCCCGCGCTGACGGAGAGCGTCCGTATCCTCGACTCGACCGCGACCGCGCCGATGCCGGCCTTCGTCGCCGCACCGGCCTTGCCGGAGAAAACCGTCGCCCGGCTGCGCGAAGCCTTTGCGGCGGCGCATACGCGGCCCTGGTTCGGGCGGTTCCGCGAGGCGTTGCTGATCGACGGATTCGAGGCGGTGACGCGGGAGACGTTCGCTTCGACCCTGGATTGGGACCGGGCCGCCCGGGCCGCGGGATATGCGGTGCCGGCGTGATGGCGGAAACCGGCATGAGCTACGATTTCGATCTCGGTCCCTGGTCGCGCAAGGTCTCGACGAGGTCGGAGGCCGCGCAGCGCTGGTTCGACCGGGGGCTGAACTGGAACTTTGCCTTCAATCACGACGAGGCGGCCGTCTGCTACCGGCGGGCGGCGGAGGCGGACCCCGCCTGCGCCATGGCCCGGTGGGGCATCGCCCATGCGATGGGTCCCTTCTACAACCGGGCATGGATCCGCTACTCGGACGCCGAGATCGCCAAGGTGCTGCCGGCCTGCCATGAGGCGGTGGAAGCCGCGCTGGCGCTCGCCGGCGGCGCAACGCCGGCCGAACGGGCGCTCATGCAGGCGCTCGCGAAGCGCTACCGGAACGGCCATGAGAGGGACCGCGAGGTGCTGGACGCCTGGCACCGGGACTATGCCGACGCGATGCGCGAAGCCTGCCGGGCTTATCCCGACGATCCGGACATCGCCGCGCTCTATGTCGAGGCCGCGATCACCTGCACGCCCCGCCGCCTCTGGAACCTGAAGACCGGCGAGCCCGACCCGGACGCGCGCACCATGGAGGCGATGCCGGTGCTGGAGCGCTGGATGGACCGGATCGGGCGGGGCGGCGCGATGCATCCGGGCATTCCGCACATGTATATCCACACGCTGGAAATGTCGCCCTTTCCCGAGCGCGCCCTGAACGCCGCCGACATGCTGCGCGGCTACGCGCCCGACGCGGGCCACATGGAGCACATGCCGGCGCATATCTACGTGCTCTGCGGCGACTATGCGCAGTCCGTGTCGCAAAGCGAACGCGCGGTCCGCGCCGACGACAAATATCTCACCTATGCCGGGGACGCGAACTTCTACACCACCGCCCGCTGCCACGATCTGCACCTGTTCATGTATGCGGCCATGTTCCTCGGCCAATGCGGCAGGGCCTCCCACGCGGCCGGGCGGATCCGCAAGGTGGCAAGGTCCGAACTGATCGCACGGAGCGCGCCCTTCATGGCGTCGATCCTGGACGGCTATTCCGCCATGTGCACGCATGTCGCGGTCCGCTTCGGCCGTTGGCGCGAGCTTGCCGCGTCGCCGGGGCCGGAGGACGCCTCGCTGCGCCCGATCGGCGTCGCGATGCACGCCTACGGACAGGGGGTGGCGCATGCCGCGCTCGGCGATATCGACGCGGCGGAGGCGGCCCGGTCGGCGTTCGATGAGGCCGCCACGGCGATTCCCGAGGACGCGATCTTCCTCAGCAACACGGTGCGCGACATGCTCCGCGTCGGCGAGGCCATGCTGGAGGGCGAGCTGGAATACCGGAAAGGCAACCACGACCGCGCCTTCGCCAGCCTGAGCCTCGCGGTCGCGCGCGACGACTCGCTCAACTACACCGAGCCCTGGGCCTGGATGCATCCGCCGCGCCATGCGCTGGGCGCGCTGCTGGCCGAGCAGGGCCTGTTCCGGGAAGCCGAGGAGGTGTTCCGCGAAGACCTCGGCTACAGCCGGGGCCTGCCGCGCTGCTGCCGGCATCCCGACAATGTCTGGGCGCTGCAGGGGCTGGTCGAGTGCGTGGAGCGGGCCGGCGGCGCCGACGAGCTCCGCCTGCTGCGGCAGAGGCTGGACTTCGCAAAAGCGCGCGCCGACATTCCCATCGACAGTTCCTGCTTCTGCCGCGCCGCCGCCGCGTAGCGCGGATCAGGTCTCCAGGCCGAAGGTCTCGCGCACTTCCGCCGCCATCGCCTCCACCATCGCCGCAAGCGCAGCGCCGCCCTTCGCGGCCGTGGCGCGGGTGGGGCGGCCGACCGTGCCGGAGCGGCTGTAGGCGGCGAGGCCCCTGACGGCGAGTTGCGGGCGCTCGGCGAGTTCGTCGGCGGCGTCCTCCATGCGGACCAGTTGCGGCCAGCGGTGGAGCAGGACGGAGGTTTCGTATTCGCCGGCATGCATGTCGTCATGGACGCTCGTCTCGATGCCGGCGGCGGCGAAGGCGGCCTCCTGGATATGCCGGCCGGGGCCCAGCCAGACGCGCGGGCCGTCGAGATTGGCCTCGCGCGCCAGATGCGCCAGCACGAGGTTGCCGCCATGCGCGTTGACGACGGCGAGCCGCTCTATGCCGGAGTGCGCAAGGCTCGCGCGGATGTCGCCGACGACGGAAGCGAGCGTGCCCGCCGCCAGCCAGACCGTGCCCGGAAAGCCCGCATGCTCCTGCGAGCAGGAGACGGGCAGCACCGGCAGCAGCAGTCCGCCGGTCTTCTCCGCGAGGTCGGCCGCGAGCGCGCCCGCGATCAGGCTGTCGGTCGCGAGCGGCAGGTGGCTCCCATGTTGCTCGAACGCGCCCACCGGCAGCACGGCGAGTTCGGGCCGGCCGACATCGGCGGCGGTGCGGGCGAGGTGGGCTTCCGGTAGCATGCCCGCCATCCTATCAGGAGGCGCCGCCCGATGCTCCTGCCGACCTCGACGCTCTTCGAAAGCGGCCCGCTCGAACTCGAACGCGGCGGGAGGCTGGAGCGGCTCGCCGTCGCCTATGAGAGCTGGGGCCGGCTGGACGCGGACGGCGGCAATGCGATCCTGGTCGCGCACGGCTACACCTCGAACCCGCACGCCGCCGGCCCCGGCGGCTGGTGGGAGCCGCTGATCGGGCCGGGCCGGGCCATCGATACGGACCGCTGGTGCGTCGTCTGCCCGAACATGATCGGCTCCGCCTACGGCAGCAGCGGGCCGGTCCGGGGCCGGCCCTTCCCCGACATCGAGGTGGCCGACATGGTGGCGGCGCAGGGCCGGCTGCTGGAGCATCTGGATGTGCGCCGGCTGGCGGCGGTTATCGGCTTCTCCTATGGCGGCCACCTCGCCTTCGAATGGGGCAGCCGCCATCCCGACCGGGTGCGCGCGCTCGTGCCGGTCGCAACGGGCATTGCCGGCCGGATGGGAGAGGAGCGCGCGCTGGCGCTGGAGGCGCGCTTCGCCGGCCTCGACGACCCGACGGAGGAGCTGGAGCGGCTCAGGTTCGAGACGCTGGAGCGCTACGGGGACCTCGACTGGTTCTCCGACCGGCTCGGCTCCCGCGAGGCGGGGCGGCGGGAGGTGGAGGCGCTGGCGCGGAAATGGGCGCGGGAGTTCACGCCGGAGTCGCTGGTCGTGCTGGCGCGCGCAGCCGCCCGCTTCGATGGGCGGCCGCGCACCGGCGACATTCGCGCGCCGCTGCTCTATGTGCTCTCCTGCAGCGACGCGCTGTTCCCGCCTGCGCTTGCCGAACCGACGCTCGCGCTGCTGGGCTCCAATGCTTCGTATTTCGAGATCGACAGCCTCTACGGCCACCGCGCCCCAAGCCGCGACTGGGCCAAATGGGCGCCGACGCTGGCGGCATTCCTTCGCGAACATGCGGGTTGAGGGCGCGCGGCGGGCATGAAACCCGACTACGAACGCATTGCCGGGGATTACCGTAAGGCCCGGCCGCGATATCCGGTGCGGCTGGTCGCGCTCATCGCCGGCTGGCTGCCGGACGGGCCGGTCGAGGTGCTGGACGCGGGCGCGGGCACCGGCATCGGGACGCGGGCGCTCGCGGGCGTTCTGGGCTCGCGGGCGTCCATCCTGGCCGTGGAGCCGAGCCCCGCCATGCGGCAGGAGGCGGAGGCTGCGCCGGGAATACGCTGGCGCGACGGCAGGGCGGAGGCGCTGCCCGCGGCCGATGAGGCCGCCGACCTCGTCTTCTCGGCGCAGGCGCTCCACTGGTTCGACCGCCCGGCCTTCTGGCAGGAATGCGGGCGGGTGCTGAAGCCGGGCGGAACGGTCGCCATCCTCTACAACAACCGGGACTACAGGCGCGACGCCTTCGCCAGCGGCTACGAAGACCTGCTCGAACGCCACAGCCCCGGCTACCGGCGCGATTACCGTGAATTCGACATCCGGGGCGAGCTGGACGCGCTCGGCTGGACGGCCCTGACGCATGAGGAAAGCGAGGTCTGGACGAGGCCGATGTGCCCGGACGCCTTCATGGCGATGTCCCGCTCGTCCTCGCGGGCGCAGGCCGCGCGCGGCGCCGCCGGGGCGGAGGTGTTCGACCGCGAAGTCGAGGCGCTGATGAACCGGCATGCGAAGGCCGGCGGATCGGTCGAGGTCCTCTACCGCTGCGTGCTGACGCTTGCCGCGAAGCGGGGCTGAGGCGGGGCTACAGAAGCGTTACCGTCCAGCCGGCGTCCGAGCGGTCGAAGCGGATCGGCGCCGCATTGGGCGCCAGTTCGTCGCGGAAGTCCGCACCGAGAGCCGCCATGATGGTCCGCAGGTTACCGCCATGCGCGACGATGCAGGGGACGCCGCCGCCCGAGAGGGCATCCGCGGCCGCAGCCTTCGTGCGCGCGACGAAGGCCTCCAGCGTCTCGCCGCCGGCCGGGCGGGCGCGCCAGTCGAGCTTCAGCGCGCTCTGGCCCACCAGCTCCCCGAACAGCCGCTCGCCGAGCCGGGGCGTCGCGTTCATCGGCACGGCGAGCCCGCGCGCGACGGCCTGCGCGGTCTCGTAGGCGCGCGGATAGCTGCTGGCCTCGATCCGCGTGATGTCCCCGGCCTTAGCCAATTTCCCTGCGGCGCGCTCCGCCTGCGCCCGCCCGGCTTCGTTCAGCGGAATGACCGGGCTCTGCACGATGAAGCCGGCATTGCCGGCGGTCTCGCCGTGACGAAGAAAGTAGAACCGCCGCACCCCCGGCCGAAGCGCCGGCGGCGCGGCGGCGAGAGCGCGGAGCTCCTCGCCGCCCCGGATCATCGCGGCCGCATCAGAGAGCGCCGGCCTGCTTCAGGTCCGCCACTTCCGCTGGCGACATGTCCAGCAGTTCGCCCAGCACCGCTTCGCTGTGCTCGCCGAGCAGCGGCGCCCGCGCCACCTCCATCGTCTCGCCGCCGAAGCGCACCGGCCACGCCGGCACCACCACCGCGCCCCGGTCCGGATGCTCGACGGTCTGCATGATGCCCCGCCGGTGCATGTCCTCGCTCGAGATCAGGTCCTTGATGTCGAACACCGCGCCGGCGGGCACGCCGGCGCTGCCGATGGCCTCCATCACCTCCTGCTTCGTGCGCTCGCGCGTCCAGGCCGCGAGGTTCTCCTCGATCTCCGCCTTGTGCTCGATGCGCTTGTGTCCGTTGCAGAAGCGCGGATCGGCCAGCATGTCCTCGCGCCCGATGGCCTTGCAGACGCGCTCCCAATGGACCGTCAGGTCGCGGGCGACGAAGATGAAGCAATAGTCGTTCGGCCCGCCGCCCTTGCAGGGGAAGAGCCCGCCCGGCGCGCCCGAAGCCACGGAGTTGCCGAGCCGCGGCGCCGGTTCCTGCATCATCGGCTGGCGCGAGAAGGTGACCCGGCAGTAGTTCGTCATCGCGTCCTGCATCGCGACCTGGAGATGCTGGCCGCGCCCGGTGCGCTCGCGCTGGAAGAGCGCGGAGAGGATCGAGACGCACATGTGCAGGCCGGTGCCGGTATCGCCGATGGTGGCGCCGGGGCGGATCGGCACCCCGTCCGGCATGCCGGTGATGCTCATCACGCCGCCCGTGGCCTGCGCGATCATGTCGAAGGAGAGGTATTTGGCGTAGGGGCCGTCGGTGGCGAAGCCCTTGACCTGCGCGAAGACGAGGCGCGGGTTGAGCTTCTGCAGCTCGTCCCAGCCGAAGCCCAGCCGCTCGATGGCGCCCGGCGCGAAATTCTCGATCAGCACGTCGGCCCTGGCGATCAGGCGGCGCAACAGGTCCTTGCCGCTCTCCTCCTTGAGGTTGCAGGTGATCGAGCGCTTGTTGCAGTTGAGCAGGATGAAATAGAGCGAATCCATGTCCGGCCGCTCGGATATGGCGAGCCGGCCCTGGTCGCCGCGCCGGGGCTCCTCGACCTTGATGACATTGGCGCCGTGCCACGCCAGCGCCTCCGTGCAGGACGGGCCTGCCTCGAATTGGGTCAGGTCGAGAACGGTAATGCCCGCCAGCGGCGCATCGCCCATCGGTTTCCTCCTTGCTATGCTTGCCGGATGATACAGCAAGCCATCCGGAATGTTCCACTGACCGGGGCCGACCCGGTGTTTCCGACACCCTACCGCATCGGCGAGGCGGGCGCCGTCGCGATCGCCGCCTCGGCGCAGGCCGCCGCCGATTTCTGGGAGCTGCGCACCGGCGAGCGCCAGTCGGTCGAGGTGGACCGCCGCCATGCGGCCGCGGCCATGCGGTCGGCCACCTACCTGAAGATCGACGGCGTCGCGCCGTCCTCCTTGTGGGACCCGTTCTCGGGCCTTTATCCGACCGGCGACGGGCGGCATGTCTTCCTGCACTGCAACTTCCCTCACCACCGCGACGGGATGCTGGCGCTGCTCGGCGCGAAGGCGGAACAGGGTGCGTTTACGCAAGCGGTCGCGGCGCGCGGCGGGCAGGAATTCGAGGACGCGATAGCTGCCGCCGGCCTCTGCGGCGCGATGACGCGCACGCCGGAGGAATGGGCCGCCCATCCGCACGGCCGGACGGTCGCGGCGCTGCCGCCCGTGACCATCGAGCGCATCGGCGGCGGGCCGCCCATGCCGCCGCGCGGCGGCGAAAGGCCGCTGGACGGCATTCGCGTGCTGGACCTGACGCGCGTGCTCGCCGGGCCGACCTGCGGGCGCACGCTGGCCGAGCACGGCGCCGACGTCATGCGGATCGCGGGGCCGCACCTGCCCTTCGCGCCGACGCTCGTGATGGACACCGGCCACGGCAAGCTCTCCGCCTTCGTCGATCTGCGAGACGAGCGCGGCCGGGCGCGGCTTCGCGCGCTGGCTTCGCAAGCCGATGTGTTCGTCCAGAGCTACCGCCCGGGCACGCTGGCCGCGCGCGGCTTCGGCCCCGGCGATATCGGCCCCGGCAAGGTCTATGTCTCGCTCTCGGCCTACGGCCACGAGGGGCCGTTCGCCATGCGCCGGGGCTTCGACAGCATCCTGCAGAACGTCTCCGGCATGTCCACGGTGCAGGGCAGCCCGGAGGCCCCGCGCAACCTGCCGGTGCAGCCGCTCGACTATTGCGCCGGCTATCTGGCCGCCTGGGGCGTCGTGACGGCCCTGCTGCGCCGGGCGGAGGAGGGCGGAAGCTGGCATGTGCAGCTCTCGCTTGCCGGCATGGCGGAATGGATCAAGGGCATGGGCCTCGTGGAAGACTGGCAGGACGCGCCCGCGGAACTGCCGCCGGAGGAGTTGGCGGCGATCACGATGGAGAGCGACACGCCGCACGGCCGGCTGACCCATCTGGCTCCCATTGCGCAGATGTCCCGCACGCCGCCGCACTGGGCGCGGCCCGCCGTCCCGCTCGGCTCCAACGATCCCGTCTGGCCGGAGATGCTCGCCGCATGAGCCGCCTTGCCCGCGGCCCCGGCGCCGCGATCCACTACGAGACTCACGGAGAGGGCCCGGCGGTCCTGCTCACCCACGGCTTCGGGCTGACGGCGCGCATGTGGGCGGGCCAGGTCGAGGCGCTGGCGCCGTCCCACCGGCTCATCCTCTGGGACCTGCGCGGCCACGGCCGCAGCGACTCGCCGGAGGATGGTGCGCTTTACGACCCGGAAGCCTGCGTGGCCGACATGGCGGCGCTGCTCGATGCGGAAGGCGTCGAACGGGCGGTCGTCGGCGGGCTCTCGCTCGGCGGCTACCTGTCGCTGGCCTTCCATCTCCGCCACCCGGAGCGGGTGCGGGCGCTGATGCTGTTCGACTGCGGCCCCGGCTTCCGCCGCGACGAGCCGCGCGAGGCCTGGAACGAGCGGGCGAAGCAGCGGGGCGAACGGATCGCCGCCCGCGAGCCGCGCGTCCTGGAGAGCCTTGAGCCGGACGGCCACCGCGATCTCGCCGGCGTCGCCCGCGCGGCCTGCAGCATGATGCGCCACCGGGACGGCAGCGTGCTCGAATCGCTGCCCTCGATCCGGGCGCTGGCACTGGTGCTGGCAGGCGAGCGCGACACCCCCTTCCTGGCCGGCATCGACTACATGGCCCGGAAGATTCCGGACGCAGAGAAAATCGTTCTGCCGGACGCCGGCCACACGTCCAATCTCGACAATCCCGCGGCCTTCAACGCCGCGGTTTCCGGATTCCTCGCCCGACTGCCTGCATGACGGCGCCTGTCGACAGCTTCTCCCGCGATGCGCGGGTCATCGGCCTCGTGGCCGCCGGGCACACCATGAGCCACATGTTCGTGTTCATGCTGCTGCCGCTTTCGGTGCGCATGCAGGACGAGCTGGGATTCAGCTATCTGGAGGTCGGCATCCTGGCGGGCGCCTTCTCGGTCGGCGCGGCGGTCTGCCAGACGGGCGTCGGATTCGTCGTGGACCGCATCGGCGGGCGGGTGCCGCTCATCATGGGCGTGGCCGTGCTCTCGGCGGCCGTCATGGGGTTCGGGCTGGTCTCCTCCTTCTGGGCCATGCTGCCGCTCGCGGTCATCGGCGGCGTCGCCAACTCCGTCTTCCACCCCGCCGACTACGCCATCCTCTCGGCTTCCGTCGCCGAGCACCGCATGGGGCGCGCCTTCTCCATCCATGCCGTCAGCGGCAATACCGGCTGGATCCTCGCGCTGCTGGGCCCCGACCTTGCCGATATCGTCGGCCTGAAGAACGTCTTCCTCGTGGCGGGCGGCATCGGGGTCGTCGTCTCCTTCGCCCTCCTGCTCCAGTCCCGGCATCTGGAAAGCGCCGAGGGCAGGGCAAGGCGGCGCGAGCAGGGCGGCTCGACCTCGGACGGGATCGCGCTCCTGCTGACGGTGCCGGTCATCCTGCTGTTCCTGTTCCAGATGTTCCATTCCATGTCGCTCGGCGGCATCCGCACCTTCGGCATCCCGGCGCTCCACGAATTGCGCGGCTTCGAGGACACGGTGCTGGCGAAGGCGCTGATCGCCTACATGGTGGCGGCCTCGGTCGGCAATCTCGCGGGCGGCTGGCTGGTGGACCGCACCGGGCGGCCGCAACTCGTGTTCTTCGGCGCCATCGGCACGGTCTTCCTCACGGTCAACATCATCGGCGCGGTTCCGCTGCCGCTCTACGGCATCGTGGCCCTGCTGCTCGTCGCCGGGGTCATGCACGGCGCGATCATGCCGACCCGGGACCTGCTGGTGCGCCGCATCTCGCCGCCGGGGCAGATGGGCAAGGTGTTCGGCTTCACCTCCACCGGGCTGTCCATCGGCGGCTTCATGGCGCCGGTCCTGTTCGGCTGGGTGATGGACATGGGCGACCCGCGCTGGGTGTTCTTCGGCAGTGCGGCCGTCATGCTGCTCGCCGTCGCCACCTTCGTCGAAACCAGCCGCAATGCGGGCAGGGCAAGGGCAACGGCATGAAACAGCTTCCGACAGGCGACGAACTTTTCCTCGACCATGTGGGCTATTTCCTCGCCGACCTCGACGGGGCGGCGGCGCGGTTCGAACGGCTGGGCTTCACCGTGTCGCCCGTCAACATCCACTACAACAGCGCCGGCGGCGAACTCGTGCGGTCGGGCACGGCCAACCGCCTGATCACCTTCGAGGCGGGCTATATCGAGGCGCTGGGCCAGGTCGCGGACACGCCGCTCGGCGCGGAACTCGCCGCCGGCCTCGCGCGCTATGAGGGGCTGCACCTGCTCGCGCTCGCGCACGGGCGGGTCGAGGCGCACGATGTGGGCGGCACGGACATGCGCCCGACGGTCTTCCTGCGCCGCCCGCTGGAGGACGGGCGCATCGTGCGCGCGACCGTGCGCCGGGCGACGGCGGGGGCGATGCCGGAAGGCCGGGTGCAGCTGCTCACCCACGAGACGCCGGAGCTGATCTGGCTGCCGGGCATGGACCGCCACGCCAACGCCGCCCGCGCGCTTACCGGCTTCCTGCAGACCGTCGCCGACCCCGAAGAGGCGGCGGCGCGCTACGCCCGGTTCGCCAACCGCCCCGCGCGCAGGCTCGGCTCCGTCTTCGAGATCGCGCTGGACCGGGGCCGCTTTGCGCTTGCCGGGCCGGACGCGCTCGCCGCGCTGTTGCCTGCCGGAGAGCACCCGCCGCCGCCCTTCGGCGCCGCCGTCGGCATCGAAAGCGCCGACCTCGACCGCACGCGCTTCCTTCTTGCGAACGCCGGCATTACCGTCCACGCGCGGCCGGACCGCCTGCTGGTCCCGCCGCCGGAGGGACTGGGCGCCTGGATAGACTTCCACCGCCCCGACGCCCCGCCGCTCTGGGCCGCAGGGCCGGATTTGTAATACCGGCGGTACGGGGTTGCGACCCATAGGAGATGGCGCTCCACCGTCGCCCCGGCAGCCTCGGGTATCGGAGATGGGCCCCCGCTTTCGCGGGCGCGACGAAAAGCGGGCGGTAGTCGGGGGACCGGCGGAAGCGTCAGGATATGTCATGTTTTGTCATGAGGCCGGTCTGTGCCCGGCCGTTTGCTCCGGGCCGGCAGTCGCTCGCAAAGGCATTGCGGCTTCCTTTCCGTCCATGGTCCTCGGACGCCCGGTTGCCGGAGGAGCGTTCCCCTCCCGCGCATAATGCGCGCGCGCGTTTCGCGGCGGCGCGCGTGTGCGCCCGCGCGTGCGGGACGGCGGGGCCGTCCTCTCCATTGTGGATGTCATGAGATGTCATGTTTTGTCATGAGGCCGGTCTCCGTCCCGGCCGCTTGCGCCGGTCCGGCGGTCGTTCGCAGGGCATCGCGGCCTCCTTGTCGGTCCATGATCCCGGACGCCCGGTTGCCGGAGGCGCGTCCCCCTCCTGCGCATAATGCGCGCGCGCGTTCGCGGCGGCGCGCGCGCGCCCGCGTGCGCGAGGCGGCGGGCGGGCCATTCCCCTCGACAAGCTCATGACAGGTTCTTTTGTCGCTCCGGCCCCCGAGCCGGGGTCCAGTCTCGGTCCTCGCGGCAGCCCCGGATACCCGGAACAAGTCCGGGCACGGTCCGGGGCAGGCCCCGGCAGTTGAGCCAGCTCTCCACCGGCTGCGGCATCATCGAGAGCCATGCATGGACCCCGGCTCGGAGGCCGGGGTGACAGTCGGGGGGCATGCGACGCGAAGCCAACGCCGGAGATGTGTGCATCGGGTAGCGGTTGGGGGCGGGGATCGTTCACGGTCATTCGTGCCTCCTCCCTGGGGACCATGGGCGGGACGGGGTGTCCCTGTTTCGCGCGTTATCGTGCGCCGGTGCGTGCGTGGGCGCGGGCGGGCGTATCGCGGCGGCGCGGTTCACGCGCGTGATTGCCCGCGCGCACGGGCGCGCGGCGGCAGGCCGGCCGGAGGGCGCACCCCTCCCGCCTGCTCACGCCGGGGGTTTTGCGGCCCCCAGCCATTGCTTTCTGCAGAAAAGCGGAACGGCGGCCCCGGAAGCCGCCTTTCTCTCATGCCTATTCTACACCATTCCTCGGAAAGTCAAGCCATTTGGGAACAAAAAATGAAAAACCGGACAACTTTCTCACAACCCGTTGAACCGGCAGGACAATATCGGTGTTGCCGGATTGGGACCCATGAGGAACAGCGCTCCACCGCCGCCCCGGCCCCGGCCTTTGCGGAGGCAGCGAAGGGGCGGCCCCGTCATCGGTTCCGGTCGATGCCCGCTGGTATCAGACCTCCTGCGCCTTGAGGCCGCGCTGCACGGCGGGCCGCGCGGTCATGATGTCGAACCAGCGCTTCACATTGGGGAAGCGGTCGAAGTCGAGGTCGATCCACTCATGGCGGCAGGCCCAGGGATAGACGGCGATATCCGCGATCGAATAGTCGTCGCAGAGGAAGTCCCGCCCCTCCAGCCGCCGGTCCATGACGCCGTAGAGCCGGTAGGTCTCCTGGGTGTAGCGCTCGATGCCGTAGGGCACCTCCACCTTGGCGGCGCGGCGGAAATGGTGCGCCTGGCCCTGCATCGGCCCGACGCCGCCCATCTGCCACATCAGCCATTGCAGCACCTCGAGGCGCCGTCGCGGCTCCGTCGGCCAGAGGGGGCTGCCGGTCTTCTCGGCGAGATAGATCAGGATGGCGCCGCTCTCGAACAGCGAGACCGGCCCGCCGCCGGGGCCGTCGGGGTCGACGATGGCCGGGATGCGGTTGTTGGGGCTGATCTTCAGGAAGTCGGGATGGAACTGCTCGTCCTTGCCGATATTGACCGGGTGCCACTGGTATTCCAGCCCCAGCTCCTCCAGCATGATCGAAATCTTGCGCCCGTTGGACGTGTTCCAGCTATGGAGATGAATCATTCGGGCCGCTTCCTTGGGCTTTATGTGTATTGCGGCGTGGCCGTCGCGGGGCTCCCGCCCGGACGCCCTTCAGCCGCACGGCTGGCAGGCGCTTCAACCTTTGATTGAGCGGATCGACTTCGATCCCCACGGACTCCAGCGCGGTAACGCCCAACAGGGGCTCCGCGTCCGGCGCTCCGTAGAGCACGGTTCCGCCGACCGTTTCGCCCATGAACTCGATTTCCGCAACGGTTACGTCCATGGTGATTTCGCTGCCATCCGCCACTTCGTAAACGCGCTTACCCCTTGGCTTCAGCCCGATAGCGTCCAAATGGGGCCGGGGCACCAGCGAATCCGTTGCGCCGGTATCCACCAGGAACAGGGCTTCCCAACACCGCTCCGGGTCCGCCGGGTTGCGAACGGCTACCGTCACATGCGTTGCGCCCATGAGCCTCCAGCCTCCCTTGCCCGCGGTTCCACTCGCGGACCTTACCCGCCCGCCGGGCCGTTGGCGAGCAGGGCGTCGATGCGCCCCGGCGCCATGCCGGTGGCGCGGACGGAGGCAGTGATCGAGTCCCAGGCACCATCCGCAAGCGGCAGCCCGTTGGCGCGGCGCTCGGCGGCGGTGATCCGCTCCGGGTCGCCCGGCACCAGCACCGGCGCGTCCGGGTCGGCGGGCGCGGCGGAGAGCAGCCACTCGACATAGTCCTCGACCGCGCGCGCAAACGCCTCGCCCGGTCCGAAGGCGTCCGGGACCGCGTAGAGCGAGAACATGCCGTTGGCGAAGGGCCGGTCGGTCGGCCCGCAGACACCGTTGCCGGTGAGCGCGCCGCCCAGCAGCTCGCACATCAGCGCCAGGCCGGAGCCCTTGTGCTCGCCCATGGCGCGGATGGCGCCCTTGCCGTCGCGGAACTGCGGCGGCGCGTCCGGGCCGGCGGTGCCGTAGAGCGCGGCGGGGTCGTTCGTCCGCTGTCCCTCGCCGTCGATCAGTGCATCGCCGGGCACCGGCTTGCCGCCCTTGGCCGCGACCAGCACCTTGCCTTCCGCGACCACGGAGGTCGCGAAATCCAGCACCAGCGGCTCGCGGTCCTTGCGGGGCACGGCGACGCAGAAGGGCGCGGTCGAGAACCGCCGCTCGCGCGCGCCATAGGGGGCGACCAGCACGCTGCCGCGCGCATTGACGAAATGGACCGAGACCAGCCCTTCTTCGGCCGCCACCCCGGCCCATTCGCCGATACGGCCGAGATGGCCGGTATTGCGCAGCGCCACCACGCCGACGCCGCCAGCGCGGGCCTTCCCGATGCCGCAGCGCACCGCCTGCGGCCCGATGGTCTGGCCGAAGCCGAGCCGCCCGTCGAGCACCGCCATCGCGCCCGTGTCCGACACGACCTCCACTTCGCGGTCGGCCACCACCCGCCCGTCGCGCAGCATGTCCAGATAGCGCGGCACGCGCACGATGCCGTGGCTGTCGTGGCCGGCGAGGTTGGCCGACACCAGCGAGGCGGCGATGCGCGCGCCCTCGGCGTCGGAGCAACCCGCCGCAGCGAAGGCTTCGCCGATCAGGGATTCGGCGGTTTCGACCGGTATGCGGGGCACCGGGTTCTCCTCAGAGTGTCGGGAACAGCACTCCGAAGACGATACCGGAGAGGACCGCGCCGGCAAATCCGAGTCCGACATAGGCCGCAAAGACAGGACGCCGCACCAGCGCATAGACGGCCGTCATGGCCGGGATGCAGCTCACCGCGCCCGCCACCATGAAGGCCATGCCGGCGCCGTTGGTCATGCCCTGCCCGATGAGGCCCGCGACCAGCGCCGGGGCGGCATAGCCGTTGAGATAGGCGGGCGCGCCCACCAGCGCCGCGATGACGATCGGCAGCAGGCCCTCGCCGCCGACCGCGCCCGCAATCGCCTCGGCCGGCAGCCAGGCCAGCATCAGGCTCTCCAGCAGGTAGGCCAGCGTCAGCCATTTGAGCAGGAAGAGCCCGTTCTCCCGCGCCTCCGCGCCGAACAGCCGCCGGCGCTTCGCATCGCCCCAGAAGCGCCATTGCGGCGCGCCGCCGAAAGCCGATGGCGCGCCGCAGCAACCGCCCGACTCACGCGGCTTCACCGGGTTGGCGAAGAAGCCGGCACGGACGGCGGCCTGCACGGCAAACCCGCCCATCAGCCCGACGCCGACGGCGGCGACGGTCTTGCCGACGGCGAACGGCCAGCCGAGCGCGCCGGCGGTGATGAGGAAGGCCGCCGGGTCGATCAGCGGCGAGGACAGCCAGAACGCCATCACCGCCGAGACCGGCGTGCCGAGCGCGAGCAGCGCGGCGATGAACGGGATCACCTCGCAGGAGCAGAAGGGCGCCAGGCCCCCGACCAGCGCCGCCAGCACGATCATCCGCGTCTCGCGCCCGACGAATGCGCGCGCCACCAGCGTATCGGCCCCCGTCGCCTTCAGCACCGCCACCGCCAGCACCGCGAAGGCGATGAAGGGCAGGGTGTGCAGGAGCGCATCCAGGGTGAAGGAGACGGACGGGCGGAACTGCGCCGGGTCGAGCAGCGCCACCGCGGCCAGGATGACGAGCACGGCCAGCCAGACGCGGCCGACGTTCGGCAGGTCCAGGCGTCTCAGGGTCGCGGCGAGGGCGGCCATCAGCGCTGGCCTCTATTTCTATATTTCTAACTAAATCGAAATATGCTGATGATGGCACGATCCGTCAAGATGGTCTGCGCAACATTCCTTCAGCAGGAAACCCAGTGTTTCGTTCATCGCCTCGGCATTGGCGCGGCAGATGAGCGTGGTGCCGCGCCGCTCGCGCTGCATCAGGCCGCAATCCGCCAGCCGGCGCAGATGGTGCGAGAGCGTGGAGCGCGGAACGCCCGTGCGCTCATGGATGTCGTTGACGGCAAGTCCCCCTTCGCCGGCCCGCACCACATGGCGGAACACGGCAAGCCGGGTCTCGTTGCCGAGCACTTCCAGCCGGACGGCGATCTCTCCAAGCGTCATGGGGCCGGAGTATAGAGCGGAGACGGTCTTTTTCGCGCCGTAAATCGGGCCGCCGCTTTCGTCTCCCTTGCATGCCTCCGGTTCGTTGCAGCGCCTGTCGTCGCAACGGCGGGCGCGTCACCCGCTCTCGCCGCCTATCGCCCCGGCGGCCTCCAGTTCCGCGATGACCTCGGCCGCGAAGCCGTATTCCCGGAGCACGTCGCGGTTGTGCTGGCCCAGCAGCGGCGGCGGCGTGCGCACGGTCCGGCCCTCGAAGGCATCCATGCGGATCGGGTTCGAGAGCAGCTTCAGCGCGCCCGCGACCGGGTGGTCGATCTCCTCGACCATGCCCTGCTGGCGGACCTGCGGGTCGGCGAACACCCTGTCGAGGGAATAGACCGGGCCGGTGGGGATGCCGCCTTCCATCAGCTCCTTCGTCCAGTCGATGGCGTCGCGGGTCCGGAACCGGGCGTTCAGGAGCTCGCGGAGCTCGTCCCGGTTCGCCCGGCGAAGGTCGTTCGTGCTGTATTTCTCCTCCGCCAGCAGCTCCTCGCAGCCAAGCACCCGGCAGAGCCACTGCCAGTGCTTGTCGCTCGGCGTGGCGACGTTGAGCGGCCCGTCCTTCGCTTCGAAGAGGCCGTAGGGATAGATCGTCGGGTGGTCGTTGCCGGCCTGGCCGGGCACCTCGCCGTTCGAGAGGTAGCGCTGGCCCTGCACGCTCAGCAGGCCGACGAGCGCCGCCAGCAGCGAGGTCTCCACCCGCTGGCCTTTGCCGGTCACATGCCGCTGGGCGATGGCGGCGGTGATGGCGAGCGCGCACCACATGCCGGCGGTGAAGTCGCCGATGGGAACGCCGTAGCGGGTGGGCGCGCCGCCGGGCTCGCCCGTCAGGCTCATCATGCCGGACATGCCCTGCGCGATCTGGTCGAGGCCGGGCCAGCTCCCGTAGGGCCCGGAGCTGCCCATGCCCGTGATGCTGCCGTAGATGACGCCGGGATTGGCCCGGCTGACGGCCTCGTAGTCGAGGCCCATCGCCGCCGTCGTCCCCGGCTTGAAATTCTCCACCACGACATCGGCCCCGGCCGCCATCCGGCGCACTGCTTCCAGGCCCGCCTCGTTGCGGAAATCGACGCCGAGGCCCCGCTTGTTGCGGTTGATGGAGAGGTAATAGACGCCGATATCGTGGTCGTAGGGGCCCCAGAGCCGCGTCAGGTCCCCGTTCGGCAGGGGCTCCACCTTCACCACGTCGGCGCCGAAATCGGCGAGGATCATGGTGCAGAACGGGCCGGCGGCGGCGCGCGTCAGGTCGAGTACGCGGACGGTCTCAAGCGGCAGCGGCATGGCGCGTCTCCGGTCGGTTGCGCGGCCTCAACCGTATTTCGCCGCATAGCCGCCGTCGGCCTGCGGTTCGACGAAATGGATGAGCAGGCCGCCGCCGAAATTCGAGGGATGGACGAAGCCGATCAGCGCGCCGCGCCCGCCGGGCCGGCCTTCGAGGTCGATCATGCGCCAGCCGTCATCGGCGAGCTTCGGCAGCAGCGCGTCGATATCGCGCGTGGCGAAGGCGACATGCGCCAGGCCCGGCCCCCGTCGCGCCACGAATTTCGCGATCGCGCTCTGGTCGCCCTTGGTATTGCCCTTCTGCTCGCCGAGCCCGTCCCTGGGCTTCAGCGCCGGGTCGTAGTCCATCAGCATTTCGAGCTCGCAGTCGCCGATGTTGATGAAGACGTCGCGCAGGCCGCCCAGGATCTCCGTCGGGCGCGAATGGTAGATCGCGCCATATTTGTCGGAGACGAAACTCTCCGTCACGTTGCGGACCTCGATGTCGGTCTGCGTGCTCTCGACGGGACAGCCGAGATTGTCCGAGAAGACGCGCACCGTGGCGTCATTGTCATCGGTCGCGATGCCGAGATGGTCGATCTTGTAGGCCGGACCGTCGGCCGAGGGGATGTCCAGCGGTTCGACGAAACGGGTGCGGATGCCGACGGTCTCCCGCGGATCGACGGCGGCGAACTGCCTGCCGTCCGGCCCCGTGCCCTCGACCGTCACCGTCAGGCCGTGCCGGGCGGCAGCGGCGGCGGGGTCCGGCGCGGCCAGCGCCATATGGTGGACGCCCGGGAATTGCGGCTCATCCAGATAGGGGTCGTAAGGGTCGAACAGCGCCACGGCCGACCTGCCGACGCCGAAGAACGGAACGGTGCCGCCGCCGAGCGCGACATCGGTCCGCTCCAGGCCGAGCGAGCCGCCGAGGAACCGGCAGGCGGCCTCCACGTCGCGGGCCGCCAGCGCCAGGTAGTTGAGGGCATAGCCGGCCATGGGTCAGACCTCCTCGCGCTGGACGAAATGCATCAGCACGCCGCCGATCATGGTGGGGTGCATGAAGCCGATGAGCGCGCGGCGGGAGCCCGGCCGGCCCACCCTGTCGATGGTCCGGTGGCCTGCGGCCCGGAGCTTTCCCAGCGATCCGGCCACGTCCGGCGTCTTGAAGGCGATGTGGTGCAGCCCCGCGCCGCGCGCCGCGATGTAGCGCGCGATGGCGCTGCGGTCGCCGCGCGTGTTGCCGGCCGCATCGTGCCGCGCGGCATCGACTTCGTTGCCCGTCGTCAGGTCCTGGATGAACTCCAGCTCCGTGTCGCCGACGGTGATGAAGGTCACGCGCATGCTGCCGACCAGACGGGACGGCCGCGTGTGGAAAATGTAGTTGTAGGTGTCCGAGGTGAAATTCTCCGAGACCGTCTCGGTTTCGCTGTCGGTCTGCTGGCTCTCATAGACGCAGCCCAGCCTGTCGATGAAGGCCTCTCGCGCGGCCCGGTTGTCGGCGGATGCGACGCCGAGATGGTCGATCCGCTCGATCATTTCGGACGAACCGGGGGCCGTGCCGAGCGGCGCCGCAAGGCGTGTGCGCACCCCGGCGGTCGCTTCCGGCGAAAGCGCCACCTGCGGCCCGCCGCCGAGGCCCTCCGAGACGGCGCCCGTCATCGTGATGCCGGACTCCCGGGCCGCAGCCTCGGGGTCGGCGGCGGCAATCGCCATATGGTGGACGCCCTTCTTCGCGTCCGGCCCGAGGAACGGATCGTCCGGGCGGAAGAGGGCGAGCGCCGAACGTCCGACCGAGACGACCGGCACGCTCGACCGCCCGCAGGCGAAGTCCTGCCGCGGCAGGTTGAAATCCTTCTCGAAGATCGCCGCGCTGGCCTCCGGCTCATCGACGGCGAGCGCCACATAGGCAAGGTCGGGTGCGGTCATGCGTCCTCCACGCATCTGTTGAGACAGGCCTCAGAGGATCTCCAGCTCCACCGTGCCCAGCGCCTCGTGGGTATAGACGGCGCGGTTGCCGGCTTCCAGGAACTGCGTCGGGATGATGGAGCCCGTCATGACGATCTCGCCGGCGCGGAGCGGCCGGCCGCGCGAAATGGCGTTGTTGGCGAGCCAGGCCAGCGGTTCGAGCGGGTGGCCCATCGCGTCGCCGCCCCGGCCCTCGCCGACCAGCCTGCCGTCGATCTCCAGGCTGCCGCGCGCGCCCACAAGGTCGAGCGCCTGCCAGTCCGCGACCTCGGGCCCGACCACCACGCCGCCGTTCCAGGCATTGTCGGCGATGAGCTCGAAGGCGTTCATGTTGTTGTAGTCGGCCTCGCGGTCGTCGATGAGCTCGAAGGCGGCCGCCACCGCGCCGACATGGGGCGCCACGCTCTCCCGCGTCCAGGGCCGGCCAGTGTCCGGCAGGTCGCCGCCGAGGCGCACCATCGCCTCGCATTCGAGCCCGATGCGCATCAGCGCCGAGCGCAGCAGCCTGGCCGGCGAGCGATGGACGCGCTCGGCGAAGATCGCGCCGGCGCAGGGCTGGTCGATGCCGGGCACGACCCGCCGCATGGCGGCGGAGGTGAGCGCCACCTTCCAGCCGGCGACGGGCAGGCCGAGGCCGGCGACCAGCGCGGCCTGCACCCGGTAGGCATCGTCCTCGGAGCCGGGCGCGATGCCGGCGGGCAGGCGCTCGAAGCGCCGGCCCTCGCGGTGTCCGGCGAGCAGAAAGTCCGCCGCGGCCTCGACGCTCACACGCCCATCTCCTCGAACACCTTCGAGGCTTCCCGGAACGCCTCGACGGCGGCAGGCACGCCCGCATAGATGCCGACCTGCAGGAACACCTCGGCGATCTCTTCCTTGGTGACGCCGTTGTTGAGCGCGCCGCGCGTGTGCAGGCGGAGTTCGTGGGTGCGGCCGAGGGCAGCCAGCATGGTCAGGTTCATGATGCTGCGGGTCTTGTCCGGCAGGCCGTCGCGGCACCACACCGTGCCCCAGCAATATTCGGTGACGAATTGCTGGAGCTGGTGGGCGAAATCGTCCTCCGCGCCCCGGGCGATGGAGGGGCCGACATAGTCTTCGCCGAGTACCCGGCGGCGGGCTTCCAGGCCCTGCTCGAAGCCGGGCGTGCGGTTATAGCTGCTGAGGTCCATGGGTTCGCTTCCGTTTCGGTCCCGCCCAGCAAAGCCCATTCGCGCTCCGCGCTCAAGCGCGGCCTTCAGGCGTTCCCGCAGGAAAGGAGACATTCGCAAATTGCGTCGCGCACCGTCCGGGACGACGGCGAGGCCATGCCGGATCGGGGAGGGGGCCGGCGGCGGGAAGACGCGCCGTTCAGCCCACGGGGCAGAAATCGTAGGTGCCGATACCCTGCACGATCAGGAAGCGGGCGCGGGCGCCGTCCTTTCCGGTGACGCGGTGCGCGGTCATTCTCGGCACCGCGCAGCTCTCGCCGACCTCCAGCAGGTAACGCGCCCTCGGCGCGCGGGTTTCCACCGAGAGCGTGCCTTCGAGGCAGTAGAAGGTGTCCTCGATCTCGCTGTGATAGTGCCAGGGCACTTCCTGCCCTTCCGCGAGCGTCAGGATGCCGACCCGCAGCGTGTCGGTTTCGGCCACCGTCTCGCGGCGCTCGATGACATAGGGCCGTGCGTCGGGGTCTGTCATAGTCGGGTCGCTCTCCGTGCGCGACACGGCGCAACCGGTAACGTCTCTGTTGCGACAAGTCGTAAGTGCCGCCTCCAAACCCGTCAAGGCGGACTTCGTTCCCCGGGACTGCCGTTACGCACCGCTCGCCGAAATATCGGCGAGATGCAGGGTACGGTCCGCAAGGTAAGGATGGGCGCGCACCTTGTCGTGGAAACGCGCGTCGGCGGTCACGACCGGATATTGCGTATGGATCGCGAGCGCGAGGTAGAAGCAGTCGTAAACCGGATGGTCCAGATCGCTCGCCAGCCGCGTTGCCGCCGCCATGAGGTCCGGCATCGACAGGGGCGTCGAAACCGGAGCTACCCGCAAGGTCTCCACCGCCTCTGCGAGGTCGGAGGCCGCAATATCGCCGCGCCGACGCATGGCCCAGAGCGCATTGGCAGCCTCGGCGAACAGGAGCGGCGGCGCGGCAAGCGTCGAGTCGCCGTCCAGCAGGGCAGCCGCCTTGTCCGAAAGAACTTCCTCGACCAGCCATTTCACCGCGACGCTGGCATCGACGACATAGCCGGTCACGCCATGCTTTCCCGGTCCCGGTCCGCTCGTATCGTAGCAGTGCTATCGACCGAGGAGCGAAGCCGCCGCCGCAACGCAGCTGCGCGTGCGGCAAACTCTTCTTCCGTTCCCAGCAACGTTTCCCGCAGGATGGCCCGATGCTCGGCTTCAGCGGACCGTCCATTGGACGCTGCGCGCTGCTTCAGCGCGCCGACGACCTCCTCGCTCAGCTTTCTTACGGTGAGTTGGGCCATCCGGAATGTCTTCTTTGCTGCGTCTGCAATGACAGCATATATAGCCAGCTTGCCTTTGCCGGGCAATCCTGCCGGCCCCCGCCATTGCGCAGCGCGGGCTTCGCTCCTAGATAGGGTCGGGCCGCTGGCGGGAGCGGCATTCGGAGGTCGCGGGCAGGCCATGGGTATTCCGTTCGTCAAGATGCACGGGCTCGGCAACGATTTCGTCGTGCTGGATGCGCGCGCCCGGCCGCTCGACTGGTCCGAGGCGGGCTACCGCCGCGTGGCGGACCGGCGCACCGGCATCGGCTGCGACCAGTTCATGGTGCTGCGCCCGCCGGCCGGCGGCGGCGACGTGTTCATGGAAATCCGCAATGCCGACGGCGGCGAGGTCGAGGCCTGCGGCAACGGCACGCGCTGCGTGGCGGCGCTCCTGTTCGACGAGCGGGGCCGGGACGAGGCCGCGGTCGAGACCGTCGCGGGAACGCTCCGGGCGGCGCGCGCACCGGCGGGGCTGGTGCGCGTGGACATGGGACCGGCGCGGCTCGCCTGGGACGAGATTCCCTTGGCCGGCCCGGCGGACACGCTTTGCCTCGACCTCGCCCGGGGCCCGCTGGCGGGACCGGTGGCGACCAATGTCGGCAATCCGCACGCCACCTTCTTCGTGGAGGACGCCGAAGCGGTGGACCTGGAGCGCTGGGGCCCCGAGATCGAGCATGACGCCCTCTTCCCGGAGCGCGCCAATGTCGGCGTGGTCCGCATGGAGGGACGGGAGGCGATGCGGCTCCGCGTCTGGGAGCGCGGCGTCGGCATCACCCGCGCCTGTGGCACCGGAGCCTGCGCGGCAACCGCCGCCGCCGTGCGCCGGGGCCTCGGCGAGCGCCGGATCGAAGTGCGGCTCGACGGCGGGGCGCTCGAAATCGAGTGGCGCGAGGGCAACGGCCACCTGCTGATGACCGGGCCGGCCGCGGTGAGCTTCCGCGGCGAGCTCGAGGCGCATGTGCCGGAGGCGGGGCCGTGACCGCAGAAATCGTCACCTTCGGCTGCCGCCTCAACGCCTGGGAATCCGAGGCCATGCGCCGGCTGACGGCCGAGGCCGGTCTCGGCGAGGCCGTCGTCTTCAACACCTGCGCGGTCACGGCCGAGGCCGAGCGGCAGGCGCGGCAGGCGATCCGCAGGGCCCGGCGCGAACGGCCCGGCGCCGAAATCGTGGTGACCGGCTGCGCCGCGCAGATCGCGCCCGGGCGCTGGCTCGCCATGGAAGAGGTGGACCGGGTCGTCGGCAATGCCGAGAAGCTGACTGCCGAGGCCTGGAAGCCGGACGCGCCCGCGGCGCTGGTGGACGACATCATGAGCGTGCGCGAGACGGCGGCGCATCTGCTCGACGGCTTCGGTGGCCGGGCGCGGGCCTTCGTGCAGGTGCAGCAGGGCTGCGACCACCGCTGCACCTTCTGCATCATCCCCTACGGGCGCGGCCCCGGCCGCAGCGTGCCGCTCGGCGGCGTCGCGGCGCAGGTCCGCCGGCTGCTGGAGGCGGGCGCTGCCGAAATCGTGCTGACCGGGGTGGACATCGCCTCCTGGGGCGCGGACCTGCCGGGCGCGCCGCGGCTGGGGCAGCTTGTCCGCCGCCTGCTGGCGCAGGTGCCGGAGCTTCGCCGGCTCAGGCTCTCCTCCGTCGATCCCGCCGCCGTGGACGATGAGCTCTTCCGGTTGCTGGCGGAGGAACCCCGGCTGATGCCGCATCTGCACCTCTCCGTGCAGGCGGGCGACGACATGGTGCTGAAGCGGATGAAGCGCCGGCACAGCGCGGCCGATATCGTCTCGCTTTGCGAAAGGCTCAGGGCGCTGCGCCCGGAAATCGCCTTCGGGGCGGACCTGATCGCCGGCTTCCCGACCGAAACGGAAGCGATGTTCGCCCGCAGCCTCGAACTGGTGGAGGCCTGCCCGCTCACCTGGCTGCATGTCTTTCCCTATTCGCCGCGCCGGGGCACGCCGGCGGCGCGGATGCCGCAGGTGGCGGCGCCGGTGCGCAGGGAACGCGCGCGCCGGCTCAGGGCGGCGGGCGGGGCGGCAGCCGCGCGCTTCCTCGAAGGCCGGGTCGGCCTGACGGAGCGCGTTGCGGTCGAGCGCGAGGGCGTCGGACGCACCGAGCAGTTCGCGCCGGCCCGCCTGGTAGGCCCGGCCCGGCCCGGTTCGGTGCGGCGCGCGCGTGTGTGCCGGGTCGAGGAGGAACGGCTCGTCGCGGAGGTCCTCGCGGCGTGAGTTGGCTTCAGCGGCTGAGACGGGGGCTGTCGCGATCTTCCGACCGCCTCGCCGACGGGATTGCGGGCATCTTCAACCGGCGCCGGCTGGACGATGAGGCGCTGGAGGAACTGGAAGACCTGCTCATCATGGCCGATCTGGGGCCGGCCACCGCCGCACGGCTCGCCGCCGGCCTCGGGCGCACGCGCTTCGGCAAGGAGGTTTCCGGCGAGGAAGTGCGCGGCGTGCTGGCCGAGGAGATCGCCGGCCTGCTGGAGCCGGTAGCGCGCCCGCTCGTCGCCGATCCGGCGCGCAAGCCGCATGTCATCCTGGTCGTGGGCGTGAACGGCACCGGCAAGACGACGACGATCGGCAAGCTGGCGCACGCCTTCCGCGCCGGGGGAAAGACCGTGCTGCTGGCGGCGGGCGACACCTTCCGCGCGGCGGCGGTCGAGCAGCTGCAGCTATGGGGGGAGCGGGTCGGCGCGCCGGTCGTGGCGCGGCCGGCGGGGGCGGACGCCGCGGGCCTCGTCTTCGACGCTCACGCGCAGGCGATCGGCGAGGGCATCGACATCCTGCTGATCGACACCGCCGGGCGGCTGCACAACAAGGCCAATCTGATGGACGAGTTGCGCAAGATTACCCGCGTGATCGCCAAGCAGGACGCGGATGCGCCGCACGACACCGTGCTCACCCTCGACGCCACCACCGGGCAGAACGCGTTGCAACAGGTCCGTGCCTTCCGGGACATGGCGGAGGTGACGGGCCTGATCGTGACCAAGCTCGACGGCTCGGCGAGAGGAGGCGTCGTCGTGGCGCTCGCGGAGAGTGTCGGCCTGCCGGTCCACGCCGTCGGCGTCGGCGAAGGCGAGGAAGACCTCCGCCCCTTCGCCCCCCGGGACTTCGCCCGCAGCCTGATGGGGCTGGAGTGAGGGGGCGGGGCGACCGGTTGCGACAGTCCGTTTCGTCTGGCGCGACGGGATCGAAGGAGAGGTAAGCGATATGACCGTCCGGCGCGAAGACCTGGAGCGCGGCGCGGTGCAGTTTTCGGAAGTCGTCACCGGCGGCCGGCTGGCGCCGGTGCATCCCGGCGAAGTACTGCGCGATGAGTTCCTGGCGCCGATGGACCTCAGCGTCTATGCGCTGGCCAAAGCGCTGAAGGTTTCAAGGGCGCGTCTAAACGACGTTGTGCGCGGCCGGCGGGCCGTCACAACCGATACTGCGCTGCGGCTGGGGCGCTATTTCGGCACCACACCGGATTTCTGGATCAATCTTCAGGTCCGATACGAATTGGACGCCTCCGATGCCCTTCGCGCGCGGATCGAAAAGGAGATCGCGCCCCGCGCAGCGTAAGGCCCATCCTTGCGGGCGCTATTCACCTCCTTCCCGCCCTCCGGAAGCCAACCGGGCGATGACGCCGCGGAGCGTGCGGACTTCCTGGTCGGTGAGGCCGGCGCGGGCGAAGACGGCGCGGAGATTGCGCTGGACGGTAGGCTTGAGCTTCGGTTCGCGGTAGTAACCCGCGGCTTCCAGCGCGCCGTCGAGATGCTGCCAGAAGCCCTCGAAGGCTTCCGCCGAGGCGCGCGCGCTGGTGGGCGGCGGCTCGGGCGGCGGGCCGGCCATGCGCCATTCCCAGGCCATCAGGAACACGGCCTGGGCGAGATTGAGCGAGGGGAATTCCGGGTTGAGCGGCGCCTCGACGATGGCGGCGGCCAGGCCCGCCTCGTCATTGTCGAGGCCGCTGCGCTCCGGGCCGAACAATATGCCCGTCCGCGCGCCGGAATCGCGCAACAGCCGCGCCGCCTCGCGGGGACCGTGGACGGGCTTCTCGACATCGCGCCGCCGCGCCGTCGTGGCCAGAACGAGCTGCAGGTCGGCGACGGCCTCGGCCGCCGTGTCGAAGAGGCGCGCCTTGTCGATCACGGCATCGGCGCCGGCCGCGGCCGCGCGGGCCGCCGGGTTCGGCCAGCCGTCGCGCGGGGCCGCGATACGGAGTTCGTCCAGCCCGCAATTCATCATCGCGCGCGCCGCCATGCCGATATTCTCGCCCAATTGCGGGCGCACCAGCACGATGGCGGGCGGGCGGCTCACCGTTCGGCGGTGAGCAGCTTGTAGGTCAGGCTGTCGTTCAACGCCTCGTAGGAGGCATTGATGATGTTCTCCGAAACGCCGACCGTGGTCCAGCGGGCGCCCGTCTCGTCGGCGCTCTCGATCAGCACCCGCGTGACCGCCGCCGTGCCGTCGCCCGGTGTCAGGATGCGCACCCGGTAGTCGGTGAGGCGCACGCCCTCGAGGCAGGCATAGGCCGGCAGCAGCGCCTGGCGGAGCGCGGCATCGAGCGCATTCACCGGGCCGTTGCCCTCCGCCACCTCCATGGACCGGCGTCCGTCGACGGTGAGCTTGACCACGGCTTCCGACACGGTGACCAGTTCGCGCCTGGCGTTCAGGCGCCGCTCGTCGGTGACGCGGAAGCTCTCCAGCGACCAGTAGTCGGGCACGGTCTGGAGCATCCGGTGGGCCAGAAGCTCGAAGCTCGCCAGCGCGCCGTCATAGGCGTAGCCCTCGAACTCGCGCTCCTTCACGAGATCGACAAGCCGGGCGACGCGCGGGTCGTCCCGGTCCACATCGAGGCCGATCTCCCGGAACCGCGCGAGGATATTGGCGCGGCCCGACTGGTCCGAGACCAGGATCTGGCGCTTGTTGCCGACCGTCTCCGGCGCAATGTGCTCGTAGAAGCCGGGATCCTTCTCCACGGCCGAGACGTGCAGGCCCGCCTTGTGCGCGAAGGCCGACGCCCCGACATAGGGCGCGTGACGGTTGGACGGACGGTTGAGCCGCTCGTCGAACGCCCGCGAGACCTGTGTGAGGCGCTCCAGCCCTTCGGCCGGAACCCCGGTCTCGAAGCCCATCTTGCGCGTGAGCGTCGGCAGCAGCGCCACCAGATCGGCATTGCCGCACCGCTCTCCCAGGCCGTTCAGGGTGCCCTGAACCTGCCTCGCCCCGGCGCGCACCGCCGCCAGCGTGTTGGCGACGGCATTGCCGGTGTCGTTGTGCGTGTGGATGCCGAGGCGGGCGCCCGGAACGGACCCGGCCGCCGCGGCGACGGCGGCCTCGATCTCGTGGGGAAGCGTGCCGCCGTTGGTGTCGCAGAGCACGACCCAGCGCGCACCGGCCTCCAGCGCCGTTTCCAGCACCTTGAGCGCATAGTCCGGACGGGCCTTGTAGCCGTCGAAGAAATGCTCGGCGTCGAACAGCGCTTCCTTGCCGCGCCCCACGATCTCGGCGATGGAATCGCGGATCATCGCCAGGTTCTCGTCGAGCGAAACCCCGAGCGCCGACTCGGCATGGCGGGCATCGGCCTTGCCGACCAGGCAGATGGCGTCGACCTTCGAGCGGAGCGTGACCGCGAGCCCCGGGTCGTTCGCCGCCGACCGGCCGGCCCGGCGCGTCATGCCGAAGGCCGTGAGGCGGGCGCGGGAGAGCGCCGGCGGGTCGGCGAAGAAGCCGTCATCGGTCGGGTTGGCGCCGGGCCAGCCGCCCTCCACATAGTCGATGCCGAGCGCATCGAGATCGCGCGCGATGGCGGCCTTGTCGGCAATATTGAAATCGACGCCCTGGGTCTGGGCGCCGTCGCGGAGCGTCGTGTCGAAGAGGTAGAGGCGGTTGTCGTTCATGGCGGCCCCCGGGCCGGACGGGCAGGCGCCGGGGTATAGCGCCCCCGCGCCGCCCGGTCGAGGCTCCGGTATCGGCTCCTCGGGACGCGCCTCCGCGATTGAATGCCGGCGCGCCTCGGCTATGGTGCCCGGACGCCCGTAACGCGAACCGACCGTCCATGAGCATTCTCGTCACCGGCGTCGCCGGCTTCATCGGCATGCACACCGCCGCCGCGCTGCTTGCCCGCGGCGAGACGGTAATCGGCGTCGACAATCTGGACGGCTACTACGACCCGGTGCTGAAGCGCGCCCGGCTCGCGCGCCTGAACGGCCTGCCCGGCTTTACCTTCCTGCGCACCGACATCGCCGACGACGAGGCGATGGAACGGCTGCCGCTGGACGGGGTCGACCGCATCCTGCATCTCGCCGCACAAGCCGGCGTGCGCTATTCGCTGGAGAACCCGCGCGCCTATGTCCGCGCCAACATCGCCGGCCACCTCAACCTGCTGGAACTGGCGCGGCGGCGGGCCGTCCGGCATTTCGTCTATGCGAGCTCCTCCTCCGTCTATGGAGACGCCGGGTCCGGCCCGCTCGCCGTCGGGGCGCCGGCCGACCGGCCCGTGTCGCTCTACGCCGCCACGAAGCGCGCGGACGAGCTGATGACGGAGTGTTACGCGCATCTCTACGGCTTCCCCGCGACGGGACTGCGCTATTTCACGGTTTACGGGCCGTGGGGCCGGCCCGACATGGCGCCGACCCTGTTCGCGCGCGCCATGCTCGCCGGCGAACCGATCCGGGTCTTCAACCGGGGCCGGCTCGCCCGCGATTTCACCTTCGTCGAGGACGCGGTCGCCGGCACGCTCGGCGCGCTCGACCGGACCGGGGACGGCCACCGGGTCTACAATATCGGCAACGGTCGCGCCGAGCCCCTGATGCGCTTCATTCACACGCTCGAAGCGGCTCTCGGCACGCGGGCGCGCATCGATTTCCAGCCGATGCAGCCGGGCGACGTGCTGGAGACCTGCGCCGACATCGGCGAAGCGGCGCAGCATTTCGACTACGTCCCCCGGACCGCCATCGACGAGGGCCTGCCCCGCTTCGCCGCCTGGTACCGGAGCTATTACGGTGTTTGACGCGCTGCTGCGCAAGCTGCTGGACCGCCGGGCGCGTATCGGCGTCATCGGGCTCGGCTATGTCGGCCTGCCGCTGGCGCGCGCGTTCCACGAGGCCGGCTTCGCCGTGACGGGTTTCGACACCGATGCGCAGAAGCCGGCGCGCCTTGCCGCCGGGCGCTCCCACATCATGGATGTCTCCGACAGCGACGTCGCGCGAATGGCCGGAAGCGGGCGGTTCGAGGCGACGGGCGATTTCGCCCGGCTCGACGAGGCCGATGCGGTTGCGATCTGCGTGCCCACGCCCCTCGGCCCGGACCGGGAGCCCGATCTTCGCTTCGTCGAGGCGAGCGCCCGCGCCGTCGCCGCGACGCTCAGGCCGGGGCAGCTCGTCGTGCTCGAATCGACCACATGGCCCGGCACGACCGACGAGGTGGTCAAGCCCATCCTGGAGGCAGGCGGACTTCGCAGCGGGCGCGATTTCTTCCTCGCCTATGCGCCGGAGCGCGAGTCTCCCGGCAGCGGCGAACGGCGCATCCCGCGCGTCGTCGGTGCCGACGGTCCGGAGGCGTTGGCGCTCGCCCGCGCGCTTTACGAAGCCGTATCCCCGGCGGTGCATGCCGTGTCCTCGCCGGCAACGGCGGAAGCGGCCAAGCTCACCGAGAACGTCTTCCGCGCCGTCAACATCGCGCTCGTCAACGAACTCAAGGGCATCTACGCCGCGATGGATGTGGATGTCTGGGAAGTCGTCGAGGCGGCGAGCACCAAGCCCTTCGGCTACATGCCCTTCTGGCCCGGGCCCGGATGGGGCGGGCATTGCATCCCGATCGACCCGTTCTACCTCGCCTGGAAGGCGCGCGGCGTCGGCCTGCCGAGCCGCTTCATCGAACTCGCGGGCGAGATCAACGCCGAAATGCCCGAACGCGTGATTGCGCGGCTGGCCGGGGAACTCGCACCGGCAGCCCTTGCCGGCAGCCGCATCCTGCTCGCGGGCGTCGCCTACAAGAAGAATATCGACGACATTCGCGAGAGCCCGGCACTGCGCCTCTGGGAGCTGTTGGAGGCCGGAGGCGCGGACGTCGCCTATTTCGACCCGCATGTGCGGACGATTCCGCCCACCCGCGCCCATCCCGAGCTTGCCGGCACGTCCCGCATAGAGTGGTCGCCGAAGGCGCTGGCCGGTTTCGACGCCGCGCTCGCGGTAACCGATCACGATGCGGTGGACTGGGAGTCGCTGGCGGCGGCGGTCCCGCTGGTCGTGGATACGCGCAATGTCTACGATGACCGGCCGCGCCGGGCGCGGATCGTCAAGGCGTGACGGAGGAGAGTGCCATGGCAGCCACGCGCGTTACCCATCCCGATGTGGCCGAGCCGCCGCCGGAGACCTGGTCCAACTGCCTGGTCGCAGGAAACCACATCTTCGTGGCCGGCATGACGGCGCGCGACGGCGCAACGATCCTCGCCGACGACGAATACGGGCAGGCCAGGGCGATCTTCGACAAGATCGCGAAGCTCCTCGACGCAGCCGGCGCGTCGATGGCCGATGTCGTCAAGGTCGTGATCTATGTCACCGACATCTCGCGGCGGGAGGAGGTCTGGCGCGCGCGCCGCGAGTTCTTCCGGGGCGATTTTCCGGTCTCCACGCTGGTCGAGGCGAGCGCGCTCGCCATGCCCGAACTCAAGGTCGAGATCGAGGCCATTGCGGTCCGCACCGGGTGAGCATCTTGTTCTCGAAGCGCCTGCAAAGCTGACGGGACCGGCCGAGCCGGGCTGCAGCGAGACCGAGGCGGCGCTCCTCCGGCCGACCCCGCTCCGCTTCAGTAGGGCGTGCCGTCCTTGCGCGTGAAGCGCCACTTGCCATCCGCGCCCATGACGGCCTGGATATCGTCCTTCGGATAGCTGCCCTCGTCGCCTTCGGGCCGGTCGCCGATCTCGAGGATCACCACGTCCCGGTCGGTGCGGTTGAGAATATGGTGCGCCTCGCCGCGCGCGGGAAATCCGGCGCACATGCCGGGAGACAGCCGCGTTTCGCCCGAGGGAGTCGCCAGGGTCGGCTCGCCCTCCAGCACATAGACAAGTTCGTCCTGTTTGCTGTGCGTGTGCATCAGCGCCGATTCGCCGCCCGGCGCGATCCTGGTCAGGTTCACGCCGAAACTCTTCAGGCCGAAAAAGTCGCCGAGCGCCCGCTTCTCCCGCCGCGCCATGCGGCTGGCGAACGGTTCCGGGTAGTTGGACGGCTTCGTTCTGGCCGGAACGTCCGCGGCCGCAACGGCCGCCTTGTCGTCTGTCATCGCTCGTCCCCTTGCCGCCCGGCGGCAGGCTTCGGTCGGGTTCGACCTCAGCATATCCCCTCGACCGCCATCGGGACATGGCCCGGTTCCGCCGCAACCCGGTCGAGCCAGGCGCGCACGGCCGGATAGGCGCCGAGGTCGAAGCCCCCCTCCCCGGCCACATGGGTATAGGCGTAGAGCGCAATGTCCGCGACGGTCATGCTCTCGCCGCCGAACCAGTCCCTCCGGCCCAGATGCCCCTCCATCACGGCAAGCGCGGCATGGCCGCCCTCGCGTTTGGCCGGAAGCTGCGCCCGCTGCGCGTCCGTCAGTTCGCCGAGATGAAGCCAGTGGCGGACGACCGCGATACAGGGCTCGTGGCTGTATTGCTCGAAAAACATCCATTGCAGGGTGTGCGCCCGGGCAAGGCGCTCCGAAGGCAGGAAGCGCGAGCCTTCCGCCAGATAGAAGAGGATCGCGTTGGACTCCGCGAGGCAGGCGCCGTTCTCCAGTTCCAGCACCGGAATGCGCCCGTTCGGGTTCTTCTTCAGGAAGGCCGGCGTGCGCGACTCTCCCTGGTCGATATCGACCTCGACACGCTCGAAATCGCGGCCCAGATGGCCGAGCAGCAGGCGCGGCTTGTAGCCGTTGCCGGAGGTATGGTTGTCGTAGAGGCGGAGCATGGGTCGTTCCTTCGGAAATGCGTTCGCCGTCCATGATCGGAAACACGCGCCGGCGGGTCCCGTGGCGTCTTTGCCTCTTTTCGGTAAGATCGCGCCACAATGCCCGCTCATGCGCCTCATTCGCACGTTGTCGCCCTTGCCTATGACGGTCTCTGCACCTTCGAATTCGGCTGCGCCTACGAAATCTTCGGCCTGCCGCGGCCGGAGCTGGACCGTTCCTGGTATCGCTTCGATGTCTGCGCGGTCGAGCCGGGACCGCTCCGGGCGGCTGGCGGGCTCGCCGTCGCAGCGCCTTACGACCTGGATCTGGTCGAACGGGCCGACACGGTGATCGTGCCGGGCTGGCGGGGCGCCGACGCGCCTCCGCCCCGGTCCCTGCTGGATGCGCTCGCGCGGGCCGCCGGGCGCGGCGGCCGGCTTGTCTCCATCTGCTCGGGCGTTTTCGTGCTGGCCGCAACCGGGGTGCTGAACGGGAAACGCGCAACGACCCACTGGCGCTATGCGGACCTGCTGGCGCGGCGCTATCCCGAAATCCGCGTGGACCCCGACGTCCTCTATGTCGATGAAGGATCGGTGCTGACCTCCGCGGGCAGCGCGGCGGGGCTGGACCTCTGCCTCCACATCGTCCGCCGGGACCATGGGGCGGCCGTCGCGAACAATGTCGCGCGCCGGCTCGTGCTGGCTCCCCACCGGGATGGCGGCCAGCAGCAATTCGTGGCGATGCCGCTGGCGCGCCAGGACGGAAACGGCCGCCTGGCCGCCCTCCTCGACTGGCTGCCCGGCCATCTCGACGAAGAGTTGACCGTTGGCGACCTCGCCCGCCGGGCCGGCATGAGCGTCCGGGCGTTTCAGCGCCGCTTCCGGGATACGCTGGGCACCACGCCCGGCGAATGGCTCGCCCGCCAGCGTGTCGCCCATGCCCGCCAGCTCGCGGAGACGACCGACCTCTCGGTGGAACAGATCGCCGCGCAGTCGGGGTTCGGGTCGGTGGAGACCCTCCGCCACCATTTCCGCCGCCTGGTCGGCACCACGCCCGGCCGCTACCGCCGCAGTTTCGCGCAGCCGGGGAACGGAAAACGGCAGCGGCGCCAAGCCGTTTCGCAGCCACTGCCGAGCGGGTAGAATGGGCGGGCGCCGCGCTAGCTCAGTCGGTAGAGCAGCCGATTTGTAATCGGCAGGTCGGGGGTTCGAGACCCTCGCGCGGCACCAGAAAACCAATAATTCAAGGGAATTCGGTGACTGCGGGACAGAGGCCGGTCGCCGGCGGGGGGTAGGGAAAACGGCATTGGAGCACGATCCATCCGGGTTGAAACGGTCTCCAAGGCGCATCCGGGATGCCAGGAGCTGGGACCTGACCCCGCGCCAGCTCTGCGATCTGGAGCTCCTGCTGAACGGCGCTTTCTCCCCGCTCGAGGGCTTCATGGGTGCGGCGGAGCATGAGAGCGTGCTGCGGGACATGAGGCTGCCCGGCGGCGCGCTCTGGCCGGTCCCGGTGACACTCGATCTGACCGAAGAGTTCGCAGCCGGCCTCGAAGCGGGCGACACGGTCGTGCTGCGGGATGCGGAAGGGTTGCCCGTCGCGCTTATGGAGGTCGGCGAGACCTGGCGTCCGGAGCTGGCAGAAGAGGCCCGGGCCGTTTACGGCACCGACGACACGGCGCATCCCGGGGTCTTCCGTCTGTTGCACCGGACGCATCCGGTCTATGCGAGCGGCCGCGTCACGGGCGTCCAACCCGTTCTGCATTACGACCACCGCGCCCTGCGGCATACTCCCGCCGCGCTTCGCGCGCAGTTCCGCGAAATCGGCCATCGCCGGGTCGTCGCGTTCCACACCCGCAACCCGATGCATCGGGTCCATGTCGAACTGGCGCTGGAGGCGGCGCGCGCATGCGACGCGCACCTCCTGCTGCATCCCGTCGTGGGAGAGGCGATGCCGGGGGACATCGACCGCTTCACGCGGGTCCGGTGCTACCGGCGGGTCCTGCCCCGCTTCCCGGACGGGACGGCGACCCTGAGTCTGCTGAACCTGGCGATGCGCATGGCCGGGCCGCGCGAAGCGCTCTGGCACGCGATCGTCCGCAAGAACCACGGCTGCACGCATTTCATCGTCGGCCGCGACCATGCCGGCCCCGGCGCCGACGGCGACGGACGGCCCTTCTACGGACCGCACGACGCCCAGGCGCTCATCGCCGGGCACGAGGACGAACTCGGTATCGCCATGGTGCCGGTCCAGGAGATGGTCTATGTCCGCAACCGCGCCCGGTATCTGCCCACGGACCGGCTCTCCGGCGAGGACCGGGCGCTCAGGCTGACCGGCGCGGAGTTGCGGCGCAGGCTCGCGCTCGGAATCGACCTCCCGGACTGGTTCACCTTCCCCGATGTCGCCGCGGAACTCCGTCGCGCCTGCCCGCCGCGCCATCGCCGGGGTCTCGCCGTGTTGTTCACGGGGCTCTCGGGCGCGGGCAAATCCACGCTCGCAAAGGCCCTGGCCGCGATGTTGCGCGAGAGGGGCGACCGGCCCGTGACGCTGCTCGACGGCGACATTGTGCGCCGGCAGCTTTCCGGCGAACTCGGCTTCTCGCGCGAGCATCGCGAGATCAACCTGCGCCGGATCGGCTTCGTCGCATCCCGGATCGTGCGCAGCGGCGGGGCTGCGATCTGCGCCCCCATCGCTCCCTATGCCGCAAGCCGCCGCGAGTTCCGCGAGTCCGTCGAGGCCGCCGGCGGGTTTGTCGAAATACATGTCTCGACCCCGCTCGACACCTGCGAGGCGCGCGACCGCAAGGGGCTTTATGCGAAGGCCCGGGCCGGGCTGATCCGCGACTTCACGGGAATCGACGACCCCTATGAAGCGCCGGTCGATCCCGACATCCGGATCGACACGACGGATATCCCTCCGGACCTGGCGGCGCAACGCATCTTCGCCGAACTCGAAAGCCTCGGTTTCATTCGCTGAGGCGCGGCGCCGCCTGTCATTCCTCGTGGGGATTCTCGACCCGCGGCCAGTAGGGCGCCGCGAAGCGCTCGTAGGGGATCGTGGCGAAGTCGGGTGGGATTGCGCCCTCGCAGGCGAGATACGCGATCCGCGACGCGAGCGGCGCGAAGCCGGCATAGAAATGCTGCGTCGATTTGACGGCGATGCCCTTGTAGGCGGCCGGGTCGATGCCGAGCTGGGTCATGCCGTTCGGGTGGAAGACCTGCGTCCGGGTCGAGGTCAGGATGAGGTCGATGCCCGCGTCCGTCGAAAGCCACACGGCCGTTCCCATGCCCATCGTGGCGTCGCCGAAGCTTTGGCTGGCGCCCTCCAGAATGCGCTTCACCGTGACGGTCAGGTCCACGGGATCGCCCGAATCCGGCCCGCATTTGCCGCCGACCCGGAGGCGCATCGTGGCGCCTTCTCCCGCCTCTTCGCAAAAGCGCACGGCGACCGGGTCCCAGTAATAGCCCGAGAGCAGCCCGGTTGCGCCGCGTTCCAGCGCGCGCGACAGCAGGAAGGTCGAGTCCGAGGGCGCGCCGCCGCCGGCATTGTCGGCGACATCGGCCACGACCACCGGCCCCGGACCCGCCTCGATCAGGTCCAGCGCCTCGTCGATGGTCACGGTGTCCTGTACGGTCTCGTCGCGCAGGCCCCAGATCTTCCGTCCGAACGCCTGTGCGGTTTCGGCCGCGAGGCCGGCGTCGCCATCGGCGATGACGAGCATCCTGGCGGAGGTGTCCGGCACGTCCTGCCACGGGAAGCCGTGCGCGAAGGAAACGGACAGTATGCCGTCCCGGCCTTCCGCTGCCTGCATCTCCTCGACGAGGCTGCGCACCGGCTCGACGGGCGTGCGCCACATGCCGATCATCCGGCAATCGTGAACGGCCATGACGGGCTTCGCGCTGCCCTGATGCGCGGCATGGCAGATGTCGAACAGCTCGCGCGCGCGCTCGCCGGCGTCGACATGCGGATATTCCTTGAACACGACGAGCGCGTCTGCGTTCTCGACCATTTTCGCGGTGATCGAACAGTGGAGATCGAGTTCGCCGCCGATCACGGCATCCGGACCGGCGACCTCGCGCACGCGGGCCAGGAGGTCGCCCTCGCAATCCTCGTAGCCCTCGGCGGTCATGGCGCCGTGCATGGACAGGAGCACGATATCGACCGGCATCGCCGCCCGGAGATCGTCCAGTATCTCGTCGCGGAAACCTTCATAGACCTTGCGCACGGTCAGCCCGGCGGGCTGGGCGAAAGCGGCGAGGCTCTCGACGACCCGGCCCTGGCGCTCCTCGGCGGCGGTGCGCCAGACATGCAGGGGCAGGCTGAAGGTGGTGGCGGGACGCCGGGTCGCGTCGCCCCGGAACAGCATGGTGTCCTCGAAGGTCTGCACGCCGGTCGGCATGGACGAGAAGGTGTTGGTTTCGGTCCCGAGGCAGGCGATGAAGACTTTCATGGTTCTTCCCCCGTTTGGTCGCGGTTCAAGGCGCACCGCCATAGAGATGGCACTCGGTGTTGTGGCCGCCGTCGGACGCTGGCCGCGGCGGCTCGGACCGGCAGATCGCCATGCAGTCCGGGCAGCGCGGATGGAACGTGCAGCCGGGCGGCGGGTCGATGGGGTTCGGGAACACCGCGCCGAGATGCGTATCGGGCACGCCGAGTCGCGGGTCGGGCGTCAGCACCGAGCCGAGAAGGGCGCGGGTATAGGGGTGGCGCGGATCGTTGAAGAGCGTGTCCGAGTCGGCCTCCTCGACGATCCGGCCCAGATACATCACCGCCACCCGGTCCGCCATGTGCTGAACCACGGCCAGATTGTGGCTGATGAGCAGGTATGTGAGCCCGAACTCCTCCTTCAGGTCCTGCAGCAGGTTCAGGATCTGGCTCTGGACCGAGACATCGAGTGCGGAAGTCGGCTCGTCGCAAATTACGACTTCCGGGCGCATGATGAGCGCGCGGGCGATCGCCACCCGCTGACGCTGGCCGCCGGAGAGCTGGCTCGGATAGCTGGACGCCACCCGGCGCGGCAGGCCCACGACATCGAGCATTTCGCCGACCCTGGCGGACCATTCCGACGGCGCGCCCACACTGTGGATCCGGAGCGGCTGGGAGACGATGGACTCGATGGTCTTGGTCGGGTTGAGCGAGGAATAGGGGTCCTGGAAGATCGGCTGGATACGGCGCGCGATTTCGCGGCGGGAGAAGCCGGCCGCGCTGTTGCCGGCATAGAGCACGTCCCCCGAACTCGGGCGCTGCAGGCCGAGCAGGATGTTCGCCATCGTGCTCTTGCCGCAGCCCGACTCGCCCACGAGCCCCACGACCTGACCCCTGGGTATCTTCAGCGAGACGCCGTTGACCGCGCGGAGCGGCTTCGAGCCGCGCAGGAGACCCTGGCTGACCTGGAAGACGCAGGTGACATCCACGGTTTCGAGCGCGGCGGCGGGGGCTTCGGTCATGGCGTTTCGGCCGCCTGCGGTTCGCCCGAAATCTCCTCCGGCGCGCGCAGGCAGGTATAGGCGTGACCGTCGCCCATGCGCGTCGGCTCGTCCCTCATGCCGGCGCAGGCGTCGCTCGCATAGTCGCAGCGATTGCGGAACATGCAGCCGGAGAGTTCGCCGACGAGGTTCGGCACGATGCCGGGCACCGAACCCAGGCGTTCGCCGCGTTGCGTCCGCCCCGGTATCGGGATGCAGCGCAGCAGCCCCTGCGTGTAGGGGTGCATGGGCGCGTCGAAAACCGTCTCGCACGGGCCCTCTTCGACCGTCTTGCCGGCATACATCACCTGCACCTTGTCGGCCACGCGCGCGACGATGCCGAGATCGTGGGTGATGAGGATCATGCCCATCCGGAATTCGCGCTGGAGTTCGGCCAGCAGGTGAAGGATCTGGGCCTGGATGGTGACATCGAGCGCGGTGGTCGGCTCGTCCGCGATAATCAGCTCCGGCCCGCACATCAGCGCCATGGCGATCATCACGCGCTGGCGCTGCCCGCCCGAGAGCTGGTGGGGATACTGGCCGAGACGCGAGGCGGCGGAGGAAATGCCGACCTTTTCGAGCAGGAACACGGCCCGGTCGCGCGCCGCCGCGCGGCTCTGCTCCACATGGCGCAGATAGACTTCCGCCAGCTGGTTGCCGATGGTGTAGGACGGGTTGAGCGAGGTCATCGGCTCCTGGAAGATCATCGACATGGAGCCGCCGCGCAGGCGCGCCATCTCGCGCTCACGGAGACTGCGGATATCGCGGCCGAGGAACTCCATCCGGTCGGCGCTGCGCCGGGCGGTCTTCGGCAGAAGCCCCATGACTGCGAGCGAGGTCAGCGACTTGCCGCAGCCCGACTCGCCCACGATGCAGAGCGTCTCGCCGCGCGAGACCGAGAAACCGATGCCGCGCACCGGATGCAGCATCCCGGCGGCGACGGGGATATCGACGGAGAGGTTCTCGACCTCGAGGATCGTCCCGGACACCGTCTCAACGCTCCCGTTCGAGCGTGACATCGCGCAGCCCGTCGCCGAAGAGGTTGATCGCCAGCACGAGCATGAAGAGGCAGACGCCGGGCAATGCCAGCAGCCAGGGCGAGAAGAACATGTACTCGCGCCCCTCGTTCAGCATCAGGCCCCAGCTCGGCGTCGGCGCCTGCACGCCGAAGCCGAGGAAGGAGAGCGCGGCTTCCAGCAGGATCGCGTTCGCCATCTCGACCGTCGCCACGACGGTCAGCGATGAGAGCACATTGGGGAAGATCTCGCGCACGATGATGTAGGGCGTCGAGCAGCCCATGGCGCGCGCCGCCTTCACGTAGTCCAGGTCGCGCGCCTGCATGGTGATGCTTCGCATGACCACGGCGAAGCGGTCCCAGAGGAACAGCCCGAGGACGAGGATCACCACGGTGAGCGAGGCGCCGAAGGCCACCACCGCGGCCATCGCGACCAGAAACACCGGCATGGCGAGCCGCGTGTTGATGATGAAGTTCACCACCATGTCGACCCGGCCGCCGAAATAGCCTGCCGTCACGCCCAGCACCGTGCCGATGACGCCCGAGATCAACATGGTCGAGAAGCCGATCAGCAGCGAAATCTGGCTGCCGTAAATGAGCCGCGAGAGGTAATCCCGGCCCACCTTGTCGGTGCCGAAGACATGCTCCGGATCGATTTTCTTCTCATGCCAGAACGGGTTGGTCAGGCGCTTCGCCAGATCCTGGTCGTAGGGGTCGTGCGGCGCCAGCAACGGCGCGAGGATCGCCACCGTGAAGATGGCGGCGAGGATGATCGCGCCGATCAGGAAGCTGTGGTTGCCGAGAATGCGCCGGCGGAGCTTGGACCAGGGAGAGGGCTCGAGGATTTCCTCGGCCGTCTGCCGCTGTCGGAAAACGAGGGATCTGGCAGCGCCGGTATCGGTCATGGCAACCCCTCAGCGCACCGAGATTCGCGGGTCGAGATAGGCGTTGAGCAGGTCGGCCAGCAGCGTCAGCACCACATAGAACGAAGCGAAGACCAGCACGATCGCCTGCACCACCGGCAGGTCCGAGCGCAGCAGCGCATCGTAGGAGAGCCAGCCGATGCCCTTGAGGTTGAAGATCGTCTCGATGACGATCGAACCGCCCAGCATGAACCCGAACCACACGGCCGCGAGCGCGACGACCGGGATGATCGCGTTCCTGAGCGCATGCTTGAAGAGCACCGAGGCCGGGCTCAGTCCCTTGGCGCGCGCCGTGCGGATATAGTCGGAGGCCAGCACCTCGATCATGCCGGCGCGGGTCAGGCGCATCAGCGCGGGCGTGGCGTAGTAGCCGAGCGCGATGGTGGGCATGACATAGTTGGCCCACTGCGTATGGCCGGAAATCGGCAGCCAGCGCCACCAGACGCCAAAGACGATAATCATCATCAGCGCGAACCAGAAGGTCGGCAACGCCTGGCCGAGAACCGCTATGAACAGCGCGATCCGGTCAGTGATCGAATTGGGCCGCATGGCCGCGAGCGTGCCCAGAGGGATGGAGACGGCCAGTGCGAACAGGATCGCCAGCGTGCCGAGCAGCATGGTCCGCCCGATCCGCTCGGAGACCATGTCGAAGACGCGCTGCTTGTAGTGGTAGCTCTCCCCGAAATCGCCGGAGAGCGCGCGGCCGAGCCAGTCGAGATACTGGACATGGATCGGCCGGTCGAAGCCGTAGAGCTTGCGGATCGCCTGGATGTCCTCGTCGCTCGCCTGCTCGCCTCCGATGGTCAGCGCCGGATCCGCCGAAAGGTGGCTGAGCGAGAAGGTCAGCCCCGACACGACGATCAGGATCAGGAACGCAACGAAGGTCCGCTTGAGCGTGTAGGCAGGCATTCCGCCGCTCTCCGACGGTCAAAGGAACGGCAGGGCGGGAACGCGGCCCGCCCTGCCTTGTCGCCGCCCCCCTGCGGGGGCGAAGCGCCGTTAGCTGCTTGCCCAGCCGTACTGCCAGAAGCGCGGAATCTCATCCTGGTAGGGGATGAAGTTCAGTTCCTCGCGGTAGGCGTAGTTCCGGACATGGTTGAACATCGGCAGCCAGTAGACCTCGCGCGTGATCTTCTCGACGGCCTTCCGGTAGGCAGCCTTGCGCACCTCCGGATCCGAGTTCGTGTCGCCTTCTTCCAGCCACGCGGCCACTTCGTCGTCGAGCGCGAAATCGTCCGGCCCCTTCTTGAAGAAGTGGCTGGTGATGGCCGACATGTCGTTCATCGAATAGGAGCCCCAGTCCATCAGGAACATCGGCGTCGTGCCCTCGTTGCGCTGTTTGTCGCGCAGCGCGAAGTAAGGCATTTTCGTGAGCGTCGCCCTGATGCCGACCTTGGCAAGGTCGCCCATGATCGCTTCGGCCCAGTCCGCGGGACGGAAGGTGTAGAAGCCGATCTCGAACCCGTCCGGATAACCCGCCTCGGCGAGAAGCGCCCTGGCCTTTTCCGGATCGAACTCGTGCCTGACCGCCGCCTCCGCGTCGCAGCCGAACTGGGTCGGGAAGCAGGGCGTGTGGATGACGCCGGCATCGCCGCGGATCAGGTTCTTCACGAGCGAGGCGCGGTCGATCGCATGGGCCATCGCCTGGCGGACCTTGAGCTTCGTGGTCGGCTCGAAATTGCCGCGGCCGGCGGCGTCGAAGCCGATATAGCCGGTGCGCATCGTGCCGGCCTGGAGGGCCTTGTAGCCCGGCACCTGGCCGATCTGGTCCACATGGTCGGCCGAAATGTCGGCGGTCACGTCGATGCCGCCCGCCAGCAATTCGGCAATCTGGGTCTGCACGTCCGCGATCTCGCGCACGATCATGCTGGAGACCTGCGCCTCGCCCTTCGGGCTGCCCCAGGTGTAGCCTTCGTTCTTCTCGAAGACATATTCCTCGGCGGTCTTGATCGAGACGACCTTCATCGGGCCCGTGCCGACCGGCTTCCGGCCCATGCCTTCAGGGCCGACCTCGGCGTAATACTCGTTGGGATAGATCGTCAGCGGCCCCGACAGGAACTCGAAGGCCTGCGGGAACGGCTTCTTCATGTGCAGGTTGACGGTGTACTGGTCCACCTTCTCGGCCCGGTCGATCCAGTTGACGTTGCGCTGCACCTTGACGCCGTTGTCCGGGTTGGAAATCCAGTTCAGCGTGAAGACCACATCGTCGGCGTCGAACGGCTCGCCATTATGGAACTTGACGCCTTCGCGCAGCTTGAACTGCCAGGTCGTGTCGTTCAGCAGCTCCCAGCTCGTCGCGAGCAGCGGCTTGTATTCGAAGGTCTTCGGCTCACGGTAGATGAGCTGGTCCCAGACCATGCGGCTGAACCAGATTCCCGTCCGGTTGGTGTTGAAATAGTTGTCGACATTCTCGATGGGGCCGGTCGAGCCCCATGCGATGACCAGCGAATCGTCGTCCGGTCCGGCGTTGGCCGCGGTCGCGATCATTGCCGCGCCGGCGATCGACGCCGCAACGCCGGCAAGTTTCCTGAAACTCATTTGTGTCCTCTCCCTGTTCGCTGTCCGGCAAAGAAGTCCGCTGTCCCGTCCGCTCCGCACGGGCTGCGTCCGGCCTGCGCAGGAACGCAGGCCCGCACGCCAGCGGTCGGTAAAAGCAGGCCCCCCTGTCGGCATCGCGGCACGATGCACCAACCGTAGCGCGAGTCAACGCAACGATTGGCCGCGTCCTGAAATACGAAGCCCGCCGGCCGGGCCATGCCGCGCCCGGAGGCGCCGCCTCCCCGCCGGCAAAGACATTTGGGACAGACCTCTACAGGATGCTAGACTGCCTGTCTTCCCTGTCACCAGCGTCCCCCGGAGGCCATCCCATGCCGTTGCAGCCGAACTCGCCGGAAGCGCGCGATGTCGCGTATCTGCTCCACCCCTACACCAACTTCCGTCAGCACGAAGAACAGGGGCCGATGGTCATCGAGCGCGGTGACGGAGTCTATGTCTGGGATACCGGCGGCAAGCAGTATATCGAGGCCATGGCGGGCCTCTGGTCCACCTCGCTCGGCTTCCAGCACAAGCGCCTCGTGGCCGCCGCCGTCAAGCAGATGGAGACGCTGCCCTACTACCACCAGTTCGGCCAGAAATCGCACCTCCCCGGCATCGACCTCGCCGAGAAGCTGATGGGGCTCGCGCCCACCACCGTCTCCAAGGTGTTCTTCAACAACTCCGGGTCCGAGGCGAACGACACCGCCATCAAGATCATCTGGTACTACAACAATGCCCGCGGCCGCCATCAGAAGAAGAAGATCGTCGGGCGGGTCAACGGCTATCACGGCATCACGCTGGCGGCGGCCAGCCTCACCGGCCGCTCCCTCAACCATTCCGGTTTCGACGCGCCGCTCGACCGTTTCATCCACACCGGCAATCCGCACCATTACCGCTGCGGCGAGGAAGGCGAGAGCGAAGAGGATTTCGCCACGCGGATGGCCGAAGAACTCGACGCGCTGATCGAGGCGGAGGGGCCGGACACGGTCGCGGCCTTCTTCGCCGAGCCGGTCATGGGCGCCGGAGGCGTGATCGTTCCGCCGGCGACCTATTTCGAGAAAATCCAGAAGGTGCTGCGCAAGCACGACGTGCTGTTCGTCGCCGACGAGGTCATCTGCGGCTTCTGCCGGACGGGTAACTTCTGGGGTTCCCAGACCTTCGGCATCGAGCCCGACATCCTCACCTGCGCCAAGGCGCTGTCGTCGAGCTACGTGCCCATATCCGCCACCATGATCAGCGACCATGTCTATCAGGCCATCGCGGATGCGAGCGCCAAGATGGGCGTGTTCGGGCACGGCTACACCTATTCCGGCCATCCGGTCGCGGCGGCGGTAGCCCTCGAGACGCTGAAGATCTACGAGGAAACCGACATGCTGGGCCATGTCCGCAGCGTGGCCCCGCACTTCCAGGAGAGGCTGCAGGGCTTTGCCGGCCATCCGCTGGTCGGCGAGGTGCGCGGCGTGGGGCTGGTCGGGGCGACCGAGCTGGTCAGGAACAAGGAGACCCGGGAAGCCTTCGCGGCGTCCGAGGGCGTCGGCGCCCTCGTCAACGACCTCTGCGCGCAGCACGGGCTGATTACCCGGCCGGTGGGCGACTCGATGTGCTTCGCTCCGCCCCTGATTATCCGGGACAGCGAGATCGACGACCTGTTCGACCGCTACGCCAGGGCGCTCGACGAGGGCCTCGATGCGCTCACCAAGCAGGGCAAGGCCGTAGCGTAACTCCGCAAGGCCGCAGCGTCTTGCCGCCGGGACCGGCCGCCGGCCTGCCGCTTTCCCTCCCGCGGGAGAGCGGCAGGCGCGGCTGCGCGCCGTCGCCTGCGCGCTTCCCGACAGGATGTCCGGCCGGCGGAACTGGACGGGAGACCCGTTAGCCGTGGCCGTCGAGCCCGAGGTCCTTGTCCGTTTCCGCGACGTCGAGAAGACCTATGACGGCCGCGTCAATGTCGTGGACCGCCTCAATCTCGAAATCCGCAAGGGCGAGTTCCTGACGCTGCTCGGCCCCTCCGGGTCGGGCAAGACGACCATCCTGCTGATGCTCGCCGGCTTCGAGGCGGTGACGGCGGGCGACATCGCCCTCAACGACCGCTCGCTGCGCAATGTGCCTCCCTTCCGGCGCAATATGGGCATCGTGTTTCAGAACTACGCGCTCTTCCCGCACAAGTCCGTCTTTCAGAATGTCGCCTTCCCGCTCGTCCAGCGCCGCATGTCGAAGCCGGCGGTCCGCGAGAAGGTCGAGGCGGCGCTGCGCATGGTCGACCTCACAGGCCTCGGCGACCGCCGTCCCAACCAGCTGTCGGGCGGGCAGCAGCAGCGGGTGGCGCTCGCGCGGGCGCTGGTGTTCCAGCCGGAAATCGTGTTGATGGACGAGCCGCTGGGCGCGCTGGACAAGAAGCTCCGCGAGCAGATGCAGATCGAGATCAAGCATCTGCACGAAGACCTGGGCATGACCGTGGCCTATGTCACGCACGACCAGGGCGAGGCGCTCACCATGTCGGACCGGGTCGCGATCATGAATGACGGGCTCATCCAGCAGGTCGGCTCGCCCCACCAGGTCTATGAAGAGCCCGCCAACGGGTTCGTCGCCAATTTCATCGGCGAAAACAACAGTTTCGAAGGCCGGATCGAAAGCACGAGCGGGAACGACTGCGCCGTCCGGCTCGCATCCGGAGACATCGTCCGCGCCCGCTCCGCATCGCCGCGCGGCAACGGAGAGGCGGCGGCGCTGTCCCTGCGCCCCGAGCGCCTGACGATCGACCCGGAGGGCGAGGGCATTGCCAACCGGTTCGGCGCCACCGTCGTCGAGGTGATCTATTTCGGGGCGCACAACCGCGTCCGGCTGGCGATGGCCGGACGGGACGACATCATCGCGCTCGCGCCCGCCGGCCCCCGCAGCGATGCGCTCGCCCCCGGGGACACGGTCGAGGTCGGCTGGTCCCCGGAGCACTGCCGGGTGCTGGCCCCGGAATGAACGCGCCGGCCGGGATAGCGGACGGGAGAAAGGCCGGCCCCGCGGACCGGAGCCTGGAGGCGAAACTCAGACGCGCGGAGCGGCGCCGGTCGCTCAACGCCTTCCTGCTCGTCGCGCCTCTGCTTGCCTTCATTGTCGTGGTCTTCGCGGGGCCGATCCTCTCGCTTCTCTATTTCAGCGTGGACGACCCGAAGCTGGCGGAGGTCATGCCGCGGACCGCGCAAATCGTGGACGCCTGGGACGGGGCCGAACTCCCCGGCGAAGAGGCCTACGCCACCCTGGTCGAGGAGATCCGGACCGCCTACAAGGCCAGAACCGTCGCCGCCGCCGCGATGCGCCTCAACTACGAGATCAGCGGCTTCCGCAGCATGGTGATGCGCACGGGCCGGAAGATCCGCCGCATCACCGGACCTCCCTACAAGGAGGCGCTCATCGGGCTCGACGAGCGCTGGGGCGACCTCGCCTACTGGCGGGCGATCAAGGCGTCGGCCGGGCCCTACACGACACGCTACCTGCTGGCCGCCGTCGATCTCCAACGGAAATGGGACGGCAGCATCGGCGCCGCCCCGCCCGAGCGCACCATCTATATCGACTACCTGAAGCGCACCTTCTGGATCAGTTTCTGGGTGCTCGCCTGCTGCATCGCCATCGGCTATCCGATGGCCTTCCTCATCGCCACCTCCGGGAAACGCTGGTCCCGGTTCCTGCTGGTGCTGGTGCTGCTGCCCTTCTGGACCTCGCTCCTGGTGCGCACGGCCGCCTGGGTGGTGCTGCTCCAGAACGAGGGCATCATCAACGATTTCCTGCTCTACGGCGGCATCGTCGACGAGCCGCTCACGCTGATATTCAACCGCACGGGCGTCTATATCGCCATGGTGCACATCCTGCTCCCCTTCCTCGTCCTGCCGCTCTACGCGGTGATGCGGAACATTCCGGCGAGCCAGATGCGGGCCGCCGCCTCGCTCGGCGCCAGGCCCGTGGCCGCCTTCCTGTCCGTGTATCTGCCGCAGACGCTGCCCGGCCTCGGCGCGGGGTGCATACTGGTCTTCATCCTGGCGCTGGGCTTCTACATCACGCCCGCCCTCATCGGCGGCGCGGCGGACCAGATGTTGAGCTACCTGATTGCCGAATTCGCCACCCGGACCGGCAATTGGGGCATGGCCAGCGCGATCGCCATCCTGCTGCTGCTGAGCGTGGCCGCCCTCTATCCGGTCTATCGCGGCCTGGTACGCGGCGGCACCTTCAGGTTCGGCTGACCGATGGCAGTGCCCGTCAACGCCACACGCGGCCAGCATGTCTGGTACTGGTGCCTGCGGCTCATCTGCGCGACGGGCTTCATATTCCTGATCGGCCCCATCGTCATCATCGTGCCGATCTCGTTCAGTTCGGGAAGCTTCCTCAGCTATCCTCTGCCCGGCTTCTCGATGCGCTGGTACGACGCCGTCGTCGAGCCTTTCCCCTGGATGTTCGCGCTGGAGAACAGCCTGATCGTCGCCACCACGGTGACGGTCGTGGCCACAGCGCTCGGGACCCTTGCCGCCTACGGGCTCACGCGCGCGGATTTCCCGGGCAAACCGCTCGTCTTCGGCCTCCTGATCTCGCCGCTGGCGGTGCCGCTCGTGATTACCGCGCTCGGCCTCTATTTCTTCTTCGCCAGAATCGGCCTCGTGCAGACCCATATCGGGCTGATTATCGCGCATGTCGTGCTCGCGGTGCCCTTTGTCGTCATCACGGTGTCCGCAACCCTGAAGGGCTTCGACTGGAACCTCGTGCGCGCCGCCGAAAGCCTTGGCGCGCCGCCGCTCGCCGCCTTCTTCCAGGTGACGCTGCCCTTGATCCTGCCGGGCGTGCTGGCGGGCGCGGTGTTCGCATTCGTCACCTCGCTGGACGAGGTCATCGTCGCCCTGTTCCTGAGCGGCCCGGCGCAATTGACGCTGCCGCGCCAGCTCTTCACCGGCCTGCGCGACCAGCTCGACCCGTCCATCGTGGCGATCGCGACCCTCCTGATCGCCTTTTCGATCGCCCTGCTCGTCGTCGTGGAAGTGCTGCAATGGCGAAGCGCACGGCAGCGGTCGGCGCGCGCGGACTGAGGGCGGCATGGCGCCGGGGGGAGGAAACCGGTTGCCTATCGCGGTCCGGACTAGGAAACTGAGAGTTTGGAACAGCCAGAAAAGCCGGTTTCGGCGGAAAGGAGGAAAGGTCATGAAAGCCATCGGGAGGAACCTTAAACCCCTTTTCGCCGTTGCGGCGGCGCTCGGCGTCCTTTCGGGAGCCGCCGAGGCCCGGGACTTCACCATTGCAAGCTGGGGCGGCACCTACCAGGACGCACAGCGCGACGTGTATTTCACCCCTTTCAGCGAAGAGTCGGGCATCGCGTTCCTCGAGGACGTCTATCTCGGCGGCTGGGCCCAGTTCCAGGCCATGCAGGATACCGGGCAGATTCCCTGGGATGTCGTGCAGGTGGAGACGTCCGAACTGGTCCGGGGTTGCGAGGAAGGCGTCTTCGTCCAGCTCGACTGGTCGAAGCTCGTGCCCAGGGAGCAGATGCTGCCGGACGCGGTCACCGAATGCGGCGTGGGCATGCTGGTCTGGTCGGTGGTCATCGCCTACAACGCCGACACGATCTCCAAGGCGCCGGCCACGCTCGCCGATTTCTGGGATACGAAGACCTGGCCGGGCAAGCGCGGCATGCGCAAGGGGCCGAAGCTCAACCTCGAATATGCGCTGATGGCCGACGGCGTGGCGCCCGCGGACGTCTACAAGGTCCTCAACACGCCGGAAGGCGTGGACCGGGCGTTCGCCAAGCTGGATGAGGTCAAGCCGCTGGTGCAGTGGTGGGAAGCCGGCGCCCAGGCGCCCGAGTGGCTTGCCGCCGGCGATGTCGAGTTGAGCGTCGCCTATAACGGCCGGATCACCAATGCCCAGAAGGATGGAAAGAACCTCCAGATGGTGTGGGACGGGACGATCTACGCCATCGATTCCTGGGCCATCATCGAGGGCGCGCCCAACCAGGACGCCGGTTATGCCTTCATCAAGTTCACGACCGATCCCGGTCGTCAGGCCTCGTTCACCAAGGCCTATGCCTACGGGCCGACGCACAAGGACGGCGTGGCGATGGTCGATCCGGAGCGGGCGAAGAGCCTGCCCGCAGGGGACAATCTGGCGACCGGCCTGTTCGGCGGCAGCCAGGAATCGATCAACTTCTGGGTCGATTACCAGGAGGAGCTGACCGAGCGCTGGAACCGCTGGGTCGCGCAGAACTGATCCTGCGGCGGCGGATGCGGGCCGTACCGGCCTGTATTCCGCCGCCGGATGTTCAGGCAGGCCGGAGCACGAAGTCGAAGCGGCCGCGCCATGCGCCTTCGGCGGTCCGGTCGAGGCGCATCAGCAACTCCTCCCGGTAGATGCCGTCCCGCGCATTGCGGTCCGCGAGGTCCGGGAAATAGACCTGCGTGGTGAGCGGGCGCGTCGCCTTGCCCTGCGCCTTCACATGGATGTGCGGCGTGCGCCCGGTATAGCGGCCGGGCCGGATCGTCGCGAACCGGAAAGCCCCGTCGCTGTCGGTGAACTGGTGGCCCCGGTAGCGGAAGCCCCGATTGTCGTAGCGCCCGTTTTCGTCGCTGTGCCAGATGTCGATGACGGCGCCGGGCACGGGCCGGCAGTCCGGCGTCAGCACGAGGCCTTCGAAAATCAGCGTTTCGCCGTCCGTACCGGCTTCGCGCAGGTCGGTGCGGCGCGGGGTGGACGGCGTGTAGAACGGCCCTTCCGTCTGCGAACGCGTGCCCGGCGTGCAGGCGACCGGCGGCGCGAGCCCGAGACCGCGGTCGCCGACCGCGTCCGGAAAGGCGTAGCCCAGCGGAGTCGAACGCGCACAGGCCACCAGCGGCATTGCCGCCGTGCCCGCCAGCCCCGCCAGGACCGACCGTCTCGTCGCCCCGCATAACGACATGGGGCGAGGATAGCGCATTCCGGCGCGCGCGTCCGAGAAACTGTTTTGTTCGCATATATGGATATAATTATCCGCAAGGGGCTTGCATTCTAGGAAATTATGCTACAATAGCTCCCAGGGCAGCGGTGTCCATGGGTCCGCTTCCCGCCTCTCCGGCCCGGCGCCGGAACGACCCCCTTTCGACGCACAGGCGAAGTGCGCCCGCCATCGCCCTCTCCACACGCCAGGAAGCCTTCTGCCGCCACTATGCCGTCTCCGGCAATGCCGCCGGCGCCGCAAGGCAGGCCGGCTATGCGGAGCGTTCCGCCCGCCAGACCGGCTGCGCCCTGCTGGAGCGGCCCTACATCATCGAGCGCCTGCGCCGCATCCGGCTCTCGTGGAAGCGCACGGAGAGGGACGAGGCGGGCATCCTGCTGGCCCGGCTGGAGCAGGCGTGGGACGCGGCCGTTGTCGCCGGGTCCGCCTACCTGATGCTGCGGGTGCTGCGCTTCCAGGCGGAGATCGTGGGGCTGGCCGGGTCCGGCGGCGGGAACCGGGCCCGGCTCTGGCCGGTGGCGCACGAGGACGAGCTCGGGGAGATCGAAGCCGGGGAGGCGCGGGAGGCGGGCACCGAACCCGGCCCGCTCGCCGAGGCCGTCGAGGAGCGCACGCGCCTGCCCGTCAGCTTCGCGGCCCCGGCCCCGGCGAACGACCTTCCCCCCGCCGACGACCCGCCGGAGGAGACCTGCGAATACTGCCCCTGGGACAGCGGCGACCGGGAGGGGGCCGACCGGGACCGGAAGGACGACGACCGGGCCGACGGCGCGGAGCATGACTGGCTCCACCAGCGCCGCCACGGCTACGGCGACATCTACGACCCGTGGGCGCCGGAGGAGGTCGCGGAGCGCAGGCGGACCCGGCTCGAACGGGAAGCGGAGGACCGCTGCGCCCGCGAGGACCGGACCGGACCGGCGAAGAGGAAGAAGAAAAAGAAGAAGACCGGGCGGACGGGGACCGGTTCGACCGCGTGGATTTCGCCCCCGGCCATGACGGAACATGACAATTCATGACATTTCCGGGAGGGTCCCCGCTCCCCGTTCGCGGGGCCGGCGGCCGTGCCCGGCAAACGGAAAAAGGGCCGGCTTGGGAGCCGGCCCTTTCCCTGTCCTTGCGCCCGGAGGCGGGTCAGACGGTATCGCCCATGGGCAGGTCGCGCATGCGCTTGCCGGTCGCGTGGAAGACTGCATTGCCGATCGCCGGCGCAACGGGCGGCACGCCCGGCTCGCCCACGCCCGAGGCGTGGACCGAGAAGGGATGCGGCACGATGTGCGTGTGCACCTTCTCGGGGAAGTTGTCCGAACGCACCATCTGGTAGTCATGGTAGTTCGACTGCACGGCCGCGCCGTCCTCGAAGGTGACGCCGCTGTAAAGCGCGATGGTCATGCCCTGCACGGCCGAGCCCTCCATCTGGCTGCGGATCCGCTCCGGATTGGCCGCGAAGCCGCAGTCCACCGCCATGTGAATCTCCGGCACGGTGATCCTGCCGTCCACGACCTTCACGCGGGCGCAGGCCGCCACATAGGTGACGAACGAGCGGTGAACCGCCAGTCCGAGGCCTTCGCCGGCCGGCATCTGCCGGCCCCAGCCGCCCTTCTCGGCGGCCAGCCTGAGGACGTTCTTCAGGCGCATGGTGTCGATCGGATACTCGTCATACACCTCGCCATAGTCCCAGAAATCCTCCGGGAAGCCCTGCTTCGGCGGGTCGAGCTTCCGGTCGGAACCGATCAGCTCCAGCATCACCTCCAGCTCGTCGCGCCCGAGTTCGGCCGCGAGCTCCGAGGCGAAGGACTGCACCGCCCAGGCGCGCGGGATGTTCGAGACCGAGCGGAACCAGCCGATGCGCGTGTGCGCCATCGCCTTGCCGTTCTCGATCGAAAGGTTCGGGATTTCGAAGGGCATGTCGACATGCCCCATCCCGCTCTCGATGAAGAACTGGTGCCCGCTGTCCGGCGCGAAGGTGGACAGGATCGACGGGGCCACGGAGTTGTGGCGCCAGCCCGTCACCTTGCCCGCTTCGTCCAGCGCAACCTCGATCCGCTCCACGGAGGTGGTGTGGTAGAAGCTGTGCCGGATATCGTCCTCGCGCGTCCACTGCACCTTGACCGGCATGCCCAGCTTCTTGCTGAGCAGCGCCGCCTCGATGACGAAGTCGCACTTGGACTTGCGGCCGAACCCGCCGCCGAGCAGGGTCACGTTCACGCGCACGTCGGCGGCGTCCATCTCCAGCGCCGCCGCGACATCGCCGCGCGCGCCGAAGGGGGACTGCACCGGCGCCCAGATCTCGCACTTGCCGTCCGCAACGCTGGCCACCGCCGCCGGCGGCTCCATCATGGCGTGGGCCATGTGCGCCTGGCTGTATTCCTGCCCGAAGGTCGTGGCCGCGCCCGCGAACGCCGCCGCGGCGTCGCCCTCGGCCCGGAACACCTTGCCCGGCTGCTTTGCCGCCGCGCGCATGTCCTCCAGGTAGGATTCGGAGTTGTAGCCGCCATGCGGGCTGTCGCCCCACTGGATCTCCAGCGCGTCGCGGCCCTTGATCGCCGCGTCGGTGTTGGAGGCGACGACGGCGACGCCGCCGAGCGGGGCGAACTTCGCCGGCATGATCGACGCCGGCAGCGGCACCACATGCTCGACGCCCGGCACGGCCATGGCCGCGCTCGCGTCGTAGCTCTTCGCCTCGGCGCCCACCACCGGCGGGCGCGCGACCGCCGCGACCTTCATGCCCGGCAGCATCACGTCGGCGCCGTAAACGGCCTTGCCCGTGGTGATGTCGTGCAGGTCGTAGATGCCGATCTTGCCCTTGCCGATATAGCGGAACTCGGACTCGTCCTTGAACGAGAGCGCCTCGAATTCGGGCACTGCCTGCTTCATCGCCGCCCCGGCGAGCTCGCCGAAGCCGGCCTTGCGGCCGCCGCCCGTCACCTCATGCACGCCGACCTTGACCTGCGAGGCGTCCACGCCCCACATTTCGGCCGCCGCATTGGCGAGCATATGGCGCACCGACGCGCCCATCTGGCGCATGGACTGGATGTGGTGGCGCATGGAGCGCGACCCGTCCGTGTCCTGGTTGCCGTATTTCTCCTCGTCGCCTTCCGCCTGGACGATCTTCACCATCCCCCAGTCGGCGCCCATCTCGTCGGCGAGC